>CAMGCK010000089.1 GCA_946040795.1 uncultured Lachnospiraceae bacterium
AGTTCGGGAACGGCCAGTACTTTTCAGCAGTAACGGTCTCAGCCTCATCACATACAGCACGAAGCTCGTTCATAGCCGGGATCAGCGCGTCACGGATCTCATAAGATTCCGGAATGACTTCGCCGATGGTCTTGACCTTTGCGATCTCCTTTTCAAGATCGGCTGCCTTCATGTCGATCATATCCGTCAGCATGGACAGCTTTGCGATAGCCTTGCGCTCATAGGTAAGAGCCAGCGTCTCATCAACAGCCTTCTTCAGACCTGCGGTCTTTGCGATTTCAGCTGCATAAGCTTCAACTGCCGGAAGGATCTCTTTCTTTGCCATGTCAGCCATGGTGTTTGCCTCGATGAGAACGGTCTTTGAATAGTTCTCAAGCATGATCTCAACACGGGACTTAATCTCGGTTACGGTGAAGACCTTATGGCCGGTCAGCATTGCAACGTTCTTCTCATCCATGAGATGCGGCATGCAGTCCGGAGTGGTCTTGTAGTTCAGAAGGCCTCTCTTCTCAGCTTCTTCAACCCAGGATGCGTCATAACCGTCACCGTTGAAGATGATGCGCTGATGTGCCTTGAGTTCTCTCTTGATCAGTTCAGTGATTGCTTCCTTGTCCTTACCTTCCAGTTCATCGGCAAAGATCTTCAGAGACTCAGCAACTGCGGAGTTCAGCATGATGTTCGCGCAGGAAATGGAGTTGGAAGAACCGAGGGAACGGAACTCGAACTTGTTGCCGGTGAATGCAAACGGAGACGTACGGTTACGGTCGGTAGTATCCTTCGGGAATGCCGGAAGAACATCAACGCCAAGCTTCATCGTGGTCTTTTCAGCACCTGCATACGGGGTGTCGTTTACGATGGCTTCCAGAACACTGTTCAGTTCATCGCCAAGGAAGATGGAGATGATAGCGGGCGGTGCTTCGTTTGCTCCAAGTCTGTGATCGTTGCCTGCAGTTGCAACTGCGATACGCAGAAGATCCTGATAATCATCAACAGCTTTGATGACAGCAGTCAGGAACAGCAGGAACTGTACATTTTCATACGGGGTATCGCCGGGTGACATCAGGTTGATGCCGGTATCGGTGGAAATGGACCAGTTGTTGTGCTTACCGGAACCATTGACACCTGCAAACGGCTTCTCATGTAAGAGACATACAAGGCCGTGCTTCTGAGCAACCTTCTGCATGATCTCCATGGTCAGCTGGTTGTGGTCGGTAGCGATGTTCGTCGTTGCGTAGATCGGAGCCAGCTCGTGCTGTGCCGGTGCAACTTCGTTGTGCTCGGTCTTAGCCAGGATGCCGAGCTTCCAGAGCTCCTTGTTCAGGTCCTCCATGTATGCTGCTACTCTCGGCTTGATAACGCCGAAGTAGTGGTCATCCATTTCCTGACCCTTGGGCGGCATTGCACCGAATAAGGTACGGCCGGTGAAGATCAGGTCCTTTCTCTTTTCATACATTTCCTTGGTGATCAGGAAATATTCCTGTTCAGGACCTACAGAGGTGCGAACGCATTTGACATCGTCCTTGCCGAAAAGCTTCAGCACACGAAGAGCCTGCTTGTTCAGCGCCTCCATAGATCGAAGTAAGGGTGTCTTCTTATCCAACGCATCGCCTGTGTAGGAGCAGAACGCGGTCGGAATGCAAAGTGTTTTACCCTTGATAAACGCATAGGAGGTAGGATCCCATGCGGTGTATCCTCTTGCTTCAAAGGTGGCACGAAGTCCGCCTGACGGGAAGGATGATGCATCCGGCTCGCCCTTGATCAGTTCCTTACCGGAGAACTCCATTAGAACTCTGCCATCCGGAGACGGGGTGATGAAGCTGTCGTGCTTCTCAGCGGTGATGCCGGTCAGCGGCTGGAACCAATGGGTGAAGTGCGTGGCGCCATTCTCAACGGCCCAGTCCTTCATAGCCACTGCTACTGCATTTGCAACGGAAAGATTCAGCTCAGCGCCTTCATCGATGGTCTTCTTCAGTGACTGATAGACCTTTGCGGAAAGACGGGCTTTCATGACTCTGTCATCAAATACCATGCAACCGAAATATTCAGAAACCATTTCCATAATGAACCTCCTCAGGATCTGTTTTATGCATCGCTTCCGAACGGAAAACGATGCCGGAAAGCAAATAACAAAAGGCGAAGGCGTCTCGAGAAACAGATCTCAAAGACGCCTTCGCCTTACCATGGCACGAATTCTACATCGTGGATTTCACTTTGTCAAGCATAATTTACATAATTTCTTCAGGTTTCTTGTGCATTATTTTTTCATCGGCCTTGAATTTTCTGGCACTTAAATTATGAAAGGAATAAAATCGTTGACAATACTTTACCGCTGTGCTATGATGCATTGAAATGAGCAAAGGCGCTTGTTCCTGGACGTAGTCCGTCGGAATGAGCGCTTTTTTATGTTTTTCGAAAAGGAGCCTACCATGGAAAAAGAAGGCCAGATCCGCATTCCTTCCGGATGCGCTATAGCAGCAGTCATTTCAAAAGAAGGTCGCCGCATGACCGGTGAAAGCATCACTGAAGCCATGAAGCCCATGCACGACCGTTCCAACGGCCTGGGCGGCGGTTTTGCCGGCTACGGCATCTATCCGAAGTACAAGGACCTGTACGCACTGCACTTTTTCTTTAATAACAGAGACACCCGCAAGGCCTGTGAGGCCATGCTGAAAGAAGATTTTGAAGTCGTTCAGTCGGAGATCATTCCCACCCGTACCATTAAGGAAATCACCGACAAGCCCATCATCTGGCGCTATTTCGTATCGCCGCTTTCTTCCAGAATGTCTGCCCTGCAGATCGATGAAAAGGAATTCGTTGTACGCTGTGCCATGAAGATCAACTCCACCGTGAAGGATGCTTATGTATTCTCCTGCGGCAAAAACATGGGCACCTTCAAAGCCGTCGGCTTCCCGGAGGATGTCGGCCGTTTCTATCAGCTGGATGAATATGAAGGCTACAGCTGGACCGCGCACGGACGTTATCCGACCAATACCCCCGGCTGGTGGGGCGGCGCGCATCCCTTTACACTGCTTGATTATTCCATCGTCCATAACGGAGAAATTTCTTCCTATGACGCCAACCGCCGTTTCATTGAAATGTTCGGCTATAAATGTACGCTGCAGACCGATACGGAAGTCATCACTTATATTTTTGACTACCTGCTCCGCCGCCAGGGACTGTCCCTGGAAGAAGCCGCAAGCGTTGTTGCAGCGCCGTTCTGGAGCACCATCGCAGGAAGGGATGCGGAAACTGCCAAAAAGCTTTCTTATCTCCGTACCGTGTACTCCAGCCTGCTGATCACCGGCCCCTTCTCCATCGTTCTCGGATTTGACGGCGGCCTGATGGCATTAAACGACCGCCTGAAGCTCCGCAGCATGGTCACCGGTGAAAAGGACGATCTTGTTTTCATCGCCAGTGAAGAAGCCGCGATCCGCGTCATGGCACAGGATGCCGTGAACATCCAGGCACCGGCCGGCGGCGAACCGTTCATCGTCCGGGTAAAGGAGGGTAAATACTGATATGGGAATCGAATTTTTATATCCTGAATTTGAAGTCGTAAGAAACGACGCCCGCTGCATCCGCTGCCGCGTCTGTGAACGACAGTGTGCCAATGAGGTACACACCTATGATGAAGAAGGTCATGTCATCCTGAGTGATGACGCCAAATGTGTCAACTGCCAGCGCTGCGTATCGCTCTGCCCGACCCGTGCGCTGAAGATCGTAAAATCCGACTGCACGTTCCGCGAAAACGCGAACTGGCAGCCCGATACCATTCGTGAGATCTACAAGCAGGCCAATTCCGGCGGTGTTCTGCTCTCTTCCATGGGCAATCCCAAGCCGCTTCCGGTCTACTGGGACAAGATCCTGATCAATGCTTCTCAGGTCACCAATCCGTCCATTGACCCGCTGCGTGAGCCGATGGAGACCCGCGTCTTCCTGGGCAAAAAGCCCGGCGTCATGGAGCGCGATGAAAACGGCAATTTAAAAACGGAGCTTCCGCCGCAGCTGGAACTTTCCATGCCGGTCATGTTCTCCGCCATGAGCTACGGTTCCATCAGCTACAACGCGCATGCATCTCTTGCACGTGCTTCCAAGGAGCTCGGCATTTATTACAACACCGGTGAAGGCGGTCTGCACGAAGATTTCTACGTCTACGGACCGAACACCATCGTTCAGGTTGCTTCCGGCCGTTTCGGTGTTCACAAGGAATACCTGGAAGCCGGTGCTGCAGTGGAGATCAAAATGGGTCAGGGCGCAAAGCCCGGCATCGGCGGACATCTGCCCGGAACCAAGATCGTGGGCGATGTTTCCCGTACCCGTATGATTCCCGAAGGCTCCGATGCCATTTCACCGGCTCCGCACCACGATATCTACTCCATCGAGGATCTGCGTCAGCTGGTATACTCCTTAAAAGAAGCCACGGAATATAAGAAACCCATCATCGTCAAGGTCGCAGCCGTTCATAACATCGCCGCCATTGCCAGCGGTGTGGCACGATCCGGCGCGGACATCATTGCCATCGACGGTTTCCGCGGCGGTACCGGCGCAGCGCCGACCCGTATCCGCGACAACGTCGGTATTCCGATTGAACTTGCGCTGGCCGTAGTCGACAAGCGTCTCCGCGATGAAGGTATCCGCAACAATGTTTCTCTTGTAGTCGGCGGTTCCATCCGCAGCGCGGCCGATGTTGTCAAAGCCGTCGCCCTGGGTGCCGATGCCTGCTACATCGCCACCGCTGCTGTTCTGGCTCTGGGCTGTCACCTGTGCCGCACCTGCCAGACCGGTAAGTGCAACTGGGGTATTGCCACTCAGCGTCCCGAACTTGTCAAACGTCTGAACCCCGATATAGGTTCAGAACGCCTTGTCAACCTGATGACCGCATGGAATCATGAGATCAAGGAACTGATGGGCGGTATGGGCATCAACTCGATTGAAGCCCTTCGCGGCAACCGACTGATGCTTCGCGGCGTGGGTCTCACGGAAAAGGAACTGGAGATCCTCGGCATTTCACATGCGGGAGAGTGACGATATGAAAAGAGTTTATGTAAATGAAGAGTGGTGCCTGGGCTGCCATCTCTGTGAATATAACTGTGCATTCGCCAATTCCGGCATGAAGGACATGGTCAAAGCCCTGAAGGACCGTCCGGTGCTGCCGCGCATCCGTGTGGAGGGCGATGTGGACCGCGCAGGCATTTATACAGCCATGATCCGCAACCGCGTGCCGCTTGACAGCGTAGACTTTGAAAAGCTGAAAAAGGAACCGGCGCTGGCGGCATTCTCAAAGGAATACCGCACCACGGTCCTGGGAGGTACAGTATGACAACGATCGATGCGAAAGAACTGGATTTTACAAAACTGAATGACAGGATCCGCGAGACAGCGGGCGATCTGGAGATCGTGAACTGTCTGGGTCAGCGTTTCATTGCCGATGGTCAGAGCGGCCGTACGATCACCATTCAGGGTGTTCCCGGCAATGCGCTCGGCGCCTATTTAAACGGTGCGGACATCGTTGTAAACGGCAACGCGCAGGACGCGGTGGGTGACACGATGAACGACGGCTCCATCGTCATCCACGGCAACATCGGCGACGCGGCCGGTTACGCCATGCGCGGCGGTACGATCTACGTCAAGGGCAACGCCGGCTATCGCGCAGGCATCCACATGAAGGCTTATAAGGAAAAGGTTCCGGCGCTCGTCATCGGCGGCGGCGCGGGCAGTTTCCTCGGCGAATATCAGGCCGGCGGCATCATCATCGTCCTCGGTCTGACCGGTAAAAAGATCGTCGGTAATTTCCCCGGTACGGGTATGCACGGCGGCAAAATGATCCTCCGTTCCGACTGTAAGGATGTCCGCTTTGACAAGGGCGTTACCGTTTCTCCCGCATCCGCTGAAGACCTTGAAGCCGTCAGTTCCTACCTGAAGGAATACTGCCGTCTGTTCAATGAAGATTATGAAGCGCTGATGAATGCCCCTTTCACGATCGTTACGCCGGACAGCAGCAACCCCTACAAACAAATGTATGTTGCAAACTAAATCGAAATAGGATATTTTTATAGCAGTACCTGTACGAAACGCTCATTCTGTTATAAAAGCAGGACTCGCCCGCAGCTTACGACAAGCCGCGGGATTTGTCCTGCCTGATTGAAAGGAATACTATGAAATACTCAGTCGAAGAAGTCATGGAATATGTAATCGAAGAGGATGTCAAATTCATCCGTCTGGCGTTCTGCGATGTATTCGGAACCATGAAAAACAAATCCATCATGCCGGGAGAACTGACGCGTGCCTTTAAATACGGCATCGCCATCGATGCTTCCGCGATTCGTGGCTTTGGCGGTGAAGTCTATTCCGACCTTCTCCTTCATCCGGATCCGGACACACTGGCACTTCTCCCCTGGCGTCCCGAACACGGCCGCGTTGTTCAGATGATCTGCACGGTAACCTACCCGGACGGCACCGTCTTTGAAAATGATGCCCGTACCCTGCTGAAAAAGGCAGTGGAACGCGCGGAATCGGAAGGCTTCCATTTCTCCTTTGGCAGCGAGATGGAGTTTTATCTTTTTGATCTGGATGAAAACGGCGAACCGACCAAAAAGCCCCATGACTGGGCCGGTTACATGGATATTGCTCCGCTGGACAAGGGTGAAAATGTCCGCCGTGACATCTGTCTGACGCTGGAGCGCATGGGCATCATGCCGGAAAGCTCTCATCATGAAGAAGGTCCCGGCCAGAATGAGATCGATTTCCGTTACTCCGATCCGCTGACGGCAGCCGACAATGCCATCACCTTTGCCCGCGTGGTCCGCTCCATCGCGTTCCGTAACGGACTGTATGCGGATTTCTCACCGAAGCCCATTACCGACCAGCCCGGAAACGGCATGCACATCAATATTTCCGTAAAGTCAGACAATGGCGAAGACATGACCGATCACATGATCGCCGGTATCTTGAACCGTGTTCCCGCCATGACCATTTTCCTGAATCCCACGGAGGATTCCTATAAGCGTTTTGGCGCCAACAAAGCCCCCCGCTATGTGACCTGGTCCAGCGAAAACCGCTCTCAGCTCATCCGTATTCCGGCGGCTTATGATGAATTCAAGCGCGTGGAGCTCCGTTCTCCGGATCCGGGCGCAAACCCGTACATCGCCTACACCCTGCTGATCTATGCGTGCCTGCACGGTCTGGAGCGTGAAGAGCTTCTTCCAGAGCCCACCAATGCCAATCTTTTCAAGGCCGATAAAGCCGCTGTACGCGGTCTGACCCTTCTTCCGGAAAGCCGTACGGAAGCAGCAAAGATCGCGCAGGAAAGCGAATTCATTAAGACCCATTTGCCGCAGTCACTCATTGATACGTACTGCGAGTAAGCGAATTTTTTCAGAATCCTCCGTAAGGATCGATCTTCAGACCGCTTACAGGAGAATCTTCACAAACAGAAATTCAAAAAGAGGGGAGACTATGATTTTTGACAATCGAACATACGGCGTCCTTGTGGTCTCCTCATCCGAGAAGTTCAATGACACGCTGCGTGGTCTGTTTGCCGACCAGAATTATGATCCGCTGTACTTTGCAGGCAGTCTGGCTTCAGCCAAACGTTATCTCGTGGAAAATTCCATCGACATCGTCATCGTCAATTCGCCGCTTCCGGATGACATGGGAACGCGTTTTGCCATCGACATCTCAAACGGCAAATATGACACCGTCTGCCTGTTCCTTGCAAAGTCCGATATCTTTGACGATGTCAATACCAAACTGACAGATAACGGTGTTTTCTGCCTTTCCAAGCCCATTGTTCCGTCCACGCTGATGAGCAGCATGAACTGGATGAAAGCCGCGCGGGAACGCCTGCGGAAATTTGAAAAGAAGTCCGCGACACTGGAAGAAAAGATGGAGGAGATCCGTCTTGTAAACCGCGCGAAGTGGCTGCTCATTGAGAAGCTGAACATGAGTGAGCCGGATGCACACAGGTATATCGAGAAACAGGCCATGGACCGCTGCGTGGCAAAGCGTTCGGTGGCGGAATCGATCATCGAAACATATGGAAAAGTGTAAGAAATAACTCAAATAAATACCCCTGTGAATTGTGCTTCACAGGGGTGCTTATTTATCCGATCCGCGCCGAAATCAGTTGGCTCAACTTTTCAGCGGCTTTTTTAGTGAACCCACTAAAAGGACTGCCGTTCCTGCCGATAAAAAGCAGATCCGAGAGCTCTGCAGGGACTATCCTGTCATAATCACAGAATACACCTTTTCTGATGAGGATGTGACACAGGCTTATAAGCAGTATGTGATGGATGCCGGCGTTTTCTCTCAGTTGATCACATCCGATATTCCGTTTTCTGATCTGTTAATGGATACTACCGGCTTCTACTGGAATCAGCCTTATAGCTGGATCGTACCTTTACAGGACGGAAAATACGCCTATACGGTTCCTTCATCTGAACAAGAAGGTGGCTAGTGTGAAAGAAAGTAGAGGACAGCCATACATGGGCGCACTTTATTAAGCTGTC
>CAMGCK010000090.1 GCA_946040795.1 uncultured Lachnospiraceae bacterium
AGACAGCTTGACTTTAGTGATGTTTTTCTTTATAATCGGCATGATGTCTTAAATTCTGATATTTTATCAATTTTTAAAACTGATAGGAGGTATTTGATATATGAAGATGACATTCCAGCCGAAGAAGAGAAGCCACGCTAAGGTTCATGGTTTCAGAGCAAGAATGGCTACTGCAGGTGGACGTAAGGTTCTGGCTGCAAGACGTGCAAAGGGTAGAAAAGCTTTAAGCGCTTAATTTTATTGAAAAATTATGAGCAAAGTATTCTGATCGATCAATGCTTTGCAGTTCACTGTAAGAGCCCGCTTTGCGGGCTTTTACGGGTTTTAGAAGGAAAATAATGAAAAATATTGATTCTCTTCGCACGACAGCGGAATTCGGTCGTGTTTATAAAAAACATGACTCTGCTGCCGATGCAAATCTGGTAGTCTACAAGGCTCCAGGTACGGGCCGTGTGGGGATCGTCTGCAGCAAAAAGGTAGGAAACTCCATCGTGAGACATCGATTTGCCAGACTTGTAAGAGAAGCGTACCGGTTAAACAAAGAAAATATCAGTAAGGACACAGACATCATTATCATTGCCAGAGAATCGGCAAAGGGACAAGGATTTACTGTTATAGAACAGTCGTTTCTTAAGCTGTTGAAACGGCTTTCTATCTATGAAATGAAGAACTGAAGCGAGTATATGAAAAAACTTATGATTTTACTGATACGTTTTTATCAGCGCTATCTTTCGCCGATGAAGCGTTATACTCACTGTATTTTTATCCCCACATGTTCCCAGTACGCAATTGAAGCACTGGAAAAGCATGGTGTTATAAAGGGCAGCTGGCTTACAATCAAACGGATTTTAAGATGCAATCCTTTTAACAAAAACGGGGGATATGACCCTGTTCCGTAACGAAGGAGGAAGTAAATTGAGCTTTATTACAGCAACTCAAAGCAACTGGTTCCTGATCGGACCGATTGCCAAGGTTCTTGGTTACCTGATGAACTGGATTTTCATGGGCATCAGCGCCATCGGCCTTCCGAACATCGGTCTTGCCATCATCCTCTTCACTCTTGTTATCAAAGCACTGATGATCCCGCTTTCCATCAAGCAGCAGAAGTTTTCCAAACTTCAGGCCGTTATGCAGCCGGAACTTACGCGGATCCAGAACAAGTACAAGGGTAAAACCGATAATGCTTCCCTGATGGCACAGCAGGAAGAAACAAAGGAAGTTTATGCAAAGTACGGTACTTCTGCTACTGGCGGCTGCTTACAGTCACTGATCCAGATGCCGGTACTCTTCGCTCTTTATCAGGTTATTTACAAAATGCCTGGTTACATCACCGAGCTGAAGGGTTACTATTTACCGATTGCAAATGCCCTGAAAAACATCAGTGGTTATGATTCAAATGAAGAACTGATGAAAATGGTCGTTGCAAACGGTGTTAAGAAGGCAGATCTGATTAAGCTTGCAGAACCGGATCATCTGAATTACATCATTGATATGATGTACAACTTCACCAGGGAAGAATGGCAGACATTCTTAAATATCTTTAACAATGCAGATATGACAGCAGCATATAACAATGCTGCCGCAAGCATCGATAAAGCAAACTATTTCCTTGGCATCGACCTTACCATGACTCCGATGCAGCAGTTATGGCCGGCTATCTTCATTCCGCTTCTTGCAGGCGGTCTGCAGTGGCTCAGCACGAAGTTAATGGAAATGGGCAATAAGACCGGAGTTAAGAAGAATAAGGATCAGCAGCAGGACATGATGAAGTCCATGAATATCATGTTCCCTATCATGTCTGTTGTATTCTGCTTCATGTTCAGTGCAGGTCTTGGTGTTTACTGGGTAGCATCTTCCGGCATTCAGGTTATCATCCAGCTTATTGTAAATAAGTACATGGATAAGGTTGACCTGAATGAAATGGTTAAGAAGAATGTTGAAAAGATGAATGAGAAGCGTGTAAAGAAGGGTCTTCCTGAAAAGAAGGTCGCCAATATCACGAGTGAAGTTCATAACCTGGAAGAAGAAGCACAGAAAGAAAAGAGAATTGAAGAAAGCCTTGCTGAAAAGGCAAAAGCTTCAACGGAATACTACGCAAGCCGTTCAACTGCAAGAAAAGGCAGCCTCGCTGAAAAGGCCGGCATGGTACTGCAGTATGAAGAACGCCAGAAGGAATTGAAATCCGGTAAGTCAAAGGAGTAAAAATGGCAGAGAAGAAAACTTTTATGGCAAATTCTCTTGAAGATGCCATTACTGCAGCAACGATGAGCCTCGGCATCACCAGCGATCGCCTTGAGTATGAAGTTATTGATAAGGGTTCCAAGGGATTTTTAGGACTTGGTTATCGTCAGACCATCATTGAAGCATGGATCAAGACAGAAGAAAAAGAAGCAGAAGTAAAGGTTGAAGTTGTAAAGGCAGAGGTAAAGAAGCCGGAATTCAAGAAGGCTGAAGAACCGAAGAAGGCTGTTGAAACCGTTAAGGCTGAAGAAAAAGTAAAGACCAATGAGAATGATGCAGCTCATTTTGAAGAGGGAAAGAAGTTCCTGAATGAAGTATTTGAAAAGATGGACATGAAGGTTAATATCGAGTACAAATACAATGCTGAGGATAATGCTCTTGAAATGAATCTTTCCGGTGATGAAATGGGTGTTCTGATCGGCAAGAGAGGCCAGACGCTGGATTCTCTTCAGTATTTGACCAGCCTTGTTGTTAATCGTTCCGGTGAGCATTACATTCGTGTAAAACTGGATACGGAAAACTATCGTGAGCGCAGAAAAGAGACGCTGGAATCACTTGCAAAGAACATTGCTTATAAGGTAAGAAGAACCAAGAGAAGCGTTTCTTTAGAGCCGATGAATCCGTACGAAAGACGAATCATCCATTCTGCACTGCAGTATGACAATTTTGTCATGACCAAGTCTGAAGGTGAGGAGCCGTATCGTCATGTTGTTGTTTTCTATAAGAGAAACAAGAACGGAGAGGAAAGATAAGTAAAATTAAGCAGACAACGGTTCGCGGGAGCAGCCGTTATATGCTGATTGAAGGAGACCCGCGACAACGCGGGTCTCTTTTGTAAATTGAGTAAAAATAAGTCAAACAATAAAAGATAAAGAGGCAGATATGGAAAAAACAATAGCGGCGATTTCTACGGGAATGGTTCCCTCAGGAATCAGCATCGTCCGGATGAGTGGACCGGAAGCGTTTGATATTGCGGATCAGGTCTATCATAAAAAGAATATGCAGCCCTGTGATACGGGAAAAAAGCCTCTTTTCCATAAAATGAAAAGCCATACGATTCATTATGGTTTTATTTCTGATGGTAAAAATGACATCGATGAGGTACTTGTGAGCGTGATGAAAGCGCCCCATACATTTACCGGTGAAGATACAATAGAGATCAACTGTCATGGCGGTATGCTGGTGGCAAAAAAAGTGATGGAAATCCTTTTGAAGAAAGGTGCAAAGGCAGCAGAACCCGGTGAATTTACAAAACGGGCATTCTTGAACGGCCGAATGGATCTGTCACGCGCGGAGGCGGTCATTGATGTGATCGATGCAAAAAATGAATTTGCATTGAAAGCTTCTCTTTCACAGTTAAAGGGAAGTGTTTCAGAAAAAGTAAGCAAGCTGCGTGACGAGATCCTGGATGAAATGTCTTTTATTGAAGCGGCACTGGATGATCCGGAACATTATGATCTGGGCGGATTTGGAGAAGAATTACAGGAGAAAATAAAGCCTGTACAGGCTGAAATAAAGGAAATGATTCGCCGTGCGGATTATGGAAGTGTGATGGCAGAAGGTGTAAAAACTGTCATCGCCGGAAAGCCGAATGCCGGAAAATCGTCCCTTCTCAATATTCTTGCAGGATATGAGAAAGCCATTGTAACCGATGTAGCCGGCACGACCCGTGATGTGCTGGAAGTTCCGGTCATGCTGAAAAATATCAGTTTGATATTGATGGATACGGCCGGAATTCGTGATACTGAGGATACAGTTGAAAAAATCGGTGTGGACCGAGCAAAAGAAGCACTGGATGAAGCTGATTTGATTTTATATGTGGTTGACAGCACTGTAGGTGTGGATAAAGAAGATCAAAAGGTTATTCGTAGTTTGCCCGAAAGTGCAAAGGTTATTTTTGTGCTGAATAAAACGGATCTTGCGAGCGGAAAAGATGTTAATGTGGATCTGAAAGAATACAACGGCCGTGAAGAAAACAATGTCGTTTGTTTTTCTGCTAAAACGCGTGAAGGTCTTACGGAACTTGAAGATACCATTACTTCTCTTTACAATGCAGAAGAGCTTACTTATAATGATCAGGTAGTAATTACAAATGCTCGTCAGAAAGCTCTTCTTTTTGAAACGGAGGAAGCGCTTTCCATGGTGATTACCGGAATTGAAGACGGTATGTCGGAAGAATTTCTGGTAGTGGATCTGATGAACGCGTATACGGCTCTTGGAAAAATCATCGGTGAAGAAGTAGGCGATGATGTGGTGAGTCGTGTATTTGAAAAATTCTGTATGGGTAAATAAATCTGAAAGACCGAAGAAATTCGGAGGTAGTGTGAATGCAGATTGAAGAAAGATATGATGTCGTGGTAGTTGGTGCAGGTCATGCAGGCTGTGAAGCCGGACTGGCTTGTGCGCGTTTGGGCTGTGAAACCATCGTTTTTACAGTCAGTGCGGATTCTATCGCGATGATGCCGTGTAATCCGAATATCGGAGGAAGCTCCAAGGGGCATTTGGTACGTGAAATCGATGCTCTTGGCGGTGAAATGGGTAAAAATATCGATAAAACCTTTATTCAGTCCAAGATGTTGAATTCTTCCAAGGGACCGGCTGTTCATTCATTGCGTGCACAGGCAGATAAACAGTGGTATTCACGGGAAATGCGTAAAACGATGGAACACACGGAACATCTGACCATTAAACAGGCGGAAGTTTCCACACTCATTGTTGAAGAAGGCGTTATTAAAGGCGTTACTACGGTTTCCGGCGCTCGATATCTTGCGGATGCAGTCATTCTGACGACCGGTGTTTATCTGAAATCCCGTTGTATCTATGGTGATGTCAGTGAATATACCGGCCCGAATGGTCTGAAAGCAGCTAATTATCTTTCAGAATCTCTTCTGGCATGCGGCATTGAGCTTCGTCGTTATAAGACCGGTACACCGGCTCGTATCGATGGAACGACCATTGACTATTCAAAGATGCAGGAACAAAAGGGTGACTGTAAAATCGTTCCGTTTTCTTTTGAAACAGATCCCGCATCCATCCAGAAAGAGCAGGTCTCATGCTGGCTGACTTACACGAATGAGGAAACACATCGTATCATCCGTGAAAATCTGGATCGTTCACCGCTCTATTCCGGCAATATCAAGGGAACCGGACCGCGTTATTGTCCGTCGATTGAAGACAAGGTGGTTCGTTTTGCGGATAAGGACCGTCATCAGGTATTTGTGGAGCCGGAAGGTCTATATACGGAAGAAATGTACATCGATGGTATGTCCTCTTCTCTTCCGGAAGATGTTCAGGATGCCATGTATCATTCGGTTCCAGGTCTGGAAAACTCAAAAATCGTACGTAATGCGTATGCAATTGAATATGACTGCATCGATGCACAGCAGTTAAAATCCACGCTGGAATTTAAAAAAATCAGCGGTTTATATGCAGCAGGTCAGTTTAATGGAAGTTCCGGTTATGAAGAAGCGGCTGCACAGGGTCTGATTGCCGGCATTAATGCGGCAAAGCATGTGCAGGGAAAAGATGAAATCGTTCTTGATCGTTCTGAGGCATACATCGGTGTGTTGATCGATGATCTGGTTACCAAAGAGAATTTTGAGCCGTATCGCATGATGACTGCAAGAGCGGAATATCGCCTGCATCTTCGCCAGGATAATGCCGATCAGCGTCTGACACCCATTGGCCATAGGGTCGGTTTAATTTCAGATGAGCGTTATGAGCGTTATCTTAAATATATGGAAAATGTGGAAAGTGAAATTGCACGTGTAAAGTCCACTTTTGTGGGTCAGACGGAAGAAGTGCAAGATTTTTTACGCAGTTATGAGTCTACGGAACTGAAGTCCGGTGCAACCCTTGCAGAACTGATTCGCAGACCTGAGCTTTCCTATGAAGCAATTGCGGCCATCGATCCGGGACGTCCGGAGGGACTTTCTGAACGTGTGGGTGAACAGGTCAATATTCAAATCAAGTACGCGGGCTACATCGACCGTCAGATGCGTCAGGTCGAGCAGTTCAAAAAGATGGAGAAGCGCAGAATTCCTGAAGATTTTGATTATGATCTTGTACCGTCTTTACGTCTTGAAGCGCGTCAGAAACTGAAAAAGATCCGTCCGTCTTCCATCGGTCAGGCATCTCGTATCTCAGGTGTTTCGCCTGCCGATGTTTCCGTGCTCCTTGTTTGGATCAAGAAAGAAAAGGCTGAAAAGAATGATGCAGAATGAATATTTAAAAGAGGTTTTTGCCAAAGTTGGGCTGGAACTGACGGAAAATAAGACCCAGGAATTCATCCGTTATGCGGAAATGCTGGTAGAAACCAATAAAGTGATGAACCTGACAGCCATTACGGAATTTGATCAGGTGGCAGTAAAGCATTTTGCGGATTCGTGCATGTTGTATGCGCCAATCGTGGAAAAGGCTCGCGTACTTGCAGGAATTAAAGAAGATGCATCTTTGATCGATGTCGGAACCGGCGCCGGATTTCCGGGACTTCCGTTAAAGATTTTGATGCCTGAGCTGGAGGTCATGCTGTTGGATTCCCTTGATAAGCGCATCAATTTCCTGAATGATGTCATCACTTCCCTGGGTCTTGAGAAAGTCCATACTATTCACGCTCGCGCGGAGGATGGTGCACGCAGTGAACTTCGTGAAGCATATGATATTGCGGTTTCTCGCGCCGTGGCAAACCTTTCTGTACTTCTGGAATACACGCTGCCTTACGTTAAGGTTGGGGGATGCTTTGTTTCATACAAGTCCGGCGATGTTGATGAAGAGTTGAAAAATGCTGAAAACGCGTTGAAAATTCTTGGAGGAAGCGTGCTTTGTGTGGAAAAATATGAACTTCCGGAAAATGGCGGACTGAGAAGTCTGGTATTCATAAAGAAAACGGCAGAGACGCCGTCCAAGTATCCAAGAAAAGCCGGAAAGCCGACAAAAAAACCGTTATAATTAAAATCCCGCTGATCAGTAAATTGACCGGCGGGATTTTTTATGGAATAACATTTACAGAAGCATTTTTACTTAACGGGTCCGTCATCTGATAATTAAATTCCAGAATGAAAGGAAATTCATTGCGGGCATAAGTATTTTCCCATATCGGATAATAAAAAACATCCAGATGATTCCGACGATCCGTTTCTCTCCTGTAAAGATCTTCTTTAAAGGATGTCAGGTCTCTTGCAAAGGCCGGGCGGCTTTTTGCATTTTCACGAAGATAGAGATCATAGGTCAGAAGTTCAGAAAGCAGTTCCTTGGGCAGATCGGTATGGGTTTCAGCAAAATTTAATAGAACCTGATAGCGATATACACGTGCAGGCTGATTGATAAAATAGCTGTTTTCCTCATAATAATCTGCAAGAGCGTCAAAAAACGCAAACGGAGATTCAAATTCCGGTACCAGAACAGACAGCGTTTTGGTAAACTGCAGGCTGTTATAATAAAGCTCGACCATGGCTTCGATTCTTTTCAGATGTCGGATCTCTTCATACGTGATCCATTTGGTTGAAAGAACCTCATATGGCGGCTCTGATGTGAATTTCAGATCATAGGCATCGACCTGTTCTGCCATGTAAGCGCCTTTTAATACTTTTAAGAAGCCAAGCTGAAGCTGATCAGGGGCCATTTCATAAAGATCATTGAAGCTTTTTATAAAAGATTCATATCCTTCATATGGAAGGCCTGCAATCAGATCCAGATGCTGGTGAATATTACGGAAAGAATGTACATTTGCTACCATGGTGCGGAGTCTTTGAAGATCCATTGTTCGATGAATTTCACGGATAGTCTCCGGATTTGTGGACTGTACACCGATTTCCAGTTGAATCAGTCCAGGGCGCATAGTTTTTAAAACAGTGAGCTCAGCATCGGTCAGGAGGTCTGCTGAAATTTCAAAATGGAAATTGGTTGAGCCGTTGTCATGTTCTGCCAGATATTTCCAGATGGCAAGCGCGTGTGATTCATTGCAGTTGAAAGTTCGGTCAATGAATTTAACCTGTTTCACATTATGATCCAGGAAAAACTGCAGTTCGCGGTATACTTTTTCCAGGCTGCGCAGTCGAAGATGCTTGTCAATGGAGGAAAGACAGTAGCTGCAGTGGAAAGGGCAGCCGCGGCTGGTTTCATAATAAAGAATTTTGTTTTTAAAGGGACCGAGGTCCGGATCAGCGGCAAATTCAGTGTAAAAGA
>CAMGCK010000091.1 GCA_946040795.1 uncultured Lachnospiraceae bacterium
ACACAAGGAGTATCGTCGGCAGCGTCAGATGTGTATAAGAGACAGCTTCCAAAGGAGCTCCAGTCAGTGTAATTCTACCCATTATATGGCTGCCGATGATTGCAACATCTTTGATATCCCAGACATTATCACTATTTACATCGCCATAGGATGTAATGCCGTTTTCATTAATTTTCGGTCGTGTCACTTTGACAGTATAAGTTCTGGAAACACCGTCTTCTGCAGTACTTATAATCTTAATATCAGTTTCACCGGGCAAAACATTTACATCACCAACCCACGATCCTTTTGATGAAACTTCACCAATTTTAATTGTGGTCGTAGATGCATATGCTTTAATATTAAATCTTACAGATGGTGTATTTGAATTTACACTGTACGTATAATTCAGCGTATCCGTCTTAAACTCGCTCAGCGGCGCCCCATCCACATAGATCGATCCAAGCTTATAGTTCGGATTACCGGTCCTTGTCGGCTTCACTTCCGGCTCTGCAGGCATGTTCATGAATACCGGCACAATGAAACGATGCGAAACCTCCAGCGTATTGGAGTTCTTGTAACCATTGTAGGTTTTGCTGGCTTCGTGCTGCGGTGTGGTCAGGGACTGCATGTACTGATGCCACAGGCAGTAGTTGCTGTCACTCTTGACACAGAACTTCTGGAAATAATAGGTGTTCTGATCCTTGGCTACGAAATTTGCCTTAAATTTCTGTGCGCCGCCGTATAACGCTTTGTAACGGGTGTTCCAACCGGCTTTATACGCTTCTGTCAGACCGTTATTGTAGATCCGTTCGTAGTTGGCATCGGAACCGCCGTCGGTGGCTTCCATATTGAAATAATTATAATAACCGCCGTTAACGACTTTTCCTGTATCCGGTCCCGATGTTACAGTAAACGTTTTTGTACCGGAGATCAGCGGCGAATTGCCCTCGCCCTGCTCCTGAATGATACGGCTCGCAAGAATGACCGGGTTCATGCCGATGCGTTTGCCGATCTCATAGACAGCCTGCGCGTATGTCATGTTCTTATTGGAATAATCCGAATAAATACCGGTCTGATCAGCATCCTTGGTCCAGTTTCCACCGGTCGTCTTCGCAAAAACTGCAGCAACTTCTGTTACGGATGCTTCATAATAGGTCTGATCCTCAAACTGGAAGATCTGCTCAGTTGTCAGGAAATTTCTGGGGTCCATGCAGTACCGGATGGCTTCCTCCGATGCCTGGATCCAGTCCGGCGCACTGCATACAGTCCAGCTGTTGGATGCCCAGTTATAGGCACCGTTTATGGTCGTGGAATACCAAGAGGAGGGCCAGTAATTGGCCTGGAGAAGATTCCGCTGGAAATAAAGCTCTGACTCTCCGGTCTTGTAGGTTCCGTCAAAGCATTCATTCCAGTTCAATCCGGTGTAAAAAGCCTGAAAAGTCCAGTTGGGATGTTCTTCCAGAAGTTGATCCAGCGAACTCCAGTAACTTTCCGGAAATACATTGTGGATCTTTTCCTTTGTATCCGCCACCTCTGAATAACTGGATACCCAGTGTGTATTCGGTATGGCCGCGCTCGCTTTCATACTGAGTGATCCAATCAGCAGAACCGCCGACATCACGATGGCTGCTGCCGCTTTGTATAGATGAAAATGCCTTTTAATATGCATTCTTATGCCTCCCATATCATAGGTTTTATCATAATAGCATAATTATTATTTTTCGTCAATAATTAAGAAACATTTCCGTAACATTTGCTTTTCAGACTGTAACTTTTCTGCAATCAAAAAGGAAACCTCCGGAGCTCCCCTTCTGTTTCCTTTTCGTCATCCATTCATATTCTTTCAAAAATTCATGCATGCTTTATCAAGCATACAGCGTTTACAGTACCAACTTCTTTCCGTCTGCAGTCCACACATAGGCATGCGCCTGATCGGATGCTGCGGCAAATCTCACACTGCCGTTCTCTTCCACAAAAGCCGCACAGTCATCGAGCGCAATTGCCCGGATCTCTGAATCCTGATATCGTACAGTGCTTATCAAATCGCTCTCATCAAGAGATTTCGCTGACGGATCGTTTGCAGCTCCGTTCTCTGCCGCACCATTCACAGCCTTCATTACTTCTTCGTCAAATCCGCTTCTTTTCCAGTCATTGTAATGCGGACAGAAAGCACCCCGGTACAGCGCTGTCTGCGGCTTGATCCACTGGTAACTCCAGTCCTCTTCTCCGGAAAACATGGCACTGTCCGTATAACCGGTCGTAAACCAGCAGATGGCCCCTGCTGAAATTCCGGTGATGACCGCGGAATCCTTGCGGTAGATCTCCATCAGTTTCCGGTCCAACCCTACCTTTTTCCACTCTTCCAGCATGTACGCAGTATTCCCGCCGCCCACAAAAATGATATCGGCCCAGGAAAGCAGCTCATCCATTTCCGCTTCCGTATAAGTGCTGCGAATGATGGACAGCTTTTTGACGATCGTTCCGGGACACACCCGCTTAAATGATTTTTTACAGCTTGTCAGCGGATTGGTGGAATCCTGACGCGCGGTGCCGATAAAAAGAATATTCGGCAGAGCCTTCCCTGAAAGCTCTACCGAAATTCGATTTAATGCATCGATTTCTTCAAAAGTTCCGCCTCCGATAGCAACGAGACGCCCCATTATTTGAAGAATCCTTTCTTTTTGTGTGAGTCGCTCATGGTCTCCGCAAAGGCCTGAAGGGCTTCTTTCTGTTTATTGTTCAGATTAGTCGGTACTTCAACCGTCAGGATCATATAATGATCACCGCGCTGTTCCTTGTTTCGTACATTCGGAATACCCTTGTTCTTCAAGCGCACCTTGGTGCCGGTCTGCGTACCGGGTTTGACATCGTATTCGATCTGACCGTCTACGGTCTGAACACGGATGGGACCGCCAAGTGCCGCCGTTGTAAAGGAAATCTTTTCTTCCGTGTAGACATCCATGCCGTCGCGTTCAAAATGATTGTTTTCAGCAACATAGACCTCCACCAGAAGATCTCCGCGAGGACCGCCGTTGACGCCGGGTTCGCCCTTACCGGAAATACGGATGGACTGACCGGATTCAATACCTGCCGGAATTGTTACCGACAGAGTCTTTCGTTCATTCCTATACCCCAGGCCGCGGCAATCCGGACACTTCTCCTTAATGATCTTACCGGTACCGGCGCAGTCCGGACACGGCTGCACATTGCGCACCATGCCGAAGATCGACTGCTGGGTGTAGGTTACCTGGCCTGAACCGTTACACTTGGTACATGTCACTTTTTCCGTGCCGGGCTTTGCGCCGCTTCCTTTACAGGTCGGGCACTCTTCCTTCAGATTCAGTGTAACGGACTTCTCACAGCCCGTGACCATCTCGTCAAAGCTGATGCGAACACTTGCACGTACATTGGCGCCGCGGGTCGGGCCGCTTCTTCCGGTAGTTCCGCGGGTAAAGCCGCCAAAACCGGAACCGCCGCCAAAAAGATCGCCGAAGATGTCGCCAAAGATATCGCCCATGCCGGCACCGTTAAAGTCAAATCCGTCGTAGCCTGCTCCGCCGCCTTCGCCGAATGCCGCATGACCAAACTGATCATACTGCTTTCTCTTTTCCGCATCGCTGAGGATTGCATATGCCTCCGATGCTTCCTTAAACTTGGCTTCTGCCTCGGCATCACCGGGGTTGGCATCCGGATGATACTTCTTCGCAAGGACACGATATGCTTTTTTTATTTCAGCATCCGTCGCCGTTTTCTCGACGCCGAGCACCTCATAATAATCGCGTTTTGATTCTGCCATATTGTTCCTCTTACCCAAGATGCGGCCTGAATAATCAGGCCGCTCCTGTACTATTAATATGCTGTCTTGACTGAAGCGGAACTGCCGTCCTGAAGACAAGTTTGTCTCGATCAGTCATTTATTCCGTAAGTTCGATCAGACTTCCTTGTAGTCGCCGTCAACAACATCGTCGTTGTTGTTCTGAGTGCCTGCATTCTGCTGGAAACCGCCCATGTCCGGACCTGCCTGAGCGCCTGCACCCTGCTGAGTCTGCTCATACATAACCTTGAACAGCTCATTGGCGGAATTCATGAGCGTCTCTTTCTTTGCCTTGAGTTCTTCGGTCTGAGCCGGAGTAACATTGTTGATATCGGTTGCATTGACGCAGTCTTCAAGAGCCTTCAGATCCTCTTCAACCTTGGACTTCAGACCTGCATCCAGCTTGTCGCCGACCTGAGACATAGCGTCCTTGATCTGGCCTACCATGGATTCTGCTTCGTTTCTTGCGTCTACGCCTTCCTTACGTGCCTTATCAGCAGCTTCGAATTCAGCAGCCTCACGGACAGCCTTTTCGATGTCTGCATCGGACATGTTGGAACCTGCAGTAATGGTAATGTGCTGTTCCTTGCCGGTACCGAGGTCCTTAGCGGAAACGTTTACAATACCGTTGGCATCGATATCGAAGGTAACTTCGATCTGCGGAACACCGCGGCGTGCCGGCGGAATACCATCCAGACGGAACTGGCCAAGAGACTTATTGTCACGTGCGAACTGGCGCTCACCCTGTACAACATTGATATCTACTGCAGTCTGATTATCAGCTGCGGTAGAGAAGATCTGGCTCTTCTTGGTCGGAATGGTGGTATTTCTTTCAATCAGGTGCGTTGCTACACCGCCGAGGGTCTCGATGGAAAGTGTCAGCGGGGTAACATCCAGAAGAAGGATGTCGCCGGTACCGGCTTCACCGGAAAGTTTGCCGCCCTGAATGGAAGCACCGATTGCTACACATTCATCCGGGTTCAGCGTCTTGGACGGCTCATGACCGGTCAGCTGACGAACCTTGTCCTGTGCGGAGATCATACGGGTGGAACCACCAACAAGGAGGACCTTGGAAAGCTCGGAAGCGGAAATGCCTGCATCACGAAGTGCGTTCTGTACCGGAATTGCGGTTCTCTCAATGAGGTCGCGGGTCAGATCGTCGAACTTTGCGCGGGTCAGGTTCATATCCAGGTGCTTCGGGCCTTCAGCCGTTGCGGTAATGAACGGAAGGTTGATGTTCGTGGTGGTTGCGGTAGAGAGTTCCTTCTTGGCCTTCTCTGCTGCTTCCTTTAAGCGCTGCAGCGCCATCTTATCGGTAGAAAGGTCCACACCTTCTGCCTTCTTGAATTCATCGATCATCCAGCGGGTGATCTTCTCATCGAAGTCATCGCCGCCGAGTCTGGTATCGCCGTTCGTAGCCAGAACTTCAATGACACCGTCACCGATCTCGATGATGGAGACATCGAAGGTGCCGCCGCCGAGGTCGTATACCATGATCTTCTGATCACTTTCATTGTCCAGACCGTAAGCCAGTGCAGCTGCGGTCGGCTCGTTGATGATACGCTTTACATCAAGGCCTGCAATACGGCCTGCATCCTTGGTTGCCTGACGCTGAGCATCGTTGAAGTATGCCGGAACCGTGATAACAGCCTCTGAAACAGTCTCACCGAGATAATTCTCTGCATCCTTCTTCAGCTTCTGAAGGATCATTGCGGAGATCTCCTGCGGAGTGTAATTCTTGCCGTCGATGTTTACTTTATAATCCGTACCCATATGTCTCTTGATGGAGGAAATGGTGCGGTCTGCGTTTGTAACGGCCTGACGCTTTGCCGGTTCACCGATAAGACGCTCGCCGTTCTTGGTGAATGCGACAACGGACGGAGTCGTACGGCTGCCTTCAAGGCTTGCGATAACGACAGGCTGACCGCCTTCCATTACGGATACGCATGAGTTTGTAGTACCTAAGTCAATACCAATGATCTTTCCCATAATTCTATGATCTCCTTTACTGAAATTACATAACAACGCTCACCATGGAATGTCTGACGACATTACCCTTGTAGGTGTAGCCCTTTTGCAGTTCCTGCGCGACGGAACCAGATTCCAGTTCCTCGTTTTCCACCTGCATCACTGCATTATGCAGGTTCGGGTCAAATTCCTTGCCGACTGCATCGATGGGTTCAACCCCCAGATCGGTGAGCATCTTGACCGTCTGCTTGTATATCATATCCATGCCGGTGTAGGTCGGTGTTTCCCGCTCCCCTTCCGGTACGGATGCAAGGCCTCTTTCAAAATTGTCCACGACCGGGAGAAGCTTTTCCACGGTCCTGGATACGCCCATGTCATACATGGTGGCTTTTTCTTTTTCCGTACGCTTACGGTAGTTGTCAAATTCCGCCATCAGGCGCTTATACTGGTCGGTGAGCTGCTCGATCATCTCGTCACGCTCATCCTTCTTCTTTTCCTTCTTTTTGAAGAAGGACTTCTTTTCTTTTTCAGGCTGTTCGCCGGTTTCTCCGCTTTCAGCTTCTGTTTCTTCCACATCCTCTACAGTACCTTCCACTGCTTCTGCAGTTTCTTCAGCTGCTTCCGTTTCTGCGTTTTCCACAGCTTCTGCGGTTTCCACAGCTTCTGCGGTTTCCTGCTTAAGCTCTTCGTTTTCTGCCAATGTCATTCCCTCCCAATATTCTATTCGATACTGTTGTCATCATTATGATAGATCTGATCCAACTGCTGCATCAGTGTCTTCAGCGTGCCGACCACGTGATCGTAATCCATTCGCTTGGGACCGATGATGCCGATGGTTCCCCGCAGCCCTTTGCCCAGTTCGTAATTTGCCGTGACCACGGAACAATCACGCATGGACCGGATCTGCGACTCGCTGCCGATGTAGACCTTAATGTCCGAATCACCGTTTCGCTGTTCGGAAATAGCATCCATCAGCTCGTTTTTTTCCTCGAGCGTAGAGAGGATCTCACGCGCCATGGAGTTTTCCGCCAGTTCCGGATACCGGAAAATGTTCGTGGTACCGGAGGTATAAACTTCAGGCTGTTCCTCAATGGTGGAAGAAATGGCATCGGCCACGGCTTCCAGTGCCGTTCCGACGATGCCGCTGTAATCACCGGCCTGTTCCTTCAGCGCGCGGATCAGCGACAATGTGATCTCATCCAGCGATTTGCCCTGCAGTGCCGAATTCAGAAGTACATTAAGCTTCAGGATCTCTTCATCGGAAACGAAGGTCTCCACCGAGATCAGCTTGTTCCGAACGGTATTGCCCTCGGAAACGATCACTGCCACCAGATTTGAGGAATCGATTCTGGATAACTGGATCAGTTTCAGCACATTTTCGGAATAACGCGGGCCGGAGATCATGGTGGTGTAATTTGTATTTGCCGCCAGCATCTTAGCCATGCCCTTCAGCATGTTCTCCACGCGTCCCATCCGGTCGCTGACAAACCGCTTGATGTCCAGAACTTCCTTTTCCTTTTCTTCCATCAGGCGATCCACGTAGAAGCGGTATCCCTTATCCGTTGGAATTCGTCCTGCGGAGGTATGCGGCTGGACCAGATATCCCAGCTCCTCCAGATCAGCCATTTCGTTGCGGATCGTAGCAGAACTGACGCTTAACCCGTCGATCTTTGAGATGGTTCGTGAACCAACCGGCTCACCGGTCTCAAGATAGGTTTTAACCACTGCTTTCAGAATCAGCATTTTGCGGCCGTCCAGTTCCATCGATACGCTCCTTTCTATTTGTTAGCACTCGAATGTTTCGGTTGCTAACCTCTACGTATAAGATACAATAAGCACTCAAAAGTGTCAAGTGCTAATTTGTGAAACAATTGTGAATATCAGAAACAAAAAATACAGCCTGCCGATGTACGGCAGACTGCAGCTTTTCATGAGCTTAATTCAATTTTTTAAAGCAGTAGATCGTACCGTAGTTCCAATTCCATGCGCTTCCGAGTGAACGATCAAACGTCAGGAGGTATTCCTCATAAGGACGGTATTCCGCATGACGCGGCGACGGTGTTGCTTTCTCAGAAGCGTAGAGCCCCAGTACCTTCATGTTGTCTCCTTTCAAAAACCCCCTGCCTGCCGGCAGGGGGGGTAAAACTTACTTCAGCGCGATCTTTCCGGATCCGGTGATCTTTGCTACTTTTTCTTCTTTATGCGTTTCGCTCAATGAGAATGCAATGTTAATGGAGTGATCCGCAATACGTTCCAGTGCAGAAACACAGTCATTGAAATAGATACCGGCTTCTGCGGTGCAGAGGCCCTCGTTCAAACGCTTGATATGCTGAGCCTGAAGGGTCCTCTCCATTTCATCGACTTCCTCTTCCAGCTGTGAGATCTCATCCATGTGGGATTCA
>CAMGCK010000092.1 GCA_946040795.1 uncultured Lachnospiraceae bacterium
ACCTCCTGCTGTCATTTGAAAAAGAGTATGACACACAGGAGGTTGCTTTTCAATTACTTTTCCTATTCGGGATATGTGGAATGTCCGCTGTCATTCAGCATTCGCATATGTTTTTCAGTGCTTGACCGGCACCAGAAATGCCAGCAGCGCTCCGATGATCACCAGAACCAATGCGAAAACAATGAGTCCCTTCAGTGCCATCGCGATCAGAATGATCGGGAGTAAAACGATCCGGAAGCCGATCTTGAAGACACCCCATGCCAGACGTGCTGCGAGTCCAATCAGCTTACCAACCGTTGCCAGTAAAAGAATTGCAAAAATAATATATAACATGTTTCGTTCTCCTTTCATCAGAACCGGAATGATTTCCGATGGTCTTATTCTACAATAGTTTTTACCGTAAAAACACCCTGTAAAAAGCATAATAAAGCCTCTATTTCTCTCCTGCCGCAAGAATCGTTCACGGGATTTTTACGGGAACTTCACTTGCATTGACCTGTAAAATGGGTTATAATAGCCCCATTGACCAAGAAAGGAGAACCCATTTGGACGAACTGAAGCTTATTTTTGCCAGCAATCTGGTCCGCCTGCGCACTGCTGCCGGCATGACACAGGCTGAGCTTGCGGAGAAGATCAATTATTCCGATAAATCCATCTCCAAGTGGGAACGCGGTGAAGCCATTCCGGACGCTTTTGTACTGAAACAGATGGCTGCCATCTTCAAGGTCACAGTGGACGATCTCCTTACGAGCCACGACGAGTGGAGGAAACCGGGCTATGACGTTTCCAAAAAAGTGGAGTACAGCCAGCTGTCCATCATCCTCTGCTGCATCGCCGGCATTGCAACATTATGCCTGCTGGAGTTTGTCATCGTCTGGATCATGATCGGTGCTTTCCACTGGACCGTCCTGTTCGCGGCTATTCCGGTTTCCCTGATCGTTGTTCTGGTATTGAATTCCGTGTGGTACAAAGGAAAGAACAACATGTACATCGTCGGCATGCTGGTGCTGACCCTGATCCTGCTGGTATACTTCCTGATGCTTCAGCTGAAGCACAACCTGTGGCAGCTGTTCATCTTACTGCCGCCGGCAGAATTCATCGTACTCGTGGCCTTCCATATCCGCAAGCGTGCGCATATGCATACCCATTCCGAGCAGGAAGTGCCGGAAAAGAAATAATCGTCAAACATCAATCACCGTAAGCCGTACATGACGGCATGGCGAGATACCAAAAAGGCGCTGTGAAAAAATCATTTTGATTTTTTCATGGCGCCTTTTTGGTGTTATGGGGTTATTTCACAGTCCCTTTATCTTAATCGTTTTTAATTACTGCTTACCGAACGCGTCCTGATTCTGATCCGGGCTTGAACGTCTGCCGATGTTTGCCGTTCTGTGCGCCAGCGCTGCAAGTGAGATCTCAATGTCCTCTTCTGCCTCTTCCTCATTGAAACAGCCCACGGTGACCATGTCACAGTCACGGATGGTTGCCCAGGAGAAGTTCAGGCCAACGAACGGAGTCGTACGGCCTGCAGCCATGGGCTTGATGGTCATGACCGGTTTCTTGGCATTCCGAATGATCTGATTGACGGTCTCAACCTCGACCTGCATTAAGAAGCCCATGCAGTTGTAGATCTGGATGTAGGTCTGGATGTCATAATTATTGTCATCACTGTATACGACCAGTTCCGGCATGTGTGCGGAAAGTCCGGGGATCATGCCCGCGTCACGGATGATCTCCGTGTAGTCGGGGAGACGGACGATCTGATGCAGATTCTTGTTGACCAGCTGCTCTGCGCGTGAATGATGGATCAGGCAGATCTTGGCGCCAAGTTCTTTACTCTTCTTGGCGATGGCCTTGGTCTCTGCATACGCTTCCTTGGTGTTATCCACGTTGAAGAAGGGCGTGTCGACCATGATCATTTCCTTGCCCAGCTTCTCTTCCGTGTCACGGATGGCCTGAACCAGATTCGGAACCTCCTGGAAGGGCGCCATGACCGTATCGATGCCGTGCTTCATGAAGGTCTCCAGCATCGGACGGATGGATTCCGGTCCGGAATGCTTGTTGACGATCATGTGGTCCGCTGCCGGGCTGGTATGGCTCCAGCCGGCGATCCAGTTTGAGCCGATGATCATGCGTGAAAGTGATAGTCCTTCAACTTCTGTTCTCGGGAACATTTCGATGCTCATAATATGTGCCTCACTTTCTTATCAGGGCTTTCTGCCCCGTTTAATTGACGAACTGCCCCTGCAGCCGTCAGATTTTCATTGCCACCTCATACGCACGCCATACGACCGTACGCAGATTGCCAACCGCCTTGCAGTCACCGACCAGATGCACATGACGGGACGCATTTGCAAGCGGAGCCGGAACATAGCCCGCGGAGCTGATCACGCTGTCACAGAGGATCTCCACCTCACTGCCGTCCTTCCTTGTGCAGACGATGGAACCGTCCTTTACTTCCTTCAGTATGGTCTCCAGATAGACCGGCACCTTGTTCAGTTCAAACCACTCGCGGAGGTAGGAACTGTTGGCCAGGCACACACCCTTCTGTGCCACCAGATCGTTCTTCATTTCCACGATGACCGGCTTCTTGCCCTGCAGCGCCAGTTCATACGCAATCTCCGAACCCGTCAGGCCGCCGCCGATGACCGCCACGGTCTCGCCGACTTCCTTACCGTTCAGGAACTCACAGGCCTCCACCATTTTCTCGTGACCCGGTACATTTTTCAGCACACGTGCCGTCGCGCCGGTTGCCACCACGATCTCCTGCCCTTCAAACTGCGCAAGATCCGTAATCGCCGTATTCAGATGGATCTCAATGCCCATCTTGTCCATTTCCCGGCGATACCACGCCAGAAGTTCACGCAGCTTCCCCTTATAGGACTCCGCGCTTGCTGGAATGAATGTGCCGCCCAGTTCACCGCTCTTTTCATAAATGACCGGCTCGTGGCCGCGCAGTTTCAGCACACGTGCGGTTTCCATACCGCCGATACCGCCGCCGATGATGATCACACGCTTCTTGTTCTTTGCTTTTTTAATGTAATGTTTGCCGGACTGCATGGTCTCCGCATTCACCGCGCAGCGTGAGAGTCCCAGGGAATCAAACAGATCCTGATCATTCGGCACACCCTCGTAATGGCACATATTGAAGCAGCCGTTGTGGCAGAGGATACACGGACGGATATCTTCCTCACGCCCTTCCATCATCTTGGTGACCCACTCATGGTCCGCCAGGAACGGACGCGCAAAGCCGGCGCCGTCCAGTTTTCCTGCGGCGATGGCATCGGCCGCGGTTTTGGGATCCATACGTCCCGCGCAAACCACCGGAATGTCCACAAATTCACGGATGTGCTCCACATCTGAAAGATTGCAGTTTTCCGGCATGTAAATGGGCGGATGCGCCCAGTACCAGGCGTCATAAGTACCGTTGTCGCAGTTCAGCATATCATAGCCCGCATCCTGCAGATATTTTGCCGCCTTCTCAGACTCCTCCATGTCACGGCCAGCTTCCGTGTAATCCTCTCCCGGAAGCGCGCCCTGACGGAATCCCTTGGTCTTGCTGAGCACACTGTAACGAAGCGATACCGGGAAATCCGCGCCGCAGGCCTTCTTGATGGCCTTGACGATCTCCGCAGCAAAACGATAGCGGTTTTCAAATGATCCGCCGTACTCATCGGTACGCTTATTGACATATTTTAACGTGAACTGATCCAGCAGATAGCCCTCATGCACTGCATGTACTTCCACGCCGTCCACGCCGGCTTCCTTTAACTTGCGGGCCGATTCCGCAAACGCGTCGATGAAACGCCGGATCTCCGCTTTGGTCATTTCACGGGACGGGATCTTATCGGACCAGCGGTTGGGGCTGGGGCTTGCCGATGCTGTGATCTTATCCAGATTCATGACCGGCTTGGAGATCACATTCACGACCGGAGTCGTATACAGCATCTCCATCATGCTGCTGACCGTAAAGGAGCGGCCAAATCCGGCAGTGAGCTGCACAAAAAGCTTGGCTCCCGTCTTATGAAACTCCGGCATCCACGCCGCCAGATCCTTATACATCTTTTCGTTCTTGTCCAGCCATTGACCGAACATGGGGTTGTAGACCGGCTGACAGCCCGGAAGAACCAGGCCGGCATTGTTCTTTGCAACCTCCAGGATGAATTTCGCGCCTTCTTTGTCAAAATGGTTTACTTCCATCCATCCAAACAGATCCGTGCCGCCCATGGATGTCATGACAATGCGGTTTTTGATCTCACAGTTGCCGATCTTCCAGGGAGTAAATAAGGGTTCCAGTTGTTTATTCATGATACTCTCCTTTATTAGTAATCAACAGTTTATGCACGCTCCGGATCACTCCGGAGATTGATCATACTTTTTCATTTCCCGCCGTAAAAAATATCAAACTCTTTAACCTTCGTCCAGATTTTCCTCATCCGGGATCTCAATTTCAGGCTCCGATACATTATTGTCTTCTTTGGCTTCAAATCGGACCGTAAATACTGCCTGAGACATGTTCACACTGCAAAGCGCCTGTTTGTCTTTCTTGGCAGCTTCGTCGGAAAAAATCCCAAACAACTCACTCACGATATCCCGATTCAAATACCCGCCGCGCCACTGAAAGATCAGGATACGGCCCTTTTTTACCGCCTGTGCCGTGCGTTTTTGCACTTCTTCCGCCGTGGTCCAGGACAGCTTCTTCTCTTTGTAATAAAAATGATCGCCGTCTGTGCAGGCCGGTACCGGGTGGATCACAGGTTCATGATCACGGTACACCTGCTTGTCCGACAGGTTGAAATAGTCGTAGCGCGGACCGGCACTTCTGGAAAGAGTATTATCGAAGGTGGCATCCACATGATAATATGTTCCGCCGATCCTGAAAATATTCCAGGTGTGCCGATATTTGATGCCCTTCTCCGGATTATTGTCGGACAGGGCGATAATGCACCAGAGACCAAGGGCATCGGCGAGTACCTTCACACCCTTGGCCATGCCTTCACACACCGCCGTACCATTGCACAGCGAGCCGATGATCTCATGGGAGTATTCTTTTTTCAGTTTATCATAGTGAACATTGTTCAGGATGAAATCGTGGACATACAGTTCCTTTTCCGACTCGGACAGGCCTTCCGCACCACGCGCCAGTTTCCGGATACGCGCATCCAGCTGATTCCGATGCTCCCGGATCTTGTCCTTGGTAAACAGATACGACGGAACCAGTTCAATGTTAGTGGAATCCTGATAGTACCGGTAAGAAAAAGTTACGGTATAAAAAATTTCCGGATGATCCAGGCGAAGCAGAAAATAAATATCGGTCAGGACTCGTCCCTCCAGTAAGGGAACGGGAAAGGCGTCAGAAAGCTCCGTCAGCCCCTTCAGCATGGCGCGGTATGCCTTCTGTTCCTCTTTTCCCATATGTTCATAGTAGTATTCGCCGGACTTCATGCCTTACCAGCCCAGGATCCTTAAGTATTCGCGGCTTCTCCGCGCGCATTCCAGCGGCGGAAGCTCGTAATGCTCATCCTGTTCGACGATGACCCACTTAGTGCCCGCCGCAAGCGATGCCTCCAGCACCGGCTCCCAGATCATCTGACCGAAGCCCACCGCACGGAAGCCAAAATAGCCGGCTTCCTCTTCTGCCTGCTCCTCTTCCACGCCAATCAGCTTGTACATGTTTTTGACGCTGCCCTTTTTGATGTAATCCTTCAGGTGGACCACCGGGATGCGGCCGGCATACTTTTCAATGTATTCCCTGTCTGAACCGGTTGCCACGTTGCACCAGCAGGTATCCAGTTCCGGCTTCAGTTCATCCGCCGTCAGGACCTCAAACATGCGGTCATAACCGTAATCGCCTTCCGGCATGGGCACAAACTCAAAATCATGGTTGTGATACAGAAGCTCCATGCCGTTTTCAGCCACCTTCTTTCCGATGGTCTTCAGCGTTTCCAGGAACTTCAGGAAGTTTTCCGGTTCTGCCGGGCGATATTCCGGCGCAAGGTACGGCATGACAAGGTAATCCACGCCGAGGACTTTATAGTCTTCAATGACTTTGTCAATGTCGTTTACCATATCGTCAAAGGGGACATGCGCGCTGATGGCACGAAGGCCCACGCGGTCCAGGATCCCGCGGACATCGGCGGGAGCAAGTCCATAGAGACCGGCCAGTTCCACGCCGTCGTAGCCGATAGCCTTCACCTCGCGCATGACATTTTCAAAATTTTCAGGGGTGTTCTCAAGAAGGTCGCGCAGGCCATAGACCTGGATGCCGACCGGAAGTTTTTTATTCATGACATTTCTCCTTATGCAGCTCTGACAAGCGGCTGTTTTAATCTGAATATAACAGATGTTGCCGCAAGGTTCAAGAACAATAACAGCTTTATCTGTAACGTTGCACTTATGCCTTTTCTGCCGCTCTCTTTGCCATGATCCGCGTTCCCGGATCCAGCAGCGGTTTGTCAAAGGGACTGCTCCCCATAAGCCGGTTATTTTTTAAATCATCACTTCACTGTTTGCCGGCACCACGGCCTTCCTGCCGTTCAAGACCGCGTACAGATCGATACCGGAGTGGTTCACGATCTTCTCTCCCGTCACTTCCGCCGCTTTTACTGCGTCCTCGTAATCATAAAGATCACCGACGGATGCGTACCAGAAATCCTGCGGACGATTGCCGTACTTCTCGCAGAATTCCTCCAGTACATACCAGTTGTGCGCGTTTTCAAAGTCGTGGGAATGGACGCCGAAGCAGAAGAATTTGAGTTCGCCGTCATCCGGGAAGGCCTCGTAAAGTGCTGCCACCTCGTTCAGGCACATGTTGTCGGCGTTGTAGCTCCAGTTCATGCGGTCCGCGGGGAACGCAAAGCCGGTGGAATCCTTCACGCAGCCGGTAGCGCGGATGCTCTGGAAGCCATGAGCCTTCAGGCGCTCAAAAATTTCGGGGTTATTCTGGAAGCCGCAGGGCCAGATGTACGTGCGGATCCTGCCTGCGCCAAAGACACTTTCCAGCTCCTGCTGGCAGTCATCCACCAGTTCCATGTATTTGTCGTCGTCCGCAAGGTACGTCCAATCGTACGTATATATGCGGTAAAGTCCCTTCTCCTCCGTGGCGTAAATATAGTCGCGGTCGGCGGTTTCGCGGTTAAAAAGCTCGTTTTTGAAGCCCTTGTAAAGATCTGTGCGTTCCTGCGCAAAAGGATAGGCGTGATACCGGCAATGGTTGGCGATCTCATAGCCCGCATAAAACTCACGGAACTCCTCCGGCGTCTTCAGAAACTTCAGTGGGGTATCCAGGTTGAAGGTGCCCTTGATGCCGGCCGGCTTGGTAATGGCCATGAATTTGGTGTCAAGCGGCACATTGCCGTCGTCGATGGTGAAAGTGATGCTCTTCCGGACCCAGCCCGGGAAATAGAAAATACTCATAGTGTACTCCTTTGGTCAATGCGCTTGATAACTATTATCCTAATGCTGAATGGTGGGAATTTCAAGTGATTTGCAGTTCATATTGGAAGCAGTTGCTTTTATTTGGAAGCTGTTGTCCGATCAATTTGACTTTATGACGGCAATGTGATATGATGTTCCATACGAAATTGGGGTAGTACCGGTTTCGACGGGGATTTTGAATCTGGATAAGCCATTCATGTACCGTGCCATGTAAAAAGACGGAACCTAAACATAAACGCTAACGATAATTTAGCATACGCAGCTTAATTGCTGTGAGTCGGCCCGCTGCTTCCGCACGGCGGTCAACCGGCTTCGACTTTGCGGAGCCCTCCATCGTCAAAGCTTTGAGGCCCTGGAAGATTCATGAAGCTACCAAAACATGTGTACCTGTTTACCGGTCCGCATTGAGGGAATAAAAAAAGATAAACTATGATGGTAGAAAGTTCGGTGGATGGGTTTTCGGACAGGGGTTCGACTCCCCTCTACTCCATAGGACAAAAAAAGGCGCTGTGAAAAAATCATTTTGATTTTTTCATGGCGCCTCTTTTTACTTCTGTTTCTGGTTCTGTACGACTTCATTGTAAGCGCAAAATAAAAGCGCGGGTTGATAGTACGTAAGCGCAAAATAAAAGCGCGGGTTGATAGTACATGATAGTCCTGCCATACTTG
>CAMGCK010000093.1 GCA_946040795.1 uncultured Lachnospiraceae bacterium
AGTTGGTAGAGCACCTGACTCTTAATCAGGGTGTCCAGGGTTCGAGCCCCTGAAGATGCATCAGAAAAAAGACCGGCGTTGCCGGTCTTTTTTCTTTGCCTGCCGTCACTGCCGCCTCTTTGGATTCTCCGCCTTGTCGCTGCCGTCACTTTTGATTCTCCACTTCATCCTGCTCTTTGTCAACCATGTGACAGCGGGTGACAGTGGGGACGTTTCTCTATTGTCTTATCGGTTGACAAAATGAAACGTCCCCGGTGTCAACTTACGCGATCTCAACGCCGCTCGGGCAATCCTTTTCAGGGGTCATGACCACATAGTTACCATCAGCATCCTCTGCACAGAGAATCATGCCTTCAGACAGAACACCGGCAAGCTTTGCCGGCTTCAGGTTCACAAGAACCATAACCTTCTTGCCGACCATTTCTTCCGGAGTGTAGTATGCCTTAATACCGGATACGATCTGACGGACTTCATTTCCGATCTTTACCTGTGAGCAGAGAAGCTTCTTGGACTTCGGAACAGCTTCGCACTTGATGATCTCACCAACGCGGAATTCCATCTTGCCAAAGTCATCAAAGGTGATCTCGGGCTTATGCTCGATCGGAATCTCCTTCTCTTCTTCCTTCTTCTCCTCTTCCTGCGGTCCGTATTCCTTCAGCGCAGCCTGACGCTGTGCTTCCATGATAACATTTACCTTCTCACGGGTCTCATTCTCATCCAGACGCGCAAACAGCATTTCCGGCTTTTCAACGACTTTGGTACCCTTGCCGAGGCAGGAACCAAATCCTTCCAGACCGTCAAAATCTTTCAGACTCACGTTGAAGAAGGATGCGATCTTTTCAGCGGTTTCCGGCATGAACGGGAACAGAAGAGACGCGCCGCACATAATACCTTCGGAAAGGTTGTACAGAACGGTAGCCAGACGATCCTGCTTCTCCGGATCCTTTGCCAGCGCCCACGGCATGGTCTCATCGATGTATTTATTGCAGCGCTTGAACAGATTGAAGACTTCCGTGATGCAGTCTGCAACATGCAGGGTCTCCATGCACTTCTGTGTCTTTTCAATGGCCGCTTCTGCTGCTGCCTTCAGATCCATGTCCACATCTTCCACAAGGCCCTTGGGCTCAACAACACCGCCAAAGTACTTGTTGCTCATGGAGATGGTACGATTTACCAGATTGCCAAGGGTGTTGGCGAGGTCGGAATTGAAACGCTCGGTCACAAGATCCCATGTAATGTTGCCGTCATTTTCAAACGGAGTCTCATGAAGGACAAAGTAACGTACAGCATCCACGCCGTAAATGGAAGCAAGGTCATCGGCATAGATCACATTGCCGCGGGACTTACTCATCTTCTCACCGCCCTGGATCAGCCACGGATGACCGAATACCTGCTTGGGAAGCGGAATATCCAGTGCCATCAGCATGATGGGCCAGTAAATGGTATGGAAACGAAGGATGTCCTTGCCGATGAGATGTACATCGGCTGGCCAGTACTTCTTGAACAGTTCATCCGGTTCCTCATCCAGCTTGTAGCCAAGGCCGGTGATATAGTTTGAAAGAGCGTCGATCCAAACGTAAACAACGTGCTTTGGATCAAAATCCACCTGAACGCCCCACTTGAAGGACGTACGGGAAACACAGAGATCCTGCAGGCCCGGAAGCAGGAAATTGTTCAGCATTTCGTTCTTTCTGGAAACAGGCTGAATAAATTCGTCATGCTCATTGATGTACTGAATCAGGCGGTCCGCGTACTTGCTCATCTTGAAGAAATAAGCTTCTTCATTGGCCTTGACAAGCGGTCTGCCGCAGTCCGGGCAGATGCCGTCCGGTGCCTGAGAATTCGTAAAGAACGCTTCATCCGGAACACAGTACAGGCCTTCATAGGAGCCCTTGTAAATATCACCTTTATCGTAAAGCTTTTTGAAGATCTTCTGAACGACCTTTTCATGGTCCTCGTCCGTGGTACGGATGAAACGGTCATAGGACGTATTCATCTGGTCCCAGATACGGCGGATCTCACCTGCAACACCGTCAACGAATTCCTTCGGCGTCACGCCGGCAGCTTTTGCTTTCTCTTCGATCTTCTGGCCATGCTCGTCGGTACCGGTCATGAAACGTACATCGTATCCCTGCATTCTCTTGAAGCGGGCGATGGAGTCCGCCAGAATGATTTCATAAGTGTTACCGATGTGCGGCTTGCCGGACGTATAGGCAATGGCCGTTGTAATGTAATAGGGTTTCTTTTCTTTTTTCATGGTATCTCCTCCTTACGAATGCAGCGAATGGAACTGCATTCTAAGTTGCAGCCGCCTGCACACACTCCGGCACAGGCGGCTGTAGTTTACACAGGATCAGCGTTCCGGCTTATGCCGACGTAGACCTGCTTTGTTAAATCGTCTTCAGGAATGCCTTGACGCCTTCTCTGCCCTCTTCCGTGCAGGGATAAACGCCGCAATCCTCGAGAACACCGGCAAAGACCTTACCGACTTCATTGTCGATGATCTTTTGGATATTCTCCGCATTCACATCATCATACTGCTTCAGAAATTCATAAGCCCAGTCTGCATGCTTCTCAAGGTCCTCGATCTTGTAAAGGTCCTCGCCTGCCAGAATGGCTTCCTTCAGATGCTGAAGCTCTGCCTTTAATCTGGCCGGAAGAACGGCCATACCCATGACCTCGATCAGACCGATATTTTCTTTCTTGATATGATGATACTCCGGACGCGGATGATAAACGCCCAGCGGACGTTCTTCCGTCGTAATGTTGTTGCGAAGCACAAGATCCAGCTCGTACATGCCATCCTTCATACGCGCAATGGGCGTGATGGTATTGTGCGGTTCGCCGTCCGTTTCAGCAAAGATAAAATTCGCTTCATCCGTGTAACCGCGCCATGCGTTCAGGATCTTCTCAGCGAGGTCGATCATGCGGCCCTTATCGGTGCCGTTTAAGCGCAGGCAGGTCAGCGGCCAATGGACCAGACCGATGGTTACATCTTCAAATCCGTTTACAGTCACAGTCTCATCAATGGGAGCCAGCGCCATCGGGAAATCATAATGACCGCCCTGATAATGGTCATGGCTTAAAATGGAACCGCCGACAATGGGCAGATCTGCATTGGAACCCAGCATGTAATGCGGCATGACTTCAACAAAGCTTAACAGCTTGTCAAAGGTCGCACGTTCGATCTTCATCGGTACATGCTCCATGTTCAGCAGAATGCAGTGCTCATTGTAGTAGCCGTACGGAGAGTACTGGAATCCCCAGCGCGCACCGGCCAGCTCCATCGGAATAATGCGATGGTTGGAACGGCCCGGATGATTCACACGCCCCTGATAGCCCTCGTTTTCAGCACAAAGCTGACACTTGGGATATGCGCTCTGTGGAGCGCTCTTTGCAGCCGCAATGGCCTTGGGATCTTTTTCCGGCTTGGAAAGGTTGATGGTGATGACGATGGGACCGTACTTGGAATCCACGGTATAGCGGACATCCTTGCACAGACGATAGCGGCGGATGTAGTCCACATCCTGGCTGAACTTATAGAACCAGTCCGTAGCCGCCTTCTTATCCACATTATACAGGCTGTAGAACGTGTCGATGACCGTCTTGGGTCTGGGCATCAGCGTGTTCATAATCTTGGAATCAAACAGATCGCGGAAGGTGGTGGAATCTGCTTCCATCAGACCCTTCTCCGCTGCGTAGTCCAGAAGATCCTTTAAAATGGCTTCCAGTTCTGCGCCGTCCTTGTGATCGGCATCGCCCACGCATGCATAAGAACCGTCTCCTTCAAAGACTTCACCTTCAAAAGCGTCTTCCTTGAACAGCGCCAGGATCTGGTTAACGGCATAGATGTTCTCCTCCTTGGGGAGAATGCCGGTATCATTTGCGTACTTGATCAGTTCTCTGACAGAATCGTAAAACATGAATTCTCCTTTATTACTCAAGTATGCCAGTACCGTCGCCGATCTCAACTACATAGAAATCAGCTGCGTAACCGATCTTTGCAAGATACTTCTCACCAACGTTCTTGATGAAGGTATCAACAGCCTCATCCTTAACGATTGCAACCGCACAGCCGCCAAAGCCTGCGCCGGTCATTCTTGCGCCTACGCAGCCTTCGATCTTCCATGCCTCCTCAGCGATGGTATCCAGTTCAATACCGGTTACTTCGTAATCATCGCGAAGAGAAACATGAGAAGCGTTCATCAGCTTGCCGAAGCCCTCAACATCGCCGGACTTCAGCATGTCAACAGCCTTGACAGTACGCTGATTCTCGTATACAGCATGACGCGCTCTCTTCTGGCGGATCGGGCACTTAATGGCGTCAACGTTGGCTTCAAATTCAGCTTCAGTCAGTTCGCCGAGAGCCTTGATGTCCAGAACGGTCTGCAGTTCAGCAAGAGCGGTCTCACACTCGGAACGGCGCTCGTTGTACTTGGAATCAGCCAGGCCGCGCTTCTTGTTGGTGCAGATGATGACGATCTTCATGCCGTCCAGAACGATCGGAGCGTATTCATACTCAAGAGTAGCGGTGTCCAGGAAGATGGCGTTGTCCTTCTTACCCATGGCAATGGCAAACTGGTCCATGATACCGCAGTTTACACCGTTGTAGTTGTTCTCGGAATACTGACCGAGAAGAGCGATATCCTTGTTGCATACATCAAAACCGAACAGAACATTGATGACCTTGCCCATACCGACTTCGATGGAGGCGGATGAAGAAAGACCGGAAGCATTCGGGATATTGCCCCAAAGGTAGATATCCATACCGGCATCAACGACCATGCCCTTCTGAGCATAGGTCCATACCATGCCCATCAGATAGTTGGAGAAGCCCTTTTCCTTGTCGAATTCCATTTCGGTGATATCGCGTTCAACGATACCGGCCTTTTCAAAGTTGCCGGAGAAGAAACGAACCTTGGTGTCCTCTCTCTTTCTTGCAGCAAAATACGTACCGATGGTCAGTGCGCACGGGAATACATGACCGCCATTGTAATCGGTATGTTCGCCGATCATGTTGACACGGCCCGGTGAGAATACGGTAATAATGTCTCCACCTTCACCAAATACAGCTTCAAACTTCTGAATCAGTTCATTCTTAGTCATCTTGTTCTCCTTATTTAACAGCCGGATGACGGCTGATGATATCTTATTTGCACACCCAGCAAGGCTGATGGAACCCGCCAAAATCCACATAGGTATACAGATAAAAGTATAACTAAAAGACCATGTACTGTCAATGCTGAAAGAAACGCAGGCCGCATCAAATCCGCAAAAATATCAGGTATGTCACCGGAATTCCGGCATGTACTCTCTGAAATGCAGCGGACAGTGTGTACGCTGACATATCGGATTCATGCGTTCCTTTATGGTCACACTGTCAAAAAAACTCTTCCAGAGGGTACGATATTCATCAGCAGGGAGAATTCCGTTCATCCCAAAATCCACTTCACCTTCCACAAAATACCAGTTCATTCCGGGCACACAGACCACGGATTTTTTTCTCTTTTCATCGTAGATCATGAACGGCTGCATATTAAAACGCTCCGCGAAATGATCGGCAATCAGAGGGAGCACATCATTCACCGGTCCGATCCTTGCAAAGAAAGCCCCGTTATCCAGGCTGTCAAAACGTACGAAGCCTGTCAGAAGATGAGCCTCCCCGCGGGACTTCCGATTCAGTTCAAACGCCCGCAGGACCTGCGAGACCGCAAGTTCATCCGTCACATCCGTCTTTCTGTAAAAACCGTACCTCAGAAACTGAAAAACAGCATCGGCCTTGTCCGGGGTGCCGGCACAAAGCGCGCCTTCCGTCATTTTCCACATCCGGAATCCCAGTTTTTTCTGCACGGCAAGAATCACTTTTTCCGCTTTTTCAAAGGATTCCTCCGCCCGAACGCGTTCCGACAGGAAGGACAATTGCTCATTTTTTCCGATTTCAAGCCGGATCTCGCTGTTCGGAACCGGATCAGCCCAGGCATCGTAGATTGCGCTGAGGACCGATTCCGCGCGGTCGTCACATAAATAGGTCTTCATCTTAAATCTCCGAACAGACTCATCTGGCGAAAATTCTCCCGCCGCGCGGTCTTCCAGTTTTTCTCACGGTCCATGCTGATCATTTCATTTGTGATGAAATTCTCCTCGATTCTGGTGCGGATCATCTGCTGTCCGTGACAGAGAATGAAATAATGGGCGCGTTTCAGCACGACTCCCATCCGCTTCAGCGCGTCAAAATCCAGATGTCCGGTCCGCCGTGCTTTGACAATCCGTTCCGCAGATTTGGGTCCGATGCCCGGCACACGAAGCAGCGTACCGTAATCCGCTCGCTCCACTTCAACCGGGAAAAACTCCAGATGGCGGAGCGCCCAGCCGCATTTAGGATCCAGCAGCGGGTGAAGATTGGGGCGGTCCGGTGTCAGAAGCTCGCCTGCCACAAAACCATAGTACCGCAGAAGGAAATCCGCCTGATACAGCCGATGTTCCCTGAGGAGCGGCGGCCCATCCGGTGTTTCCGGCAGGGCGCTGTCATGCGTGATGTTGATGAAAGCCGAATAGAAAACGCGCTTCAGATCATAACTCCGGTACAATAATTCTGCTTTGGTCATGATATCAAAGTCCGTCTCTTTTGTGGCGCCGATGATCATCTGGGTACTCTGCCCCGCCGGCACGAATTTGGAAAGTTTACCGTTTGCCATCCACTGACGGTCCTGGAGATGGGCCTTTTCCGGAAGCCACATGGTCTTGGGAACTGCGTTGATCCTGCCGGCAGTCCGGGATGCGCGCGTCTCAAGGGGAAGTTCTCCCGCGGAGGTAAGGACTTTTCCATGGGAACGGGCTGTTACAGCGGCATGCTCCGCCGCTGTCAGCTGTTCCTTCGGCACGGCCTGTTCCCAGAGTTCATGGATGTTCTGTGTGCGGCTGCCTAAACGGTTTCGGGTGGTCTGATACGCGGAATTACTGTATTGTCCGGTTCCGTGAATGCCCTCCTGAATGTGCTTCACGCCTTCCAGAATATTCTCTTCTTTTTTGGAGGGAGCCAACGCTTTCAGTCCTTCCGTGGTGGGAAGTTCCAGGTTCATGCTCATGCGGTCTGCCAGAAAGCCGACCTTCTCGATGAGGAAGGCATCTGCCCCCGGTATGCCCTTGACATGAATGTAGCCCATGAAGCGATACTTGTTTCGCAGAAGGAAAAGCGTCTCGTAGAGGAGTTCCATCGTCCGGTTGGGCGAACCATACACACTGGAGGACAGGAAGAGCCCCTCAATGTAGTTTCTGCGGTAAAATTCGATGGTCAGCGTGCAGATCTCCTCCGGAGTGAATATTGCCCGCCGGACATCATGGGACCGTCGATTGACGCAATATTTGCAGTCATAGGCGCATTCATTGGTCATCAGGATCTTGAGAAGCGAAACGCAGCGTCCGTCCGGCGTGAACGTATGGCAGATTCCGGCTGCACACGCGGACCCCATGCTCCCTTTCACCGCTGCACGGTCATTTCCGCTGGAAGTACACGCCACATCGTATTTTGCCGCATCGGACAGAATCTCCAGTTTTTCTTTAATTGTCATCGACTGTTGAATTTCCATGCTCCCATTATAACAGAACACCTGTTCGATTTCAAGGCATGTTTTCCTTATTGCGGGTCACAATCACCGTATACGCACAGAACGCATTACGGGGCACAAAAAAGCTGCCGCACATAGGGCGGCAGTCATAACACAGTTATAGGCACAGCAGTTGATCAGATTGCTGTGCCTGTTGTTGGCATATGGATTGTGGTATGATTAAAAAAATCGACAAACTGAAATTTGAAAACCACAATTTTATAAGTGGTTATTAACCCTCACAGGGTTTTAATAAAATCCTCCAAATGCCTTGAAAATAAAGGGTTTATCGCAAAATTCTCACCTTAATTTATTATACGATTTCACTTATGTTTATTCTTCCCTTGGAAGCTGATAAGGGCAAACACAAGGGCAAGAAAATCTGATAACAAGATATAACAGAATGTGGCAATCGGAGAACTGTGACGTATGTGCGAATATATTATACTGGAGGATTTATTATATGGACAA
>CAMGCK010000094.1 GCA_946040795.1 uncultured Lachnospiraceae bacterium
TTTGCAAATGAGCTTCAAAACCCCCTCTTTGCAAAAATTCTCCGTTTAGTTCCCCGTTGTGCTAATTTAGTCCCATTTCCGCCCGCCAGCCCAAACCTTTCACCAGCAAAGAAAGGACTGTGAAAAACCGAAATGATTTTTCACAGCCTCTTGTTGCAGAAGCCATACAGACAGTTAATTCAGCAGCAGGATCTCGGAAAGCACTTCTGCTTCATGACGGTCCTCGTTTCTGCTGTATACATTGACATGATTCATGTCCGTACTGCGGTCGGTCAGGACCGGATACAGAAATCCGGCATCGGGCATCATGGCTTCCTGCTTTTCGTTTAATGGGCAGAGTGCCACGATCAGATAACGGTAGATCTCTTCAGACTCTCCCAGGGTATGGTCTGCGGCTTTGACCGGAATGTCATACGTACCGTAATATACATAGATGGCATAGGGCATGCCGGTAAAACGGCGCTCACCGATGTACTCATACAGCGACAGAAGAAGCGCGTCGTTTTTCAGTTCGCAGTCCCGAAGCGCGTACAGAAGCTGCCAGACCGTGCCGGGTTTCATTCCGGGAACGCGATGCTGTTTCAGTTCCTCATTCGTACGTGAAAAAGGAATGGTTTTTGCAATCTCCAGCACCCGTTTTTTCTCTTCTCCGTGGATGTTCAGAAAATTGGTATTGAAGGTGCCGTCAATGTATCCCTCATCATCCAGATAAGCGCCGGCCACCCGGGCGATGTGCGCGCGGGAATCGTTCATTCTGCGGGTCAGCTCCAGCATGTCTTCACGTTTAATCATGATTTTACTCCTTTATTTTGTGTTTATCAGCGTACGGATCTTTTTCTCATTCAATCCGCTTCCGATGACGGTCAGCACGCGCTGACCGTTTTTTGTCATACGGACGCCCGGAAGGACCGAAGGCAATGACGCTGTCGGCGTTTCAACGGTTTTTACCGATTCTTCCGCCTCGCGAAGCGCGTCAAAGAACAGATCCATGTCAAATACACCCGAAGGCTCAATCAGCACGCGGTCATAGCCGCTCATGGCCATGGAGATGAGTTTGGTACGGAAGCGGCGTTCCAGACAGTCCCGGCCCCTAAAAAGCCGGTGATGAGATCAATCTTGATCATAAACTTCTCCTGTGGGCTGCAGTCAGTCTGTACCCAGTATACCATCTTTTGAGTTTTTATTGAATCTTTTGTGAAAAACTGTTGCAAGGCTGTTGCAAGGCAAAATTCTATGATAGAATATAATTACGAAAGTATGCGCAGCAATACATAAAATCGTAAATAAACCGGTCTGAATGCCGGTACAACAAGAAAACAGATATGAAGAAATACGATGTAATTGTGGTTGGAGCAGGAAACGGCGGTCTTTCCGCAGCAGCATATCTTGCCAAGGCCGGAAAAAAGGTTCTCCTCCTGGAAAGACATGATCTTCCGGGCGGATGCGCGACCAGTTTTGTACGCGGCCGCTTTGAGTTTGAAGCATCGCTTCATGAGCTTTGCGCCATGGGCGACGGAAAAGACGGACGCAGAAAAGGCAGTGCTCGGGAAATACTGGAAAGTTACGGAATGGAAGTTCCGGGACTATTTGCAAAAGATGCTTTCCGTACTATCTGTACTGATCCGGCACATCCTGTGGATGTAGTCGTTCCCACGGGGATACAGGCTTACATCGATGCCATCGAAGAAGCGGTTCCGGGCAGCCGTGACGCCATTACCGGTATCATGGAGCTTTCGCGGATGATCTCCGATTCCGTGGGCTGGCTGCAGGAAAGAAACAACGAGCCTAAACTGTACGAGTATGCGGAACTTCTGTATAAATACGGCGATCTTCTGAAGGTGGAGCCCTGTTCTGTTTCGGATATCTGCAAGCGGTTCGGACTTCCCAAGGAAGCGGAGATGATCTTTGAATCCTATTGGGAATATATTTCCGCGGATCCGGACAATATGAGCTTTGCCGTATACGCAATGATGAACTACACTTATCTCAATGAAACACCCTGGGTGCCGCTTGAAAGAAGCCATGCACTGGAACTGGAGTTTGACCGCGCCATCCGGGCGTTTGGCGGAGACATCTGGTACAATACCGAGGTAAAGCGCATTGAGATCCGGGACAATACGGTACAGGGTGTGACCCTGACAGACGGCACCTTTATCCCCTGCCGTTATGTCATGTCCAACCTGATGCCCACCACGGTCTTTGGCCACATGGTGGATGAAAAGGAGGTCCCGGTCCGCGACCGCAAGCTGATCAGGGCGCGCAAGCTGGGCCAGTCCGCCTGCACGATCTACCTGGGACTGGACATCTCTCCGGAAGAGCTCGGCATCAAAGAATACAATATGTTCCTGTATGATTCCCTGAACGGCCATGAATCCTATGAAAGCCACAAGAGTCTGGATACACATAACGATTTCTGTGTGACGTTCCTGAATAACATCGTCCCCGGAGCCAGTCCGGAAGGCACCTGCATGATCTATTTCACGACGCTTTATTCTGCCGATGTTTTCAAGGATCTGAAGGAAGAAGATTATTTTGCCATGAAGGACAAGGTGGCGCGGGATACCATCGAGGGTTTTGAAAGGGCCATGGGCATCAGCATCCGCGGACATATCGAGGAGATCGTTGTGGCTCTTCCGGTAACCTTCGCGCGCTACATGGGTACGCCGATGGGCACCATTTACGGATATGAGCCGGACCTCTGGGACGGTATGTTTGAGCGCGAGCAGTCCGGTCACTATCTGGATCACACGGTAAAGGGGCTTCGTTTCTGCGGCGGTCATGCCACGCAGATGGACGGTTACAGTCAGGCCATCGGCAGCGGCCGGGAGCAGGCGATCTTTATGCTGGAAGACATGGAGGCGGGCCGATGAAAAAGCGCTACGGTTATGACAAGAAGGCCCTGAAGGGGCTTGGATATACAAAGTTTCTGACGGAAGTGCATGAGCGGAACAAGATCATTGAAGCACAGCCGGAGGAAGAGATCGTTTCAAAATACAATGCCAACATTCTGGCGGAGCGGCTCCATCCGCGTGCACAGTATGTGAAGGTGGCGGAGGTCACGGAACTGAAGGATGCCCGACGTTTCAAACTGGTTCCGGATAAGGAACGCGGCACAGAGCGGCTTGCGTTTTTCCGGGCGGGGCAGTATGTGACGGTGCGTGTGATCATCGGGAAAACGGATGAAGCGGGCGATGGTCCGACAGATACGCTTAAGAGCGGAATGAGTAGCGGCACAGAGTCTGTCATGATCCGCCCCTACAGCTTGTGTTCCGCGCCCATGTCGGCACTTGGCGAAGCTCCGTTTTATGAGATCCTGGTGAAAAAGGTCCCCGACGGCTTTGTATCATCGTGGATCCTGGAAAACTGGAAGCCAGGCTCCGAGGCGGTTCTTTCCGGTCCCCTCGGCAATTTCTATTATCAGGACCTTCGCGACGCGGAGCACGTGATTGCCGCAGCGGGTGGTTCCGGCATCACACCGTTCCTCTCCATGGCCGGAGCCGTGAAGGACGGAACGGAAAAATTCAAGCTTACGATTCTGTATGGCTGCAGAACGGAGGCGGACATTCTGTTGAAACAGGAACTGGATGAACTGGCCTCGCATGACGGCATCCGCGTGGTCTATGTGCTTTCCGATGAAGAAAAAACGGGCTATGAGCACGGCTTCATATCGGCTGAGCTTATTCGAAAATATGCGGATGAGACGGACTTCAGTCTGTTTGCCTGCGGTCCCGCCGCCATGTACGATTTCCTGAAAAAGCAGGCAGAGGCATTGAAGCTTCCCAGACGCCTGGTTCGATTTGAAGTGTCCGGCGGTGCGCGGAACATTGCCGCAGATCCCGGCTTCCCGAAGGAAAAACTGGGAGAGAGCTATGAACTGAAGCTCCTGGTGCACGGTGAGATGATCGTCACAAAGTGTCGGGCAGAAGAGACTGTGCTCACAGCCATTGAGCGAGCAGGCGTACATGCGCCGTCAGAATGCCGCAGCGGTGAATGCGGTTTCTGCAGAAGCCGCCTGATAAGCGGTGAAGTCTATATTCCGGCGGATACAGATAAGCGCCGCATGGCGGATGCCCGGTACGGATGGATCCACCCGTGCACAAGCTATCCGGTGAGCGACCTTGAAATTGAGGTCTACCCGGTGGATGCGGTTTAAAGAGGTCGGTTAAAGGAAACGATATAGGGACAAACAGGATTTTTAGCAGAATATAAAGGAGAAAAGCAGAGAATTTTTGCAAAACGTTAAGAAGAAAAGCAGAGATTCTTTGTCAAAACAGACATGAACAAACTGACCGGATATTTTGGCGACAAGCCGTTTTACAAGAAACTCATTCATCTCAGTGTGCCGATCGCGTTCGAGAGCCTGATGCTGGCAGCGGTCGCGGCAGCGGACGCGTTAATGCTCGGAAACGTGGAGCAGAATGCCATGTCCGCGGTATCGCTGGCTACCCAGATCCAGTTTATTCAGAACTGGATCATCACGTCCATTACTGCAGGTACAAACATCCTGGGCGCGCAGTACTGGGGAAAGCATGACCGTAAATCCATGGACGATATCTTTGCCATCAGCCTCCGTCTGGCGGGTCTGGCGAGCCTTATCTGCTTCATTGGCTGCATGTTTTTCCCGCGCTATCTGATGCTGCTGTTCACCAATGAAATGGTCCTTGTGGACATTGGTGTGAGCTATCTGAAGATCGCCGGCTGGTCCTATCTCCTGACCGGCGTCGTGGGGTGCTACCTGGCTGTCATGCGTGTCAGTGATCACGCAAGCCCGTCTGCGTATATCAGTTCCGCGACTGTGGTGCTGAACATTATCCTGAACGCGATCCTGATCTTTGGCTGGTTCGGACTTCCGGCCATGGGTGTCCGCGGCGCGGCTGTGGCCACGCTCATTGCCCGTGCGGTGGAACTTCTGGCCTGTGTCGTTATTTCCATGCGGAAGGATTTCATCGGCTTCCCGGCACACCGGATCCTGCGGTTCAATAAGCTTCTGACAAGAGACTTCCTGAAGGCTTCCATGCCGATCCTGGGCGCCAGCATTTTCTGGGGCGTCGGTTTTGCTTCTTACACGGCTTTCATGGGCCATATGGGTACGGATGCCGCGGCGGCAAATTCCGTTGCCGCAGTCGTGCGTGACCTGGTATGCTGCCTCTGCAACGGCCTTGGCGCAGCCGGCGGTATCATGGTCGGTAACGAGCTCGGTGCCGGTGACCTGGTGAAGGGCAAGCTTTACGGCGACTGGATGATGCGCATTTCCTATGTGATCGGTGTGTTGTCCACACTCATCATGCTGGCAGTGACGCCGCTGATCATGTGTTTTGTCAAGCTGACGGAGGGGGCACATTCTTACCTCCTTGGAATGATGATCATCATGGCGGTCTATATGATCGGCCGTGCAGTCAATACCGTTATCATCAACGGTATTTTTGCAGCCGGCGGCGATACCAGTTTTGACATGTATTCGCTGGCAGTCGTCATGTGGGGCCTTGCGGTTCCGCTTGCAGCGCTCGGTACGTTTGTGTTCCATTGGCCGGTGCTCGTGGTCTATGCCTGCACCTGTCTGGATGAAGTGGGTAAGATCCCGTGGGTCATGGTGCATTATAAAAAGTATAAGTGGGTGAAGGATCTGACGCGGTGATGGTGTGATCACCTGATTTGTAGGAATTCGGAAGCGTTCTGTATGAAAAATACATGAAGGCGTCAGTGAAAACGATTCGGAGGAAATATGGCACAGAAGAACGGTGCAAAATATACGGAAAAGAGCAAGGCAAAGAATTCAGAGAAGAGCAGTGTCAAGAAGGCTGTTAAGAAGGCACCGTTCCCGAAGAAGGCACTCGGCATCCCGGAGGGATGGTTTTTCCTGACGGAAACAGAGGCCGCGGTGGTGGATATCCGTGCGGCACTTCCGGAAGGCACGGAGTCCGATATCTGGAAAGAGGCGGGCGTGCTGGAGGTGATCCTCGGAGAGAAAGCATCCATGGACATTGAAGAAATGGATGTGACCGATGAGGATGCTGAAGCTTTTCTGGAAGAACAGGGGGCCAAGCGGCTGTTTTATGTGTCTGTTCGTCCGGAAGACTATGATAAGGCACTGCCGCTCATGAAAGCCATGATCCGGGGCTGCGGAGGCAAAATGCTGGGCGACACCCCGAATCTGGAACCGGAGATCCACTGACATGGCGCTGTATGCACTGGGGGATTTCCATCTGGCGTTTAATTCCGATAAGACCATGGACATCTTCGGAAAGATCTGGGTGGATCACGAAAAGAAAATCGAAAAGAACTGCCGGAGAAAGGTGAAGGAGGACGATACCATCGTCATCACCGGCGATCATTCTCAAAGCAATTCGCTGTCCGCGTGTGAAAAGGATCTGGCCTTTATTGAGGCACTTCCCGGCCGAAAGATCCTGCTTCGCGGCAACCACGATCAGTTCTGGAACGTGAAAAAGACCGGCCGTTTGAATGAACTGTACGCCGGCCGGCTGCATTTTCTTCAGAATAATTATTACGTGTATAACGATTACGCGCTGGTGGGAACAAAGGGGTATTGTTTTGAAGGAAAGGATACCGTTGAACACGGCGAAATGCTTCTATCGCGCGAGGCGGAGCGGCTGAGAAAGTCCTTTGAGCTTGCAAAGGCCGATGGTTTTACGAAGTTCGTCATGTTCCTGCATTTTCCGCCCACTTCCATCGGCGAGCAGGAAAGCGTGTTCACCCGCATGGCGGAGGAGTACGGTGCGGAGCATGTGGTGTACTCCCATTGTCACGGTGAGCCGCGGTGGGATGACAGCTTCAAGGGCCTTGTAAATGGTGTGGAATATCACCTGGTGTCCGGAGATTTTTTGAATTTCAAGCCGGAGAAAATATTGGGTTAATATGAGAAAGACCTGCGGATTCCGCAGGTCTTTCTTGAATTTTGACTTATCATTATCTTTTTTTACGGAGGATTATCCCGATTACGATTCCGGCGATGATAAGTACTGCGGCACCGGCAACGAACCATTGAATGAGAACAGTGTTCGGTTTCTTTTCCGCGATGGTAAGCCTTGTTTTCCAGGCCTGTTCTGTCAGTTCATCCTTGCGATAGGCTGAGACACTATCACCTCCGCCTGCGAGCTGTTCTGTGTTCCAAGAAGCCTCGTCCGCGTATTGAACCGGAAGGGTAACATCCAGTATTTCCTTGACTTCTTTCGCGGTATAGCATTTTCCACAGGTAAGTCCTGTCAGGTCGGAGCGGAAAGTATAAGGAATCAGGTAGCGTTCTTTCTCAGTGCTGAATGCAAAGAAATCGACCGGGATGATAGCTGTCGTGGTAAAACAGAACTGTTCATCGAGCAAACCCTCCACGGACTTTTCCTCCAGTATTTTTTGGATTTCACCAAAGTCCAAAAATCCCTGTGATAGTTCAAGATCAGCATCGTAGATGGAAAATCCATTTACATAAAAATCTCCATTCCGCCGCCTTAGGCTGGCGGCACAAATAGTAATGAAA
>CAMGCK010000095.1 GCA_946040795.1 uncultured Lachnospiraceae bacterium
GCAAAAATCAGATGCATAGAACGGATGGATTTTTAGCAAAGAGAAGGTTTTGAAGCTCATTTGCAAAAATCAGATGCATAGAACGGATGGATTTTTAGCAAAGAGAAGGTTTTGAAGTTCATTTGCAAAAATCCCAAGCTAAAACAGAAGAATCTTTTAGCAAAAGGGATGTTTTCTCTCCTCTTGCAAAAAAGCACGATGCGAAGGCTGATTATTTTTGCAAAGAGAGGCTGTGATGACTGCCTTTCACCGGCTCATTTTTTATATTTAATCAATTCTTAAAACAAATCCAGCATACTGTCCAGATACAATTCTTCACGAACCTCCAACTGATGCTCCGGCTTTGTCATATAATACAGCAGAAACTCCAGGATCATAGCACTGCCAAGGCTGCGGCCTTCAATCTTGAAATGGGAGAACCCCCTCGGCAGGTAGGTGTTTTGAATATCCTCAATACTGATGAAGCCGGGATTCTTCATTGCCTTTGAGAAGCGATAGCCCGCTTCTTTGTCCGGAGCGGTGCAGATATGATCCGGACAATCCTCACCCAGGTTCTTGCGGCTGACATTTTCGTAGCAGGCCTTGCGGTCGATGCAGCCAAAATAGCAGCACTCATTCACAAGAAATTCCACTTTCTTTTTCAGCGCATCCGGCAATGTATCCCAGAAGTCCATCCGCTTGTTCAGGCGGAAATCCGGGACCACATAGGAATATTCCGAGCGCTCTAGTTCTTTTCGACAATCCTCTGTTTTTGTGAGGACTTTTGTGGTAGAGGACACCCGATAAAGATTGGGGTAGTTTTCCTCAATATAATGTAAAAGGAGATCGGAGTGGACGATGACACCGTTCTGCTCATCACCGATTTCACTCAGCATTTCAAGCAGTTTATTGCACCGCTTATCACTGAGATGTTCCTCCCTGAGCAGCGAATTGCTGAAGGTCAGCCGTGCGGAGATTCCATAGTCCCGCATCAGCTGCAGGACCGCACGGGGATCATCGTCACCATAGCCGGCGCGGCCGCCGCCAAAGATGCAATCGGCTGGGGCGCCGTAAATCGAACCGATCTCACACCAATCGTAAAACCAGTCCCGATGCGCACGATAAAGCGGCAGAAAGGCGCAGTAAAAATCGTAAAATTCAAAAAGACCGGGGAGATGGTAATATGCGATTTTAGCCGAAATTTTATTATTTTCTATGCTTCTTATGCTGATTTTTTTATCCATCATATCTTTATTCATTTTCATTTGAATTGAAAAGACTCGCACGCATCTCATATTCCTTCAGTGCCCGCGCAAATCGTTCATCCTTGTTGAACATGACTGCCTCAAAATATGCCTCAAAAGGAATAATTTTTACAGCGTTCACTTCATAGGGATCAAAAACATAGCCTGTGGACGTATCGCAGGGCGCAGCAAACACATAAACGATCGACCCGTCCTTCATTTCAAATTCGACCCGGTATTTATAAAGAAAAACCAGTTCTTGTATGTCGATCGTGAGCCCCAGTTCTTCCTTGACCTCGCGGACAGCCGTCTCCTCCGGCGTTTCTTTGTGCCGCACTCCGCCACCGGTCACGTCCCATTTTCCAGGGAAGTACCGTGCCTTGAGTGAACGCTGCTGCAGCACATAAAGGCCCTCCTGATTTCTCAGAATGACGATCGAATGCCGGTAATACTCCCCGGCCACGCGGGGCGCATGCTTTTCCCGGACGATGCCGGTGAATTCATCATCTTTTGTGTAAATATCTCTGTATTCCACAGCATCCTCCTTTCATATATTCGGACTGTCTCACTATCATTACTGTATGTATACCACACGCACTCGAATCAGCCTGCCTTACTATTACCGTACTCCTGCCACACGCGCCCGAATCAGTCTGCCTTACTTTTATCGTACTCCTGCCACACGCACTCGAATCAACCTGCCTTACTTTTATCGTACTCCTGCCACACGCGCCCGAATCAACCTTACTGCTTCCACGCCTTATTGAGTCACTATATGCCTCAGTCCATCCTTCTTCCCCAGCACGCCCTTCATGAATACCAGACCGATGGCCAGACAGATGGCTTCAGAGATCAGCGCCGTAAACCAGATGCCCTGTCCCTTCGTGAGAACACTGAGAATCACCAGAACGATTGCCTGGACCACGATTCCGCGCCCATAAGAAACAACCATCGCCCGCCAGGGCTTCTCCACCGCCGTCAGGAATCCGGCAATCACGATATTAAACACAACCGGCGCAAAGCCCAGACAGTAGATCCGAATGGCATGTGCTGCAGCATTGATTTCCTCCGGTGTGGTATTTTTCAGATATAATCCGGCAATTCCCTGCGCAAAGCCCAGGAAAATGACGAGCGCAGTAATTGCCAGAACTGTGGATGCCGCAAACTCATAACGCAGCAGCCGCCGCACACGTTTGGGCTGATTCGCGCCGTATTCAAAACTGAGAAGAGGCTGCGCGCCCTGCGAAATCCCCATTGCCAGATTGAGGACCAGCGTATTCAGGTTGGAAACGATCGTGTAGCTGACAAGACCGGTCTCCCCAAGGTACATCAGCACCATGCGATTGAACATAAAGATCATGATGCCGTTGCAGAGTTCCACTGCACAATCCGGAAGACCCAGGCGGAACAATCGGCCGAAGATGCGAAAATCCGGACGGAATCTGCAGAAGCGGAAAGTCGCCTTGGGGCCGAGGAAATGTGCCACATAGATTACGACCGTCAGGAACTGCGAGATGCCGGTTGCAAATGCCGCGCCGAAGACGCCCCACTTCAATACAAAGATCATCAGGATGTCCAGTACACAATTAGACAGGCAGCCAATGGTCACAGTATAAAGCGCCACATGCGGATAGCCGTCGGCCTTGACCAGGATCTCCAGATTATATGAGACCATGAAACTGAAGGAAAACGGTGCCAGACCGCGGATGTAGGCAACTACGTACGGAAACATCTCATCTTCCGCGCCGAAAAAGTGCGCCATAGCTTCAGGAAACAGAAATGCCAGAAGGGACACAATCAAGCCAAATCCCAGAAGCACTGCAGTACTTTTTGAAAACAGTTCATTCGCATGCCGGGAGTTTCCTTCGCCCATCATGATGGAAATAATGGTGGATGTGCCTGCCGCAAAAAGGACAGAGGCGGAAAACAAACCGCTGATGTAGGGCGATGCCAGATTCACTGCGCCCATGGCAAACTCGCTGACGCCGCGCGCCACGAGGATTCCATCAACGATGCTGTACAGCGAAAAGACCGCAAACGATGCGATCGCTGCGGTCACATAAGTTATAAACTTTTTCAGTAAGTTTTCCTCAAACTGCATAAAAATACATGCTGCCGTCTGCGGCCGTCATTCTCCTTTGTATTCAGTGTCTGCCCTTGCTTTCCTGCTCGATCTCCGGCACACTGCTGTCCCTTATACTATAACCGAAAAATGCGCAAAAGAAAAGACCGACCGGAATTTCCCTTGTTTTTTTAATTCTCAATCTCCCACACCACCGTCACCGTATCCGTCACATCGATGTCATCGGCCTCAATGTCCATTTCGTAGCTTCCTGCTGCGCAGTCCTCCATCATCGGCATAGCGCTCATGAGCCGCATGTCATCCATCGGCCGCGACACAAAATCGACCTCGCCCCAGGAATAATCGATGAGCTGAATCGATCCGAGGCTAACCCCTGCTGCCGATGCCAGCACCGCCGCTTTCGCTTTTGAGTCTGCCACTGCGTTCGCCAGAAGCTCATTCTTCACCGCTTCCGAATCTGCTACGGTATGCTCAATGGAGAATTCCGGCTCGCCGGGCACATGGGCGATGGCGTAGAGCAATCTGCCGAGGAGGGCGTTATCGGCCGGAAATTCAAGTTTCATTCTGTGCACAAACTTGTATCCTTTAAGGCGGCGCTTCCAGGCGTTGTTCTTGTCCTGATAACTTTCATATTCCGAATCCACATTGAAATACAATGTCTTCAGATCCTCCTTTTTGAAACCGAGTTCCGCGAGGGCATCGTTCAGATCTTTCTTCTGATCCGCAGACTCCTTTACCGCAGCCGCATATTCTTTTCGAACACCTTCCTGTGTAATTCTGAGACGGATCGTGTCCGGCTTCACTGAAAGTATGCCCTTACCTGTTACTCTGATCGTTCTTTCCATAATTTCCTCCTATCACTCAATTTCATCTACATGCCCCAGAAACATCTGCAGCAGCTGCTTGTCCAGTACCATCGACTGCCCGAAAGGATTGATCACAACCCCTTCCGCCCGTTCGCTGGTCAGTCCGTTCTCCAGAATGCTGCGGATCGGCACATTGATGCGAACATTCGCGGTCTCACCGGCGTCCAGTTCATTTTCGTCCGTGAAAAGCGGGATCCATTCCCGTCCCTGTTCGTCCTGCAGCGTTTCAAAAATCAGGCGCATTTCACTGTCAAGCGTGATGGAATCGCCCACACATACCTGATTCAGATCAATGTTTCTCATCACCTGATTCACATCCACCATCGGGGCGATGGCCTCTCCATCCTCCTTCACGCGCTTGGTCAGCACGCCAAGTACCGTGAACAGATTCTCCTGCTCCGGATTTTCCGCCAAACGTGCGACCGCCAGCTTGATAAAGCGGTTGTTGCCGAAGCGGCGTTCTTGCTCCCCTTTCGAAGCGTGATCATTCACACGCATTTTTTCATACTCCCCGATCACCTCCATCATATCCTCCGGAAGGTATTTGAGACCCTCGGCAATGAGGCCGATCGGCACACCGTAATACGCTTCCGCCATGCTTCCGGCAATGGCCGCAATCGTATCCGTATCACCGCCAAGCGACACCGCGTTCCGCACCACATCCTCATAACTTTTTCCCGCAAAGAAGGAAACCAGCGCCTTGGGCAATGCATCCTGGCAGCTTTCATCGTGCCGATGCTGTTTACGCAGCTCGCGAAGCCGAGTGCTCACATTATAACCGAACTCGCGAACCACATAGTCGCGGATCTCGTCCTTGGACGCGCCGGTCCGCGCCAGGAAAATGACCGCTGCCGTGCACTCTGCGCCCTTAATGCCTTCGGGGTGGTTGTGGGTGACATCGGCGGTGGCGCGGGCCACCTCGCGGGTGCGCTCCAGGGTGTCGTAAAGCCAGCCCGCTGCGGAAACGCGCATCGCAGAACCGTTGCCGTAACTGCCATACGGACGCGGGTCGCTCCAGACAAACAACCATCTGTAAAAGTTTCCGCCGTAACCGGCATTCGGATACTTCTGCCCCCATGCCCGCATGGCGGCCGTAACCGCGCGACGGATCTCCGTCACGCTCGCATCCTTGCCGGCTTTCATCAGACCCTCAGCAACCGCCACGGTCATGACGGTGTCATCAGTGAAGTCATCATCCGCTGTAAACAGCGTGAAATCCTTCGTCTTGCCGCCTCTGTCAAACTCAAATCTGCTGCCAATAATATCGCCAAAAATTGCTCCGTACATAGTGCCTTCTTTCTCCGAGTATTCTCAGTTATGTATTCTTTCTGACGATAGTATACAAAATCTGAATTTCCTTTTGGTCAACCGACAAGCGACCTTTTACCAAAAAAAATGAATTTAAAAACTATTGACACCCGACTGAATCGATCTTAATATTTCAATTTAATTCAATATTATTTACTTAATTCCACTAAATGCAACAAGGAGGAACTGTTATGATTCAGGAAATGAAACTGATTCCCGTTACAGAAAAATCGCATCCTTTGATGACCGCGCAATCGCAAACGGATTCCTTCTGGAAGGCGATCGTGAGTACATGTTTGAAAAGATCGTTGAAATTGCCGCAAGACGCGGTCTTAAATAACCTAAAAGGCGCTGTGAAAAAATCATTTTGATTTTTTCACAGCGCCAAATCCAAAAATATAGCTATGCCCCCAAGGTCACACACGCAGTTTCTTCGAAACTGTTCCCACGACTCCGTCTCGGCTTTCGTATGACCCTAAGTTGACAAAATGAAACGTCCCCAGTGTCACTTACAGTGAGTACACACCCTGCTCATCTGCATCATCAAATACGAAGTCCATGTAACGCGCAACTTCGCGAAGAACGGCCTTATAGGAACCGTAAGTACCGCCCACATGGTGGATGTACGGGCCAAAGACAAGTTTCTCTTCCCAACGCTTCCAGTTGTCTGTCTTCAGGTATACGTAAGTACCCACGGTCTTCGGGCCGGTAGTGGTCTCACCTTCACCTGCAAACAGATAGTACTTGCCATCCAGATCATCGAAACGGCAGATGGTAAGCGGGCCCTGCTTCAGTTCAAACTGCTCCTGATCGGACTCGATGCAAGCCGGGCAATCCGGATTCTTTAAGGAATACGGGAACGGGCCGCAGTGCCATAACAGCTCGGCGTTATCATCCTCCGGATTGCGGATGGTCAGATCTGCCAGGAAGGAAGAATCCTGATACAGGTTCATGGCGCGCATGATTGCAAGGGTGATGGCGCCGTTGACATCGGTCTCACAAGCCATCGGATAACCCATGTCAGCAAGCTCGCCGAATGCCGTGCAAACACCTACGCCCAGCGACATACGGATGCTGGACCAGCACTCCATGGCGCCGACGGTGCAGCCTGCCTCATCCATGGCGTCCTTAGTAGCCATAACCAGGGCGGCGATCTTCTCAACGTTCTCTTCGCCTTCCTTGCTGTAATCAAAGCGGGACTTCATGTCTGCAGCGTACGCCTGGAATTCCGGACCTTTTTCAGCGAGGATCTTCTTAGCCGCTTCTGCGATGAATACCGGATAGATCGGAACGGTGATGGCGCCGATGCCATTGATCAGCGCTGCTTCATTGGTCTGAACGCTCATGAACGGAGCCGGCCTTTCACCGATCTTGGCAATGCGCAGATGCTTCAGTGCCTTGATGACCATGGCAACTCGAACGAAACGATCATAGCCTCTTGCAAAATCTTCACTTTCCGTCTCGCAGTTCCAGATGTAGCTGTACTTTACGCCAAATCTTCTCATGACCTTGGTTGCCGCAAAAATACCGCACTGGGTATCGCGGCCACGGGTATCCGGGCCGTTCGGGCGCTCGTCACGAGCCCCCCAAACCAGGGTGGGAACCTTCAGTGCGCCTGCAACACCTGCCGCACACTCTTCTTCGCCGAAGTCACAGAACGGAACGAATAATGCGTCGATGTGGTTCTCCTGCATCTTTGCAATAACCGCGTCATTCTTGGCCTTTTCAAACAGAATGCCGTTCTCACACAGCTCATCGATGTCAACGATCTTTACGATTTCCTCGGCAAACATGCCGCGGATCTTCGCCATGAATTTATCCTTCTGGCGCTTTGCCTCGTCCATGGGCAGGAAGCCTCTCTTAGTCGGCACTACACCCAGGATCAACTGTTCACGATACATAAAAATCTCCATTCCGCCGCCTTAGGCTGGCGGCACAAATAGTAATGAA
>CAMGCK010000096.1 GCA_946040795.1 uncultured Lachnospiraceae bacterium
CACCAGCAAAGAAAGGACTGTGAAAAACCGAAATGATTTTTCACAGCCCCTTTTTATTTTGTATTTTTCATGCCTCGGTTTTCTTCATCTCCGGCATCGTATACAGCACCACGCCGACCAGGATCACCACACCGCCGATAGCCGCCAGCCATCCCGGTATTTCCGTAAACAGGATCGCTGCCAGCATCAGGCCGCTCACTGCGGAAAGGATCCGTTCTCTCCGGCCGATGTTTTTCAGTTCCTCCCGGACGTCTTTCTTCAAAAATACCATCGGCGTCATGACAAGCACGGTCCACAGCAGACGGAATGCCGCCGTCACCAGGGACGGTGCCGCCGAATAGCGCACAAAAATGGAGGAAAACGAGATTCCGAGGACACCGACTGCGATCATGATGATCGGATATTTTTCCGGAAATTTCATTCGCGAATTCCTGCTGCCGCCGTCTTTTTAAGCTGTCCGACCTTTTCCTCAATCTGCGCCACTGTCTCCTCAATGGAAAGTCCAGCCTCTTCAATCGTAATGTCCGCATATTTTTCATAAAGCGGAATACGCTCCTCATAAAGATCCTTTAAAGTCTGACCGTCACGCAGGGTAACACCGCGTCCGCGGATATCCGAGAGACGCTTTTCCAGAATTTCAAAATTCACTTTCAGATATACGACCGTACCGATCTCCTTCAGATGCGCCATGGCCTCCGCGCCGTAGACCACGCTGCCTCCGGTGGCGATGACAGAATCCTCCACCATCAGCGATGCATTCACACGATTCTCCACCGCAATGAATCCATCCACACCTTCATCGGCAATGATGTCCTTCAACAGACGATTTTCCTGCTGCTGGATCACCAGATCCGAATCCGTAAACTGATATCCCATGACCTTGGCCAGGACAACGCCTGCAGTACTCTTTCCAACGCCGGGCATGCCGATCAGGACGATATTGTTGTTCTTCATGATGTCTTTTTCCTTTTCCGTGTAAATTTAACTTCCGCTGCTTTTCAAAGCCACGCCGGGAAGCATCATGTCATACACTTTTCCGCAGAATAATAAAAAATTATACCATAACCGTCATTCGGGTTCAATGCACTTTTAGCGCACTTCACACCGACGCCGTTTTCCGCTCCACGAACCATTTATTGTCATCTTCATAGAAAAGATGCGTGGTTTTTCCCGAGATCACGCAGGTATACCGAAGCCCGGTGCCGCCGGCTTTCAGAGAACACGCGCGCCGGACATCGGTCACTCGGTCGATCTGATACACCCGACCGTCCTCCCAGGTAATGGTCTTGGGAATCAGCCGTCCCTCCGGCGTGAAGACCGCCATTACTTCCACATATACTTTAAGGGAATAGGTACTCACCATATGCTTCTCCTTTTCATTTCAAAATTTCACTGCCCAAAATAGCCCTGCGGATGCACCGTATGGTCCTCCTCCGCGTCGATGTGGGACAACGCCCCATCCGTCAGCATAATGCCCCGCTGCACGCTGTAAAATCCGAACCGGCGGCGAAGGTCATCCACAGCTTCATCGGCCCGATGCTGCTTTCTTCGATACTCCGGATCGGAAAACAGCGACAGCTGGTCGGAAAATTCCGCTGTCACCAGTTCCGCGCCGCGCACACCAATAGACCGAATGGGTGCTTTCCAACTGTAATTTTCCCGGAAAAGCGCCATGGCATTCTCCGCGATCTCCCGCACGATGTCCGTGGACTGCTCCAGTTTTTTCTGCCGCGTAAAGGAAAACAGTCCATTGTCCCGCACAGAGATCTCCACTACGCGGCACCGGAATCCGTTCTTTTTCAGACGCGATGCCACGCTTTCTGAAAGCACGTACAGCACCAGCTTCACATCCTCTTCATTTAAAAGATCCCGCGGCGTGGTCACACTGTTTCCGATGGACTTGATCACCGCATGGGTATTCTCCACCCGTACCGGCGACGTGTCGTATCCGTTCGCAAAAGCCCACAAAATGCCGCCCATTTTGCCGAGATGCTGCTCCAGGATCCGCGGATCCGTCTCCGCGATCCCGCCGATGGTCCCGATTCCAAGCTTCAAAAGCTTTCGTTTTGTGCTGGGACCCACATACAGAAGATCTGAAGCCGGAAGACGCCAGATCTTCCCTTTGAATTCTTCCCGGTACATGGTCGTCACCGCATCCGGCTTTTTATAATCCGATCCCAGTTTGGCAAAAATCTTGTTATAGGAAACGCCCACAGAGACCGTAATGCCCAGTTCCTCACGGATCCGGCGGTTCAGCTCATGGGCGATCTTCTCCCCATCGCCCTTCAGATCCGCGCTCTCCGTCACATCCAGCCAGGCTTCGTCGCAGCCAAAGGGCTCGATCCGGTCCGTATACTCCCCATACATCTCCCGCAGCATGGCGGAAAACCGGAGGTAGAGATCCATCCGGGGCGATGTAAACTGAATTTCCGGGCAGACCTCCCGGGCCTGCCAGAGCGCCATGCCGGTCTTCACCCCGCGGCGTTTGGCCGGATAATTGGCGGTCAGTACAATTCCGTGACGGGCCGCCGGATCACCGCCCACAGCCATCGGCACATTTCTGAGCTCCGGCCGGTGCAGCATCTCCACACTGGCATAAAAACAATTGGCATCGCTATGCAGAATCACACGGTCCACAATGCCGCGTCCCTCCCTTCCCGAACATAAATTCGAACTTATGTTCGGTATTATAATCTCGTTTACCGCGAATGTCAAGCACGGTTGTCACTGGGGACGTTTCATTTTGTCAGGTTTGCCCGTCCATGCGCTGCACTTTCTCGCGCTTTTTCCAACTGTAAAAGCCATACAGATCATTCAGAAAAAAGACCGCGAAGTTAATGACCATCGGTATGTAAGACGGATCCTTAGTCGATGCGTACACCCACAGCACGATCAGCACCAGATCGTTCATCGCGTACCAGAACGCGTAAAATGTCGACCGGAGCATGGTCAGAGCCGCCGCGTAAAAGCTGGTGGTGATGGAGATCGTGCTGAACACGAGATTCGGCGTGTTGAAACGGGCCAGGATCAGATAAAAAACATAGGTCACTGCCGCGCCGGAGATCACCAGGATCACGTAGTGCATCGGCTTCAGACGGCGGATCTTAACGGCGTGCGGGTCACTTTCCGATGGATGGCGCATCCAGGTATAGATGGCCCAGAGTGCCATCGGAAGCGCCATGCCGAGGTACGTCATCATCTCACCGTAATAATGGAACTGCAGGGAGATAATTCCATACAAAACCGCAAAAATCGTAATAAAGATCTGTCCCCAGATGTTTCCTTTAGCCTGAAAAAGAACCGCAGTTACACCAATGAGTGCCGTAAAAAATGTTAAATAATCAAAACTTCCGGAAAGAATATTGGCGAGTGCCACGATGATCAGAGACACCGCCCAGAGGATCTTTTCCTTCCGTGACAGGATCAAGAATGGATTTTTCACATGTTCCTCCCATGGTATCTCAGAATGTCAGCCGCATCTGATACCATACTGCATTTCCGTGCACCGATTCCGACACTCCTTCATTCACAAAACCAAACTTCGCATAATAGTGGATCAACCACTCTTTACAGGTCAGCACCAGTCCTTTACGTCCTTGTGACCGCGCGTCTTCAATGGCCCTTTCAAGCAGCATCGCCGCACAGCCCCGGTTCCGATACGTCGGGATCGTGTTCACGCCAAAGATCATCTGCCAGGCACCTTCTTCGTCGTGAAGTGCCGCGTTTTCATACATGTCATCGGTAAGATCGGCCGCATTCGTCACAAAACCGTCCACAAAGGACACCAGTTTTTCGTTGTCAAAAAGCAGCCAAAAATGGTTGGAATAATATGTCAGCCGATGCTCAAAATCTGCTTGTGTGGCAGCTTCTGCCGCCGGAAAACACGCCGCTTCCACAAGTGAAACAGCATCAAGGTCCTGCATGGAAGCCGTTCGAATCAGCATAAAGACTCCTTTCAAAATATGAACTATTTAAAACGCTGCTCCGGATTCCGGTTAAAATAACAGAAGACATCTCCGCAGCGGTATGCTATACTGTTTGAAAAAATTCCGGAGAGTATTTACATGAAGATCCGCCTCATCGAGCCGAAAGACAACCTGACCGTTGCAAACATCATCCGCACCTGCCTCACCGAATACGGCGGCGACCACCGCAGCGATACCGCCTGGGGAGATCCCGGCCTGGAGCATTTCTCCGACGTTTACGCGCCGGACGGCATGGCATACTGGGTGGCGGAATCGGACGATGGTACCGTCATCGCCGGTGTGGGCATCGGCCCCATTGGCACCGACAATGACTGCGAACTCCAGAAAATGTACTGCCTCCCGGATTTCCGCGGAACCGGCATCGCCGGTGAACTTCTGGAAACCGCGCTGGCTTTTGCGCGGAAATACTACAACCGCTGCTATCTGGAGACCATGGAGAACATGTTCCGCGCCATGAAGTTTTACGAAAAGCACGGCTTTTCCCGCACAGAAGAGACACTGGGTGCCACTGGGCACAACGGCTGTCCGGTTCATTATATCATCATATTCGGGTCACACTGAAGCCGAGACGTCGTCGAGGGGACATTTCCGCAGGAAGTGCGTGTGTGACCGCAGGGCTTTGCCCGTTAAAAGGGTCACACTGAAGCCGAGACGTCGTTGAGGGGACGTGTCACAGCGCGCTTCCGTCGTACACCGAGTTTTCCGGTTTCCGATGCGTAAACGGCTTCATTTTTCCGTCTGTCAGGCGGAAACCATCGGAACCGTTCTGCGCGAAATAGAAATTCCCGTGCGGAATGGTACGTGCTGCCTGCTCGTAATTGGCCCGGTCGTGATTCGTACGGCACCGGTCCGTCTGAGGAACCACCGCGTAATCCGCCTTCACTGCATCATACAGATAACAAAGCTTGTTGATCATGTGATGCGCCGCCTGGACCACATCCGCATGGAGCGTCTTTTCCGTATACTTTTCCAGCAGCAGGCGCTCGGATTCATGATCCACATCGCCCAGAATGAGCACACTGCCGCTGCCCATTTCAATTTTCATGACGGTGGATGTGTCATTAAATCCGCCGATGTTCTCATCTCCGTGCGCGCCGGTATCATCCTCATGTGTCTGCAGAACCGTAAAACGAACTCCTCCCAGCATGAAACGGTCACCGATGTGCAGCTTCCGCATTTTCACATCCGGAAAATACTTCCGCACACGATTCACCATCAGATATCCCTGCGCAGACCACTCATACACACTCGCATCCGGATAATTGAACAGCATGCGTTCCAGTCGTATCTCATCGTGATGCAGCTTCAGAAGATGCGAGAACATGTCCATATGATCATCATGCGCGTGCGTACCGAACCAGCCGGCGATGCGGATCACGCCGCCCTCCGGTGTTCCCGTGATATCATGCATCAGTTTCCACAGTGTGTTTGTGGTTTTTTCAGAGCACTGTTCATACTCACCGCCGTCGATCATGAACAGCGAACCATCATCCAGCTTCACCAGATAACACATGCCGCAGTCCATCGTAAAACCCATGCGGTTTCTGGAATACGGCAGCGCATACTGCCAGAATTCCGCCTTGCTGCCGTCCGGCGTGCTGCCGTCGTCGATGTCGGAAAGCGCGCAGCTCACTTCATCCAGCACAAAGCGCGCCACACCGGTATTGCCGCAGTAAAACGCGTGCAGAAACGCATCTTTTACCGCAAATTCATACACAACGTTATTCTCTGCTGCATTCTCAAAAATTTTCTCAAAACCGGCCTTTTCGGCGTTCTCATCGGCTGTTGGGCTGTCTGAACCGCCTTTTTCCAGCACTTCACAGTATTTCTCAAATTCTTCTTTGGTAATTTCCGTCACAGTACGCTCAACCGCATGCGGCACCGCTGAGCCGCTCGGCATATAATCATCAATGAATTCCGCCCAGGCCATTCCGTCCTTCCGGAACAGATTCATCATGCGCATGCGATAAAACAGCCGGACAGAGACTGCGTCACTGCTGTACTGATAGTGATATTCGCCATCCATGCGGTCATAGGCTGTGAGACGCGCCAGAAATTCCTCTTCAGACATCGGCACCGGACCGTGCAGAAGGTCCACCGGCTCAAAATGCCCGCGGAAAAGATCACTGCCAAAATGCTCCTCGATGGGACGCTCGGAACGGACATCCTTGGAGAAGAACGGAATGGCTTCCGGATCCTCATAAGAGCGTACATCATGCAGACCCACGCCGGCATCGTAAACGGTATCGGACATCCGGCCGAAGGGACAGGCCGGAATACCGGGAAGTAAATTTAACACAAGATCAAAATGATTCATTCTTTCGCTCCTTTTAACGGTTCGTTTCCCGCTCACGGTATTCCCCGGGCGGCATGCCGAATTTTTGTTTAAATGCTTTGCTCAGGTGGAACTCGTCGTGAAAACCGTAGGATGCCGCGATCTCCGAGATCTTGATCTCCGGCTCCATCCTGAGCTGCAGCGCGATTCGCTCCAGCTTCAGATCCTTTTCATACGCGTAGAACGAAGTCCCCGTCTTTTTGTGCATGGCGTTGTTCAGGGTCCGCGTGCTCACAAAGAGAAGTTCCGCCATCTCCGAAGTTTCAAACCGGCGGTGCGGAGAAAGATTCAGAAGGGCGATCGCCCGATCCGCAAGATCTCCGGTTCCTGCCTGCTGCTTTTCATATTCCGTGCGGATCTCCAAAAGCAGCAGCGTTAATAACGCCCGGATCCGCTCTTCCCGAAACGCGTCATCCGACCACCAGGCCGTGACCAGTTCACTGAAATACAGTCGGATCTGTTCCGAATGACGCACATGAAGATGCGTCGGAAGAGCCGATGCCGCCGGATTATCCTCCCGGTCACCGGGGGCCGTGGTCACATGAAGACAGAAGGTCCGGGTCTCCGGCAGGCATGGGAGCCGGTTGTAATGATGCCGACCGGCAGCAAGAAACAGCACATCGCCCTTTTCAAGCGGGTACTCCTCTTCCCCCTCTGTCATCGTCCAGGTTCCCTCTTCAATGTAGATCAGGTCGTGATATTCCAGTACACGGTCCAGATAATGAGCTTCAGTGGGCTGCTTGTAATAATGTTCATTGGCTGCCGCCAGCATACGCGGCGCCCGCAGATCGACAGAGATCATTTTACCCTCCAAAATTCAGTCCTATTGTTACCGTTTTTTACATACGGATTTCGTTTTTTTCCATACACAGATCTTCTGTTTCAATGTATTTTTGAATCAGCACAGAATGAGTATTACACTTTTTTTACATTCTGTAAAGTATTATTACAACCGTTTTTCCAAACATGAATACTCAAAGGAGTCTTAGTGTGGCTTCTTGCAAACAATTTTACAGCACAACGTAGAGAGTTGAAACACTT
>CAMGCK010000097.1 GCA_946040795.1 uncultured Lachnospiraceae bacterium
CTTCATAAGATGTCCTTTCATCACTGTCGATGCACGATCCTCGCACATACAGTCTTTTCTTTTGATCTTTTTACTTCTGCAGCGCACCGTTTTCATTAAAGGTATACAATGTGCCGTCGATGATCATTCGTCCCGTGGCCAGTCGTCCATCGGCCTGGCAGTAGAATTTTTCACCGTTCACTTCGATCCAGCCGGTCACGATACGGCCATCGGCGCCTGCGTAAAAGCGGCCGCCCACAAAGCCGTGGCCTACGGATCCGTCGCTGTAAATACTGTAAATACCATCGGCAGTCTCCGCAGTTCCGGTGGCCAGCATGCCGTTGTCATCAATGACATACATGCAGCCGTTATACTGCATCATGCCGGGCTCCAGCGGCTTTCCCGTAAAGAAGACCGCTTCCGTCTTTCCGTACTCCTCGCCGCGGACGCCGGTAGCAAATACCTGCACACTGTACGCGCCCGGATGCGGGAATTCGATATATTTTTCCATGTGGGCTTCCGGTGCCGGAAGATCCAGGAATTTTGCGCTGTCTGTGCCCTTTGCCATGTCCCAGTAGACCATGCGGGCCGACACAGCCGGATTCCCGATGGAAAAGCTGAAGGTCATGCCCTTTTCATCCACGCTCTTGATACGGATGTCATGGCAGATGACCTTTCCCTGATAGGGCTCCCCCTTCATGGACGCGTACGCGTATTCAATCAGATTCTCCGTATCCTCATAGGACTGCTTGTCGTCCGAATGCATGGTGCAGACGTAAAGATCCTTGCCTTCACGGCTGACTGCCGTCACCAGCGTAGCGCCGGCATTGTGCGTATTACCGCTCTTTCCTGCGTACACTCCGTTCACCGCGCGCGTACCGTTGACGATGGCATGGCCCATATATGCCACACGCTCTTCGGAATACTCCGTGGCCGGGATCTTATAGGAAACGGAACCCATGATCTTCCGCACCTCTTCATTTTCGCAGGCGGCTTTCAAGATGACCGCCATGTCATAGGCGCAGGTGTAATGGCCGGGGGTATCCAGACCGTGCGGATTCAGAAACTGTGAATGCGTAAGCCCCAGTTCCTCGCACTTCCGGTTCATCATGCCGGCAAAAGCGTCATTGCTGCCGGCCACATAATCCGCGAGAACATTGCCGGCGGCATTTGTGGATGACAGAAGAAGTGCATTCAGAAGATCGCGGACCGTAAATTTTTCACCGGGTTTTAAGGACGGAGAAACGCCCGAGCTCATGATCTGGATGTTGTCACGTACCTCCGATTCCGTGACGGTAACGACATCGTCCATGCCGACCCACTCGACCGTGACAAGCGCAGTCAACACCTTGGTAATGCTGGCCGGCGCAAAGGGCGCAAATTCATTGTTTGCCATATAGATGCTGCCGTCTGCATTCAGGACACACCAGCCTTCGCTGTCCACATCCAGATCGACTTTTTTTAATGTGTGGGGGTACGCCGGATCCACCGGAGTACCTGCTGTACCGCCGATATTTTCTCCCACACTTTCGGTCTCCGAAGCTTCTCCGGTCACCGCGCCGTCCATGGAAAAAGTCTGATCTTCCTGTGTCTGTCCTTCTGAAGTTTCCGCTACCGCCGAAGCATGAAGCGCGATATTTTCACCTGCCGTACCGTCTGCAGGGGCTTTAGCCGTGTCCTTGTGTCCGCAGCCCGCTGCAAAAAACAGCAGTCCGGCAGCAAGGAGCGCACCGATTCGTTTATTCATGTTTCATATCCTTTGACAAATGAAAAAGGGTTCCCATTCAGGGAACCCTTGAATCAATGTACGTGAGAGGATTCGAACCCCCGGCCTTCTGATCCGTAGTCAGACGCTCTATCCAGCTGAGCTACACGTACATACTGTCGCTCATCGACAACAGCATTATTATAGCACCTAATAAAATAATGTCAACAGTTTTTTTCAGTAATTCTCAACTGTTTTCATTTTCCCTTTGGGATCCTGCATTTCTGCTTCCAAAAACTTCTGCAGTTCTGTTCGTGTTTTACTTCTTAACAGCCTTGGCAACCTGGATCATGATTGCACACTCGATACGCTTGCGGAACAGATCACAGCCCGGCTCATAAATACCGCGAATGGAGCCGGATGCATGGTAAGCATTGGCTGCGCAGCCGCCGGAACAATATAGCTTGGCCCAGCAGTCCTTACATTCCGGACGCGCGTAGGCGTTGCAGGCACGGAACTCTTCACGAAGGTCATTGTTGGTGACGCCATTGAAAATATCGCCCAGCTTGTACTTCTCTTCACCAACGAACTGATGGCAGGGATACAGGTCCCCCCAGGGGGTAACCGCCATGTACTCGGTACCGGAGCCGCAGCCGGAAATGCGCTTGTAAATGCACGGGCCGCCGGTCAGGTCGATCATGTAGTGATAAAAGGTGATGGGCTTGCCCTCTTCTTCACGGCGCAGCATGTCCTTGGCCAGGATCTCGTACTGCTCCTTGACGATCTCCAGGTCCTCCGGAGTCAGCGCTGCCGGATCACCGGGCGCGCAGACAACGGGCTCCATGGAAAGCTCGGTAAAGCCCAGGTCCGCCATGTGGAAGACATCATTCGTGAAGTCGGGGTTTGCATGGGTAAAGGTACCGCGCATGTAATAATTCTTACCGCCGCGGGCCTGTACAAATTTCTGGAACTTGGGCACGATCTTCTCGTAACTGCCGTGACCGGCATAGTCCACACGGAGGCGGTCATGGATCTCCTGACGGCCATCCAGGCTGAGGACCACATTGCTCATTTCGCGGTTGCAGAAGTCGATGACCTCATCGTCCACCAGCATGCCGTTCGTGGTCAGCGTGAAACGGAAATTCTTCTTGTGCTCCTTCTCAACAGAGCGTGCATATTCAACCAGCTGCTTCACAACATCCCAGTTCATTAAAGGTTCGCCGCCAAAGAAATCCACTTCCAGGTTGCGGCGGGTGCCGGAGTTTTCCATCAGGAAATCCAGCGCGCGCTTGCCGACTTCAAAGGACATGACGGCGCGCTCGCCGTGATACTTCCCCTGGCTGGCAAAGCAGTAGGAACAGTTTAAGTTGCAGGTATGTGCCACGTGCAGACACAGCGCCTTGATAACATTGCCGGAACGCTCTTTCAGCGTGCCTGCCATGTCGCCGTAATTGTCTTCTGTGTACAGTTTGCCGGCTTCCTTCAGTGCCTTGACATCGTCAATGCAGATCTGCAGGTCTTCCGGAGTGACATCGGCACGGTCTGCATACTTTTCAGACAGCACGCGAATGATTTCTGCTTCCTCGGTATTCGGGAACATTTCGATGACATCGTAAGCCACCTCATCCACGGCATGAACGGAGCCGGAGCAGGTGTCGAGGACGATGTTATAACCGTTTAATTTATACTGGTGTACCATAGAGATTCCTTTTTATCTGTTATTCAAGCGGTGCATTCCGCAAGATCGTAAACGCAGCTTGCTGACTGCGCAGTGCGATACGCACAGTTTACTGCCGTACAGCACGTTCCGCGCAGTACAGAGGTGCCTAGGGTTTTGCCGCATTTTGTGCTTCTTGCACACGGGCACATTATCACGTGAAAAGAGCGCCGCCGTCCGGCGACGCTCTTATCCTAAAGTTCGATTACTCTTCCGTGTTTTCGCACTTCTGGTTTGCAACACCGCAAGAGGTCTTGCAAGCAGACTGGCAAGAGGTCTGGCATTCGCCGCAGCCGCCGTTCTTAGCGCTTTCGCACAGGTTACGAGTTTCTAAAGTCTGAATTCTTTCCATGATATATGCTCCTTTTCTGAAAGAAATATCAATACAACAACAGACATTCTAACACGGGGGCTTATGAAAGTCAATGTTAACTTGACAATTCAGTCCGTCTTCTTCCGTCCCGCCGTTTCCAACCGGTCAGCTCCAGTTCTTCCACACATCGGGCTGATATCCCAGTGTGGCCTGCTTGCCGTTCCGCACCACCGGAACGCGGATCACCTTCTGATTCTCCAGAATCTTCTCCTCCAGATCCTCCGGGACGATGTAATCCATGAGTTTCAGGAGATCCTTATCCTTACAGTCCGGATCGATCATGTTTCTGATGCCGCCCACAGCCTGACACACAGCTCGGAACTCGCCCTTGCTCATCCCCTTTTCCTTCATGTCGATAAACTGATACCTGATGCCGCGCTCGCTGAAAAACCGCTCGGCTTTTTTACTGTCATTGCTCTTTTTCGTACCAAAGATCTGGATGTTCATATACTTTCCTCACCGATAATAAATACAGATCGATTCCCTTTGCTGCATCTGTTATAAAGAGTATATCATTTTTTCATATCATAATCACTTGTTTTCACATTTCATTTTCTGTTTTCTGTTTTCAGTCTGCGAATTACGTTTTCACTTTTCAGCTGACGAATATTCAATGGAAATACTTGTCATTTTATATCAAAAACGCTATCATCAAATCATGAATACTCCGATCTGCGACTACGTAAAAGAATATTCCGAACGCGGTACCTCGCGCCTTCATATGCCGGGTCACAAGGGCATTATCCGGCTGGGTCCGGAGCCGATGGACATCACGGAGATCAGCGGCGCCGATGAGCTCTACTTCCCGGAGGGCATAATCCTGGAAAGCGAGCAAAACGCAGCCCGACTGTTCCATTCAGGCATTACAGCCTATTCTGTGGAAGGCTCCAGCCACGCCATCCGGTCGATGATCATTCTGGCGCGGCAGAAATCGGAAACGCACCGACGCCCCTACATTCTGGCCGCCCGCAACGCCCACAAGGCTTTTCTCTACGCCTGCGCGCTGACAGACACCGATGTTCACTGGCTTTACCCTTCCGATTCCGCTGAAAACTCCGTCTCCGCCTGCCAGATCAGTGCGGACGCCCTTTCAGCTGCCCTGGAGAATGCCCAGGCTGCAAACGATCTGCCCTTTGCTGTTTTCATTACGAGCCCTGACTACCTCGGCCATCTGGCAGACCTTCGTGCCTTCGCAGCCATCTGCCGCGCCTACGGTGTGCTTCTTCTGGTGGACAATGCCCACGGCGCGTACCTTCGTTTCCTTACAGATCCGCTTCATCCGATGGACCTCGGTGCCGACATGTGCAGTGACTCTGCCCATAAGACCCTTCCGGTCCTGACAGGCGGCGCGTATCTTCATGTCCGCGAGGGGCTTTTCACCCGCCCGGAAGTAAAAGCCGCCATGGAAGTGACGGGGACCACCTCGCCCTCATATCTCATCATGGCATCGCTGGACCTCTGCAATAAGTACCTGGCGGAGGAGTTTCCGGAGGCCCTGAAAAAGACCGTTTTCCGGGTCAGCACATTAAAAGAAGAATTAAAAAGGGCCGATGTCCCGTTCACGGACAGCGAACCCTTGAAGCTTGTCATAAACGCCGCCGCGCTCGGGCTGACCGGCTCCGAACTCGGCGAACTGCTTGAAAAATATCAGGTGGAGCCGGAGTTCTGCGATGCGGAATATCTGGTGCTGATGTTCACACCGGATAATACGGAGGAAGATTATAACCGCATTGAAGACGCGCTGAAAGCAGCAAAACAGCGCTGCAATGAGCCGATCGCCGCTCCTTCCCTGAAGCTCCGGCCCCTGGAAAAAGTACTGACCATCCGTGAAGCCGTTTTCGCGCCGCATGAAACGATGCCGGTGCGGGAAGCCATCGGCCGCGTGCTGGGCGCGCCGGCAGTATCCTGTCCGCCCGCGGTGCCCATCGCCGTCAGCGGTGAGCGCATACCCAAAGAACTGATACCCGTATTCGAAACATACGGGATCCATTATATTTCCACTGTGAAAGGAGAAATTTCATGATCTACCGTAACCCATTGGCCTATGGTTCCGACCCCTTTGCAATGCTCGCAGACGATGGTTATTACTACGTTCTTTGCTCCGGCTGGGAATTCTACCGTACCAAGGATCTGATTCACTACGAAAGCCTCGGTCAGGCATACACTCCCACGGAAGATGACTGGTTCCTCGGTGCCGCATCTGCTCCGGAGCTTTACCATTTTGGCGACAAATACTATATTTTCCATACCACGGAGAGTAAGATCAACCCGACCAACGAACTGGAAAACCGTCAGATCGGTGTGCTGGTTTCCAATCGTCCGGAGGGCCCGTACAAGGATCTTCTGGGCCGGCCGATTTTTGATCCCGGCTACTGTGCCATCGACATCCATGTTTACCATGAGGATGACAAATTCTACCTCTACTGGTGCTGGTCCTGCTATCATCACCCGGTTGGTAAGGACGACCTGGAGGAAAGCTGGATCTTCGGTGCGGAACTGAAGCCGGACTTCACCGATATCATCGGTCATCCGAAGCTTATGGTACACCCCTGCCAGGAATGGGAAAATCATACTGTGCCGCTTCATCAGCGCCGCTGGAATGAGGGTCCGTTCGTCTTAAAGCACAATGGTGTTTACTATATGACCTTCTCAGCCAATACCTTTGAGGATTACGGTGTGGGCTATGCCACCGCTCCCACGCCGCTGGGTCCGTGGACCAAGGCCCCGGAGAATCCGATCCTGTATCCGATGCCGGAAAGAAACATCTACGCGCCGGGCCACAATTCCTTCATTCACAGCAAGGACGGCAGCGAACTCTTCATGGTATACCACATGATCACAGATGAGCCGTTCTTTGATCCGAACGCGCACGGAAAGACTGCTGAAGAAATGGAAGCGGTTCTGGCACTCCGCGGACAGGCGCTGGGGGATTTCCCGGATGATAAGCTGGGCCGCCAGCATTGGCCGGGTTACGCTAAGGAATTTATGGCAAATGTTCCCTGTAAAGACTGGGGCCGCAAGATCGCCATCAACCGCGTACACTTCACCGATGACGGCAAGCTGGTTCTGGACGGACCGACCATCGCCGATGAAGAATATCCGTCAGGCAACGAATAAACACAAAAACTGCTGCAGGATGGCGGGGCGTCGTAAAACAGTAAATGATTAAGAATTGATAAAACGGGAGGCGTGGCTTTTGAGTCACGCCTTTTCACTTTTAACCACATCCCATAGCAGGGTTTGGGGAAGGCACTCCCCAACAAGTATCTGACCGTGAAAAAATGAGTGTGATACGAAATTTGGTACCATGGTCGATACCTGCTCTTAACAAATGAGAGACTAACATTGACATAAATCCTCCCGCCATAATTGGTATAGAACTGCATCCATTATCATATTTTCCTATCATTCCAAATGGATAGAATCATTATCGTTAGGGAACTGATTGGATTAATTATATCGCAAAAGTTCCCTATAATTTTATGGTATTTTAGGGAATATTATGATATAATTGCAACAGAAAAAGTTCCCCAAAGGAGGATCTGCCG
>CAMGCK010000098.1 GCA_946040795.1 uncultured Lachnospiraceae bacterium
GCCATACCTGTTGATTAAATTGTGGATAAGTGGAAAAAATTTGTGGATAGGTGCATATGTGGATAAGTATGTTTATAACTTGACCCCACTTCACACAAAGTCCAATAAATAGGACTACACTTGCAAAGTTATTCACAAAATGGTATAATTATCCAAAAAATAAGAAAGGAGGTGCACCAGATGGGCAAGGCAAAAAAATACTTCAACGATCTTCCATTCACGGAGTACGATTTTATGGACAAGAATATCTGCGCATGGAACCACATCCGGTACATGCTGGACAAATCTTCCAGAATGTTCAAGTGGGAAGGTCTTCCGGACACGTGTCCGGAACGAATCCTTGAGTTATATCTCAAGGTAAACGGACAGTGCTTCTTTATGGAAAACGATGGTGGACTTTACGTGTACACCGGCGGTCTTGGTGGTGAACCGGATGTTTACTATCGTCCGACCGTCTACACAATAGCGAATCCTGCGCAGAATTTCAACAAATCCGCGAAGATAGGTGAAGATGGTGTACTCATTTACAATGACACAATGATGGTAGGTTTAATGCCCCTTTTTGCTCGTTATGCGAACGCCCTCACAGAGAATGAGCTTTCAATGTGGATTTCCGACATTAACTCAAGAATCCCCGCGTGGATCAGTGCAGCGGATGACCGCACGAAGGCCTCCGCAGAGCAGTTCCTTGCGGACATCCAGGCGGGCAAGCTCGGTATTATCGCTGACAGTAAGTTCCTTGAAGGCATCAAGGTTCAGAGCGCGACATCTGCGGAAGGCGCGGGCCATCTGACGGACCTCATCGAGTATGAGCAGTACCTGCGCTCCGGTGTATGGAACGATATCGGTATCAGCGCAAATTACAACATGAAGCGCGAGGCGATCAACTCAGCAGAGGCCCAGCTTGGTAACGATGCACTGCTGCCATTTATTGACGATATGCTCCGCTGCCGTGAACAGGCCTGCGAAGAGATCAACGCGATGTATGGCACGAACATTTCCGTAAAGCTCGACAGCGCGTGGGCAGATAATGCGGAGGCCTACGAAGAGGAAATGCAGGAAGGAGGCGAAGAGAATGAAACCGATCTTAACGGATCTGTATAAGAAATGGATGAGTGACGGCGAGCTATTCACCATGATGGGAGTACGGCATGTGACACCATGGGCGCAAGAAACAGACGGAAAGGTCCTTGACCTTGAATATTTTGGAAATCGATCAGGGTCAAAGATCGTCGCTCCTCTTCTTGAAAAGATGCTTACTGAGACAGGTCTTTCCGTTGAAGCGAAACAGAACATTGTCGATCTCATTTGGATCCGATTCGGCAGAAACTGGGGAAAGCTCTGGGAAACACTTACCGTTGAATATAATCCGATAGAAAACTACCGGATGACGGAAAATGGAAAGATAAATCATGGCGGAGATCAGAATAACGGCATCTATGGATTCAATTCCACCGCTGCCGTGCCTTCAGGTACAGGCCATGACGAATACATCGACAACACAGAAATGACCCGCTACGGCAACATTGGCGTGACAACCTCGCAGCAGATGATCCAGTCTGAAAGAGATCTTTGGGTGTGGAAGTTCTTCGAGCAGGTATTCCAGGATGTTGACACCGTCCTGTCGATTGACGTTTACGGGCAGTCCTGCCTAAGTGATTTTTCCGAATATCATGGTGGATCGTCTGAATATGTTCTTCCGCCTGCTACAGCTTCAACTCTTGGCGGTGTAAAGATCGGCGAAGGTCTGAACGTGACCGAAGACGGTACGATATCAGTACAAGGCGGTAACACGGTAACATCCGTAAATGGTAAGACCGGAGATGTGGTTCTAAACAATGATGATGTCGGAGCGCCTTCTCTTCAGGAGTTCCAGCAGGTTAAAGATGATTTGAATCATAAATACAGTTCGGATAATCCTGTACCTATTGCAACTCCGCTAATTGCCGGCACTGTCCTTCCGGAAGAAAAGACCGAAGACATGACCCAGGCAGTCGGAGTAGATGAAAATGGCGCGTTATGGACAGCCCCGGGCGGAGCCAAAGAATGGAAATTGATAGGTACTCAACCTGGTACAGGTAACAATATTGAAGTAACTTCGGTTTGGAATAATGCACATGAATTTTTGATTATCGTAACAAAAACACAAGGAACAAAAATAAAAGTACCTATTGTTATTCCAAAAGAGTTTTTCACAAACGATAATATATTTTGTAATGGATATTATTACAATGATTCATACAGAATGAACGCAGCTGTACAATTAACTGTAACACCTGCTAAAACGAATTTCTTTTGTAGACTAACAGGCTCATGGACTATTGTCATAGAGAATGGTTCAAATATCACATCTTCAATTTATGCAGATGTGTATTATAGATAAGTATAAAAAGGAGGACTTAACAATGAAAGTAAGTCAGGTTTACCAGTTAGTAAACACCGTAACTAAGGAGGTCCTTGGTGATTCCGTTGTAGTCGCCGAAGATCTCTCAAACACTGTCGATGTTGGTACAGCAGTATTCAATGCAGACAGCTTCGACCATTATTGTCGTGCACTTATCGACCATGTAGGCCGTGTGGTATTCGTTGATCGAGTTTATAAGGGATATGCTCCGAACGTTGTAAAAGATGGATGGGAGTGGGGCGCAGCTCTTCAAAAGATCGCTACCACGCTTCCTGAAGCTGTCGAAAACGAAGACTGGAGCCTTCAGAACGGCACTTCTTACGATCCGAACGTATTCAATGGTGCTAACGTTATTCAGAAGTTCTACCAGAAGCGTGTAACTTTTGAGATCGAACGTTCCATCACTGAGGATCAGTTAAAAAGCGCATTTTCTTCTGCAACCCAGCTAAATGGCTTCGTGTCCATGCTCTTCATGGAGATCCAGAAATCCATGACCATCAAGACCGATGCGCTCATCATGCGCGGTATTAACTCCATGATTGCCGACACCATTCATGCAGACTATGCAGGTGCTGGACTTAATACCAAGTCCGGTATCAAGGCAGTAAATCTTTTGTATCTGTATAAGCAGCTCAACTCCGGTTCAACCCTGACCGCTTCAGACTGCATTTATGACACGGATTTTTTAAAGTTTGCATCCATGACCATGAAGATGTATGCAGATCGTCTTGCCGGCATCTCAGAGCTTTTCAACATCGGCGGGCAGGCTCGTTTCACCCCGAAGGACATGCTTCACTTTGTCGCTCTGTCTGAGTTCAATTCCGCTGCTGAAATGTACCTGCAGGCCGACACCTACCATGACACCCTCGTTGCCCTTCCGAATCATGAAGTGGTACCCTTCTGGCAGGGATCCGGCACCGGTTACGCGCTTGCGGATACCTCTTCCATCAATGTGACCTCCGGCTCCGGTAACACCATTGAAGCATCCGGCATCCTGGCTGTCATGTTTGATAATGATGCTCTGGGAGTGTCAAATATTCAGGACAAGGTAACAACCCAGTACAACGCGAAGGCTTCCTTCACGAATTACTTCTACAAGAGAACCGAAGGATTATACACAGACGGTAACGAAAACTTCGTTGTATTCTTTGTCGCTTAACAGAAAAAAACCTAAACAATAGGGCCACCTGTCCATATCTGGCGGTGGCTCTTTTGTAGAAAGGAGAATTTATGGGCCTTTTAATTCCCGGATATTACGAATTAAATGACGAGGTAAAATATAAGCCGTTATTTCTCTTATTAAAATCTGAATTAGGTGTAACATTTGAAGAAGAGTATGTAGGTTCACCGCACAAAAAATTCAGGGATTTAATCGGGAACTCTCCTGTATATAGTGTACCCACCAACACTTATACAGAACATTGTCAAAATATGGCATTGTACGGAGGTAATCCCCTCCCATTGTACGATTTGCCATTTGGAACAAGGGTATATCACAATAAAAATCTAACCGGAAACAGTTGGGCGATCCGTGAAAATGGTGGTATAGTCTTTTATGATCAGTCCGGCACTCAGGTATTATTATTAAATTCAATCGTATATGATGGATTTGGTCTGGATAACTTTGGCATATATATCGATGAGGATACGAAAGATATAGGTCTTTTTTCAATATGGATAAAAGAGCCTCTCACGGAGCAGCCTGATGTCGCATACGCCTGCTCCATTAAAAAAACCTATATAACAGGAGGTGATGGTGTAAACGCATCACCTTCCGGTACAGCAGGATTGGAAGCACTCAGGGAATGGATCGGAGATCTCCCCACCGCTGACCCTAATGCACCGGGTGGAGACAGCACCACCGGAGGTGGTACCGGCGATTTTGATGGTTCATCAGACCTTATACCAGTTCCGGGGCTTCCCGGTATCAGTGCGGTCGATACTGGATTTGTAACCCTGTATAACCCTTCTCTTGCTCAGTTAAAATCCTTATCATCATATATGTGGTCGAATGATTTCTTCGATCAGATCATCAAGCTTTTCGGTGATCCGATGGATGCCATTCTTTCTCTTTCCATCGTTCCGGTTGCTGTCCCTGATGGAGGAGTTCAAGAGGTTAAGGTTGGAAATGTATCAACAGGCGTAACAATGACCAAGGCTGCAGCACAATATATATCCATTGATTGCGGATCTCTTAATATGCGCGAATTTTGGGGATCTGCTCTTGATTATGCACCGAATACAAAAATTCAGTTATACCTTCCTTATATCGGGTACAAATTCATCGACACGGACGAGGTCATGAATAAGACTCTTGGTATCACCTATCATGTTGATATTCTGACAGGTTCATGTGTGGCTTTCGTTCATTCCAACGGTTCTGTATTGTATCAGTTCGAGGGAAACTGCGCTTGTAATCTTCCGGTAACCGGAAAGAGCTGGGCTAACATCATCAGCGCAGCAATTAACGTTGCCGGAACAGCTGCGGTCCTTGCTGGAACAGGTTCCATCGGTGCTGCCACTCTTGCGTCAGGTCTTGTTAACACTGCAGGTAATGTTATGGGTGCGAAGGCCATCATCGAACATGGTGGTACATCGTCCGGATCAGGAGGTCAGATGTCAGTACAGTCTCCGTATCTGATCGTGGAAAGGCCTCGACAGTCTCTTGCAAAGGGATATAACACTTTTGAAGGTTATCCGTCAAATATCACAGCACAGCTCGGCTTACTGACAGGCTATACCGCCGTTGAATCCGTACATCTTGAAGGGATCAATGCAACGGATGCTGAGCTTTCCGAAATTGAATCATTATTGAAGGGAGGTGTAATCCTGTGAGTATCACCATAAAGCTTCAGTATAATGCAAGTGAACAGAACAAGGTCACAAAGACCGTATCCGATGTAGTAGTCATTACAGGTACACTGAAAGAACAGACATCCATCACGGACCCTGTCATCCTTATCGAGCATTCCGGCACACTTCCGGCTTGCAATTATATGACCATTGAGGCCTTCGGACGCTCCTATTTCATCACCGGAATAGAGTCCGTCCGTACAGGACTTTGGAGGATCTCAGCTCACGTTGATGTGTTATCAACTTATGCAGCACAGATCCGGCAGAATACAGCAGTCATCAGAAGGCAGGAGAAACAGTGGAATCTTTATCTTGATGACGGCATTTTCCGCTGTTACCAGAACCCGGACATTGTTATGAAGGCGTTTCCGTCCGGGTTCAACACACACGAATTTGTTTTAGCAGTTGCAGGAGGTTAATTTATGGAAGTATGGGTTCAGATTATCAGCACAGTTGGGTTCCCTATCGCTGCGTTTTTGATCGCAGCGTATGGCCTTAAATACGCTTATGACAAAAGCATTGAGCAGAACAGCGCAGCTCTCGACAAGATCGGAGATCTGACGCAGGCTGTCAACAACAACACGCTGGTGTTGTCACACTTAGTAGACAAGCTGGAGGATGGTGGAAAATGAAGATGTGGTATGATGTAGTGCGCGAAGCATGGAAGGCTTACTATTACCAGAACACGCCCGGCGCGCGGATGCGTTACCTTTACGGAGCGAAGGGTGAGTATATTACGAAACGCGATCAGGTGGAATATTACTTCAATGCAGAACCGGCATACTTTGCGAAGTATACGGACCAGGAAAAAGAGGAGATCATCGCGGACATCATTTCAAACGGTGGTGCCTTCTGTTATGACTGCAGCGGGTTCGTATCTAAGCTTAACGGAGACTGGCAGTATTCAACAGCGCAGTACCAGTCGAGAAGCTTCGAGGCTCCGTCAATTGCGGAAGGTGTCGCAGGATCCTTCCTTTATAAAAATAAGGGCGGTCGGCATATCGGTGTCGATGTTGGTTATGGATTCTGTCTGCACATGGGAGCGGAGCCAACGAAGAAGAACGTGGCAAACGGAAGATCCGGTGTCGTGCTGGATCGTCTCGCTGATCAGGTTGTTAAGTGGGAGCACAGCTTCCAGGGACGCACCGTGGACTATACCGGTGCAACAAATCATTGACGGAAGATGTACTTAAGTATATACTTAAGTGCGTAAAGATTTTTCTCCTTCCGAAGAAAAGAGCAGGAAATTGGCCTCCTGCTCTTTTTCTATGTTATAATAACGGTACACGGTAAATATTAAAGAAAGGTGATATCCCCCACAGTTAATCGTTTATAAGCAGGTCGCCGTGTCCTGCTTATTTTGATGTCCTGCACCAGTTTAGGTAGTTTTCAACCACATTTCCCACCTCATTATCTTGATAGTAAACCGCGTCTATCTGGTAGAACCATGCGATCTTCTTCTCCATATTCGTGCCGGGTTTCGTGATTTTTCTATGCCAGTTTGGGCGAGGGTCATAAGTCGGGGAAAATATAACATCATTGTCCGGGTCCTTTATATACCCTGTTTTTCGATGTATAAATGTAAACATCTTATCGGGCTTTTCGATGATGTCCGCCTGCAGCATGTTCCCATCAAAGTCAATGAAGTATGAAAAGACGATATCCTTCGGTGCGAATTTCTCCGGGCAGTGTGGATATATGCCGAGCTCCCATGTGGTGTCGCCGTGTCCAGTGATCATGGACAGTTTCGGGTTATCAAATGCGAAGTAAAGGTCCGATGCTTTGCCCTTGTTTGGGTTGTCGGCAAATTCGACAGCGACAGTCAGACGGCTGTCTCCGTACTGGTAAACATCAATGTCCCCCGGTTTCATTTTCTTGATGTTGGTGAGGCCCATCTCCTGGAAGTAAGGGCAATATGCGCTGATCGTGTTACCAAGCATGAATATGCGGACATTGTCACGCTGTCGGATGATGGTTGAAAGCACGTTCATAAACAGGACAAATTCATCCGGCAGATAAGTGCGCGTCAGCATCTCATCGAACATGATGGTGGTAACACCTGGG
>CAMGCK010000099.1 GCA_946040795.1 uncultured Lachnospiraceae bacterium
CGATAACCGGTTCCGGGAATTCCATGGACTCCAGGATTACCGGATGCTGCTCATCACAGATGGTGTCACCGGTGGTGGTGGTCTTCAGACCTACTGCAGCAGCGATATCGCCTGCGTAAACCTTTTCAAGTTCCTGTCTCTTGTTAGCATGCATCTGAAGCAGACGGCCAACACGTTCCTTCTTCCCCTTCGTGGAGTTCAGGATGTAAGAACCGGAATTCAGAGTACCGGAATATACACGGATGAATGCCAGCTTACCAACGAACGGGTCGGTCATGATCTTGAATGCAAGAGCTGCGAACGGCGCTTCATCAGAAGACGGAACCGTGATGTCATTACCGTCAAGGTCAACGCCCTTGTATGCCGGAACATCCAGCGGAGACGGCATGTACTCGATAACAGCATCAAGAAGCTTCTGTATGCCCTTGTTTCTATAAGCGGTACCGCAGCAGACCGGAACCGCACGGCACTCACAGGTAGCAAGGCGAAGTGCTGCCTTCAGTTCGTCAACAGACGGAACATCACCATCGAGGTATCTCAGAGTCAGTTCATCATCAAGTTCACAGCACTTTTCGATCAGCTCTTCATGATACAGTTCTGCTTCATCGGCAACTTCTTCGGGGATATCACAGATCGTGATATCATCGCCCTTGTTGTCGTTGTAAATATAAGCCTGCATTTCAAACAGGTCAACGATACCCTTGAAAGAATCTTCCTTACCGATCGGAATCTGAATGCAAATTGCATTCTTCTTCAGACGGTTCTTGATCTGTTCAACAGCACCGTAGAAATTTGCACCAAGGATATCCATCTTGTTGATGAACGCCATACGCGGTACATTGTAGGTATCAGCCTGACGCCATACGTTTTCAGACTGCGGTTCTACACCACCCTTTGCACAGAAGACGCCGACAGCGCCATCCAGTACACGCAGAGAACGCTCAACTTCAACAGTGAAGTCAACGTGACCGGGGGTATCAATGATGTTGATACGATGCTCTAAAGCACCCGGCTTGGTCTTTGCATGATCCTGCAGAGTCCAATGGCAGGTGGTAGCAGCGGAAGTGATGGTAATACCACGCTCCTGCTCCTGAGCCATCCAGTCCATGGTAGCTGTACCTTCATGGGTATCACCAATCTTGTAGTTGATACCGGTATAGTACAGGATACGCTCTGTAGTAGTCGTCTTACCCGCATCGATATGGGCCATAATACCAATGTTTCTGGTTCTCTCTAACGGATACTCTCTACCCATAATTTTTTCTCCTCTCGCTCAAAATAAATTTCTAATTGAAACAGCTGCAAAGCCGCGAATTAGAAACGATAATGAGCAAATGCCTTGTTTGCATCCGCCATCTTGTGCATGTCTTCTTTTCTCTTAACGGCATTACCGGTAGAGTTGGAAGCATCCATGATCTCACCTGCAAGTCTCTCTTCCATGGTCTTTTCACCACGGTTGCGGGAGTAGGTGGTCAGCCAGCGGAGTGCTAAAGTCTGTCTTCTTTCCGGCTTAACTTCCATCGGTACCTGGTACGTTGCACCACCGACACGCTTAGCCTTAACTTCAAGAACAGGCATAATGTTGTTCATAGCTGCTTCGAAAACTTCGAGTGCCGGCTTACCGGTCTTAGCCTCGACTCTTTCAAATGCGCCGTAAACGATCTTCTGGGCTACGCCCTTTTTACCGTCTAACATGATGTTGTTGATCAGTTTGGTAACGATCTTATCATTGTATAACGGATCTGCTAATACATCTCTCTTCTGAGTATGTCCTTTTCTAGGCACGTTACTTCCCTCCTTAACTATCTGCTGTTATATTCTAACAGCGTTAACTCATCGGTACTCACTTGCTTAAAAGTGTTCGCGCTTATTTCTTTTCCAAAATCTATACAACCATTTTTATAGGAATTCGAAATGCCGCACTAATAAAAATTCCGATAAATTATATTAATTACTTCTTAGCTGCTTTCGGTCTCTTGGCACCGTACTTGGAACGAGCCTGCTTGCGGTTTGCAACGCCGGCGGTATCCAGGGTACCTCTTACGATGTGGTAACGTGTACCGGGTAAGTCCTTAACACGGCCGCCACGAACGAGAACTACGCTATGCTCCTGAAGGTTGTGACCTTCACCCGGGATGTAGCTCGTAACTTCGATACCGTTAGACAGACGGACTCTGGCGATCTTACGAAGAGCTGAGTTCGGCTTCTTGGGAGTAGCAGTCTTAACAGCGGTGCAAACACCACGTTTCTGCGGAGAAGACGTATCGGTGGCTTTCTTCTTTAAAGAGTTGAAGCCTCTCTGTAAAGCCGGAGCCGTAGACTTCTTCGTAGAGGTCTCTCTACCCTTTCTAACTAACTGGTTAAATGTAGGCATTCTTTTTCCTCCTGTATTATTCAAAAATCCTGATTTCTCTTTGACACACCCGGCTCGGTTGTCAGCCAAATTGCGCACAAAAAGAATAGGGTGCGCAGTAAGCGCACCCTATTATTATACCCAAATTCACCGATATGTCAATACTTTCTTACGCTGAAAGCCTTGATTTTTCAATGTTTTCTGAGTTTTCAAATGTGTTTTCAAGCTGTTTCTCTTATACAAAATTATAAAGATCCGCAGACTTCACAAATGTGACCGGAACCTTGTTCTCCAAAAGCTCCGCGATCCACTTTGCGGCATATTTCATGCCCAGTTCCTCGGAATTGATGTGGCCTACATTCAGAACGGCTTTGTTCTTGCCGAGCATTGCGGCATCACGTGCGTAGTTCAGTGCAGTCCAGTCAACGACCTCGGCCGGGATAATGACATCCACATCATCACGCATCAGCATTTCTGTGGCCTTTGTTTCACGATCGCCGGTTATGTGGCCTGCAAATGCCACATACTCCACTTCCGCGTCCAGATTGCCGATAACACGAACACCGTTCAGTCCCATTTTCTCCTTGATCTCCAGCGCCAGTTCACGTACCGTAGTCTTGGGCAGTTTCACATGAATGTCGCTCTTCGTACCGACAAGCTGCGGATCAAACAGCATGTACTGCTCCCAGCCCAGTTCCTTCATGACACCGTAGCGGATGCCATCCGGCTTGTGACTGTGAATGTGGTCGTGGTCGCGAAGGACCGCAATGCGGTGAGAATCGAGAAGCGCTCTCTTCTCCGTGTAGACCGGATCGTTCTGCAGCCAGTCCACGGGATCCATATGGCGATAGAATACCGGTTCATGTACCACGATGAGATTCGCGCCGAGCTTAATGGCCTCGCGGATCACCTCAACGGAACAGCAGCAGGTCGTAACAATGCCCGTACACTCATCTTCCGGAAATCCGCACTTGAAGCAGTCACAGATTTCACGGTCTCCAATGGACGGATGATACGCATAAATACGATCGGCAATTTCCTGAATAGTCATAATTGCTCCTTTTATCTTACTACACGTGCGCCTGCACCGCCCATGAGCGCTTCCACTTCCTTCTTGTTTGCCATGGAAGTATCGCCCGGGGTGGTCATTGCCAGCGCGCCGTGTGCAGCGCCGTAGTTCACCGCGGTCTCTGCATCACCGGTGGTCATCAGACCATAGATAAGGCCGGATGCAAAGGAATCGCCGCCGCCCACGCGGTCATAGATCTCAAGGCCGTTGTATTCCTTGGCCTGATAGATCTCACCGTCCGCATAGCAGATTGCGGACCAGTCATTGACAGTTGCGGTCTTAACGGTACGAAGCGTGGTTGCGATGACCTTGAAGTTCGGATAGACTTCAGCAGCCTTGTGCATCATCTTCTTGTAGCCGTCGATGGAAAGTTTCTTCAGCCCTTCGTTGCCTTCAATTTCAAAGCCCAGACATGCCGTGAAATCTTCCTCGTTGCCGATCATGACATCAACGTACTTGGCGATTTCCTTGTTGACTTCCTGTGCCTTTTCCAGGCCGCCGATGGCAGACCACATGGACGGACGGTAATTCAGGTCATAGGATACGATGGTGCCGTACTTCTTAGCGGTCTTGATGACTTCAATGACGGTCTTGCAGGACTGCTCGGACAAAGCGGCATAAATTCCGCCGGTGTGCAGCCAGCGCACGCCCTGAACGCCGAACAGATACTCCAGATCAAAATCTTCCGGAGCCGCCTGGGAAATAGCCGTATTGAAACGGTCGGAGCATCCCACAGCGCCGCGGACGCCATAGCCTCTCTCGGTGAAGTTCAGGCCGTTTCTGCAGATGCGGCCGATGCCGTCGGTCTTCTTCCAGAAGATGTGACTCGTGTCCACACCGCCCTGGCAGATAAAGTCTTCCAGCAGACGGCCGACTTCATTGTCCGCAAACGCGGTCAGAACCGTCGTTTTCATGCCGAAGCACTTTCTTAAGCCACGAACAACATTGTATTCGCCGCCGCCTTCCCATACACGGAAGTTTCTTGCAACACGGATGCGCTCATCGCCCGGATCCAGGCGGAGCATGATCTCACCAAGTGAGACTGCGTCCCACATGGCGTCTTTCTTTAAATTCAGTTCAAGTGCCATAATATCTCCTATCCACTGCCCTGACAGACAGTTTCTGTACTTGCCTAAGCCCCCTGCCCATTCAGGCAGTTTCATTATCAGCGTGCTTTCTTCCTATGGATTTCAGCACTTCCATTCTTTTCCGGCATTTGCCTGTCAGCCGCGGATCTCCTTAACGATTGCTGCTGCTTCCTTCGTCATTTCACGGATCTTGTCAAACTCACCGGCCTTGATCAGATCGCCCTTGACCATCCAGCTGCCGCCGCAAGCCAGAATATGCTTTTCATCTGCAAGGTAGTCCTTGACATTGTTTGCGTTGATGCCGCCGGTAGGCATGAACTTCAGGCCCACATAGGCAGCTGCCATGGCCTGGATCATCTTTAAACCGCCTGACGGTTCAGCCGGGAAGAACTTTACGACCTTTAAGCCAAGAGACAGTGCCAGTTCGATTTCAGACGGGGTAACAACGCCCGGGAATACCGGAATGCCCTTTTCCTGGCAGTACTTGACGGTTACCGGATTGAGCCCCGGAGAAACAATGAATTTCGCGCCTGCATTGACTGCACGGTCAACCTGCTCGGTGGTCAGGACTGTACCCGCACCGACCAGCATATCGGGATATTTTGCGGAGATTCGGCGGATGGATTCCTCAGCCGCATCGGTTCTGAATGTAACTTCCGCACAGTTCAGGCCGCCTTCAACAAGGGCCTGTGCCAGCGGCTCCGCGTCATTCGCGTCATTTAATACAACGACCGGAACAATGCCGATCTCTTTAATTGCTTCACTCATTTCCATGGTAATGTTCTCCTTTATTTGTCCGGCTGCGGCACTTTTGCCGCCCCGTGATGATTCATGTTTCCCCGCGCTCCTTGGTCCACTTCACAACAGTTCCCGGAGCGGTTTGCGTTTTCGTACACGCCGTTAAGCGGTTCCTGCTCAGAATCCAAAATAGTTCTTTGTATTATTGTAGCAGATATCCTCGATGATCGCCTTCAGCGCCGTTTCATCATTCGGATACTCGCCGTTTTCCACCCATCCGCCAATGAGTTCGCAGAGAATCCTTCTGAAATATTCATGACGCGTATAAGACAGGAAGCTCCTGGAATCGGTCAGCATGCCGATGAAGGTTCCCAGCACGCCCTCATTCGCAAAATCCGTCAGCTGCTGGATCATACCGGTCTTATTGTCGTTGAACCACCATGCGGAACCGTGCTGCATCTTGCCGACGGTCTTTCCGTCCTGGAAGCAGCCGATGATGGATTCGATCATCACGTTGTCGATGGGATTCAGGGAATATACAACGGTCTTCGGCAGCTCGTCCGTTTCTTCAAGCGCATTCAGAAAATCCGCCAGCTCAGCGCCCGGACCATAGTTATTGACTGCGTCAAAACCGGTATCCGGTCCCATTTTCTGATACATACGGGCATTGTTGTTTCTCTTTACGCTGTAATGAAGCTGCATGACCCAGTTCCGCTTCGCGTAGGCGCGGCCCATTTCCAGCATGAACGCGCTCTTGTACTTGCTGACTTCAGAAGCCGTCAGTTCTTCGCCGTTTAAACGCTTTACCAGAACAGCACGGATCTCATCCGGATCTGCCGGATCATATGCCACGTAGTCGATGCCGTGATCGGAAACGCTGCAGCCCATGGATGCAAAGAATTCCATGCGCTTCTTTAAAGCTTCAATCAGCTCGTCATACGTGGAGATGGTCATGCCCGCTGCTTTGGACAGGGTTTCAATGTACGGCAGGAAGGTTTCCTTCTCAATATTCATGGCCTTATCCGGACGCCATGCCGGGTATACCTTGAAATCGATGGTCTCATCTGCAGCGATCTTCCGGTGCCATTCCAGGCTGTCTGCCGGATCATCCGTGGTGCAGATGACCTTGACATTGGACTTGCGGATGATGTTGCGTACGGACATGTCATCCTGCGCCAATATCTCGTTGCAGCGGTCATAGACGGCATCAGCGGATTCCGCATTCAGCGGTGTGGAAATGCCGAAATAGCGCTGCAGTTCCAGATGGCTCCAATGATACAGCGGGTTGCCGATGGACTTTGCCAGGCTTTCCGCGTACTTTTTAAACTTCTCGCGATCCGGAGCATTGCCGGTCACGTAAGACTCATCCACGCCGCAGGCTCTCATGATGCGCCACTTGTAATGGTCGCCGCCGAGCCATGCTTCGGTAATATTCTTAAACTTGCGATCCTCAAAGATCTCCTGCGGATTGATATGGCAATGATAATCGATGATCGGCATATTCTCCGCGTAGTTATGGAAAAGATCCTGTGCGGTCTTTGTTGTCAGTAAGAAATCCTGATCCATGAACTGCTTCATACATTCTCCTTTTGCCGTAAGGCACATAATCTCTCAATAATATTATAGCTGTTTACTTTTTCATTGCAAGGTAAAATATCAAGCTTTCCATCAGATTATTGTCATATATGCGTTCAGTGGAAATTTCGGATCGAAAATCACCGGAAGCCGCTCATGGCGGTCCTTTTCCTCATTGCGGGTCACCAATAAGAAAGTGAGGCCGACAAGCGGCCTCACCCTGTTCCCCCGGCTTTATACGTCTTCTGCGGTCATTTCATCGATCTCATGCGCCCCTTCATTCAGACGCGCCTTACAGATGGTACACTCCTGATAGTGCACTTTTTCATCGCTCTTCCATTCAGCTCCGATTTGACTGCGTTATATGCGAATATTCCATGGACTGCAAGGGGGGAAAAAGAAGGGGCTGTGAAAAATCATTTCGGTTTTTCACAGTCCTTTCTTTGCCAGTGAGAGGTTTGGGCTGGCGGGCG
>CAMGCK010000100.1 GCA_946040795.1 uncultured Lachnospiraceae bacterium
GCCGTGATAAACCGGATCCACATTCAACAGATTTAATACAAACGGCAGGCACAGGATGGAAAGAAGCGAGATCACGACGGTGATGGCTTCACCCATGGAGAGTGACATTGCGAAGACGCGGCGGACATTGTGGTCCCTTTTTGCGCCGAACTGCTGCGATGTAATGACCGCGAAACCGTTTGCTGTGCCGAAGAGGAATCCGGAAACGAGATCGGAGAAGGTACTGACGGAACCCACGGCTGCAAGGGAATCGGTTCCCAAAAAAGAGCCGATGATACGGAGATCCGCCATGCCGTATGCCAGATTGAAAAGGCTGCCGATGGCGATCGGCAGAGAAAATTTCAGAAGATTTGCAATGATGGGACCTTCTGTGAAGTCCATGACTTTTTTGTGCTGCAACATAAGCTGTCCTGGCATGGCTCCTCACTCCGGCCGGAACGGGACCACGCTTTTTAATTATTATAATACAGTAAAACACTGAAATTATACACTCAAATTTGCATCTTGTCAAAATGTTCGGATGTGTTAATATGAAAATAACAATTGCTTATTTGAAAGGGGCACAATATGGCACGTGAATATGTATGCAACCGGGATTATCCGGTAGTTGACACCAGGTACGGTAAACTGCGCGGCTTCCTGCTGGATGGAATTTTCCATTTCTACGGCGTTCAGTATGCCAAGGCAAAGCGCTGGCAGATGCCGGAAGAAATCGATGCATGGGAAGGCGTAAAGGAAGCAACCTCTTTTGGCGCGATCTGCCCGACCAACGGCAACCCGGTACCGTCCGGTGAGCATCTGATCCCGCATCGCTTCTGGCCCGCTAGTGAAAACTGCCAGAACATGAACATCTGGACTCCCACACTGGAAAAAGGCGCAAAGAAGCCGGTCATCGTGTGGTATCACGGCGGCGGGTACGCCGATGGTTCTGCCATCGAGCATGTGGCTTATGACGGCGACTCCCTGGCGGAGTACGGAAATGCCGTGGTGTGCTGCATCAACCATCGTCTGAACATCCTGGGCTTCCTGGATATGTCCTCTTACGGTGAAAAGTATAAAAATTCCGGTAATGCCGGCATGGCGGATATTGTCGCGTCCCTGCAGTGGATACACGACAACATTGAAGCCTTTGGCGGCGACCCCGAGAACGTAACCGTCTTCGGCCAGTCCGGCGGCGGCGGAAAGGTCTGCACACTGCTTCAAACGCCGGCAGCAGCCGGCCTGTTCCACAAGGCGATGATGATGTCCGGCGGCGCGGGTTCCATGAAGGCATACGGAAGAGAGGCCAAGGACCATCGGCCGTTCATCGAAGGCATCCTAAAGGAACTGGATATGACCGCAGCTGATGTGGAAAAGCTGGAAAAGATTCCGTACAGCGTCCTCATCAAAGCATACAATCGCACCTGCCGAAAGCTGGACGATGCCCTGAACTGGGCACCGCGTGCCAACGGCTGGTATCTGGGTCATCCGGTGGAAGTGGGCTTCTCCGAGTACGCAAAGACCGTGCCGACCATCGTATCCTCTGTTTTTGGTGAGTTCAATACCTTCAGTCCGGCAGCCGTGGATCCGACTGCTCCGGAGGAAGAGAAGGAAAAGGCTCTTACGGAAGCTTTCGGCGCAGATAAGGACCATATCGTGGAACTCTTCAAGAAGGCTTATCCGGCCATGGATCCCATCCGCGTGCTCCAGCTGGATCGCCGCGTACGTTCCGGTGTACAGCTCTTTATGGATACGCGTGCCGCCTCCGGCGCGACGGCTCCGGGCTACAATTATCTGTTCGGACTGGAATTTGAGGTCAATAACGGCAATCCGGCATGGCACTGTGCCGATATCCCCTTCATGTTCTACAATTCTCACCGCGTGGGCAACTGCAACATCGCCGGCGTGACGGAGCAGCTGGAAGAGGAAATGGCAGGCGCACTGGTATCCTTTGCCTACACCGGCAACCCGAATCATCCGGGCATGGCCAAGTGGGAACCCTATACGGAGGAGAACAAGGCAACCTTCGTTTTTGACCGTATCAGCCGCAACGCGGTGGAATACGACCGTGAGCTGATTGCAGAACTCACCCGTGTGCTGGGCAACCCGCCGATGGGCAAGCCGCGCATCCCGAATGAGGACGATGAAAGAGGCGCATGGTTATATTAAATCATTGAATAAAGAAAGGGGCTGTGAAATAACCCCATAACACAAAGAAGGGCGGTGTGAAAGATCATCTTGATTTTTTCACACCGCCCTCTTATTAATAATCATCTTCCAGCACACTGAACTCCAGATAATCAAAATCCACGGATTCAATGAAGGAATCTGTGCGGAAACGTGTCTTTCCGGAACGCTGGAAATCTTTAATGTTGCCGTCCAGCCACATCGGTACGGGCAGGTCCAGTTCCGTGCAGGCATCCTGCAGCGCTTCAAGTACCTTTTCCGTGCGGGTCTTCTGCCAGTCGTAATTCTCAATGACCGACTCGGCAAGCTGTTTATTGTGTTTTACGGTGCGTGCCCATAAGCGCATGACAGGTCTCCTTTCAGATGATCGTATCGGCCGTTTCATGACAGGACGGCTGTTAGGATCCCTTTTGTTTACATAAAACTTCTGAAGAATTCACACTCGTCGTCGTTGCAGATCTTCGCGCTTTCCGTGCTGACATTCACATGGAAAACATGGCCGAGCGGCGTAGTGTCATCGCCGTAGACCTTGGAAACATACGGAATGCCGATCATTTTGAAGGTTTCTTCCATGACCGGTGCCTGCGTCAGCAGGAAATCCTGATTGCAGGTCATGAGGAAGGACGGCGGGAAATCTGCAGTGACCTTGGACGGAACGTCCATGTCGGACAAGGTATATCTGCTCCGCGGACCGATGGCCACCTTTAAAAGACTGTCGGAGCGGCCCAGACGGCCATCGGCGTCATAGAAACCGCAGTTTAAGCCAACAGCCTTCAGCGTGATCTCCTTCGGGAAGGTGAAATCGAACTTTGCGGCATAGGCCGGATTGGTTGCAAACGCGGCATAAAGACCCAGGTAGTTTCCGCCGGCGGAATCGCCCACCGCGAATACATTTTGGGGATCCAGATTGTATTTTTCCGCGTTTTTAACAAGCCATTCCAGAACCAGATTCGTGTCCTCCAGCGCAGCCGGGAAGCGGTATTCCGGCGCCAGACGATAGGTGAAATTCAGAACTGCGAAGCCGCGGCGGGCAAGGTCCATGCAGTAGTACTGGTAAATGGCCTTGGAACCGTATACCCATCCGCCGCCGTGAATGCTGACGATGACAGGGAGCTTTTTGCTTCCGGCGTTTTTGGGAATGTAGAGGTCCGTCAGCTGAGTGACGGTGTCGGAGCCGTAAGGGATGTCACAATAACGAATGACATCTTCCGGTGCTTTTTTATCGGCATCGCGCTGCAGATCACCTGCCAGAAAGCTTTCGCGGATGCCCTGTACCTGTTTGCTGAGTTTCATGGGAGACTCCTCGTATTATAAAGTAGTAGTGTTTATAGACCCTCTCCAAGGTCTGTGTGCTATACTACTGGAGATGCTGTGGATTGGTGGTAACTCCTACCGCATTGACGGTTTTAGAAAGGCTCCGACCACAGCCTCTTTGTTACATTGTTAATCAGTTAGATACCGCATGACGGTTTATGTAGAACGAGGTTACATCCGACAGAGAGCCCTGTGGATCAACAGCAGCATCAAATATACTTCAGGAGGATCCTTTAATGATCTACGTCGGTATTGATGTCGCCAAGGACAAACATGACTGCTGCATCCTTGGTTCGGATGGTGAGATCCTGTTCTCGCCGTTTTCCTTTCCAAACAATCGGCAGGGCTTCGATGAGCTCTATGAGAAGATCGGTTCTTTGACCGGTGATCTGTCCAACGTAAAAGTAGGACTTGAGGCTACCGGTCACTACTCAATCAATCTCCTGCATTCGCTCCTTGATAACGGCCTTCCCTGCTTTGTTATCAACCCGTTGCATACTAATCTTTTCAGAAAAGGTCAGAGCCTTAGAAAGACGAAAACGGATAAAGTCGATGCTGCTTCGATTGCTATGATGTTATTGACCGATAGGACACTTAAGCCCTACACAACTACATCATACCACAACGAAGAATTAAAGTCACTCACAAGATACCGTTTTGATAAGGTTCAGGAACGGGCAAGATTGAAAACTTCCGTCTCCCGACTTGTCAGCATCCTTTTTCCAGAACTGGAAAAGCTGGTTCCTTCCCTCCATATGGCCTCTGTTTATGCGCTTCTTTCTGAATTCCCCGGTGCGTCATTGATAGCCGATGCTCATTTGACCAGACTGAAAAACCTTCTTTATGAGGCTTCCAAAGGTCATTATGACCGCGAGATGGCCGTTATGATCCGCGATGCGGCAAGATCTTCTGTCGGTACCGTACTACCGGCCAAATCCATGGAACTCAAGCATACCATCCACCTGATCGAAGTCATTTCCGAAGAGATCGACGAAATCGAAAACGTCATCGACGGGATCATGGATACTTTAGGTTCCCCGATTACGACGATTCCAGGGATCAAGAATCGTATGGGGGCTATGATCCTTGCCGAAATCGGTGATTTCTCACGTTTCGACAATCCGGATCAGATCCTTGCGTATGCCGGTCTGTCGCCCTCGACTTATCAATCAGGACAACTGATATCCTCCTACGCCCATATGGAGAAGCGTGGTTCCCGTTATCTTCGATATGCCTTATTCAATGCCACACAGTATGTCTGTATGTGGGATCCAACATTCAAAACTTATCTGGAAAAGAAACGATCGGAAGGCAAGCATTATTATGTTGCCATATCACACGCCTGCAAGAAGCTGGTTCGTCTCATCTATCGTATGCAGCTGACAGGAGAAGCCTATCGCGCTGCTTAATTGATAAGTATCTGCCTCTCTCTACGTAAGCACCCTTGCGGATGCTTTTATTGTCATGCAGTTTTCAAGGTACTGTCTGATTTTTTGCAAAAGAATCATTTTTTCTCTTGACATTTAATAGTTAGTCTTTCTGTATGTGTGCAAATATGTTTGTTTCATTATGACAGAGGTTTGATATAAAAATAGCACGGTTTTTCTGACTTGTCTAACGGAGAGTTGAAAATCGGAGCTGAAAAGAGTAAAATTTATTGTATGAAATTCTATAGAAGGAATTGAGGCCGGGATGGAAGCGGGGCTTGCGAATGTCCGCCCGGAACGGCATCGATATGAGTGAATTATGAGAGAAGATTATCTGATCACCAACACCACACGTGCGCAGCGTGAACGGATCGTGGAAGAGTCCCTCGGCATGTATGCCGGCTGCGATGGCTGCGCGTCCGGCATTGCGGAAATGTATCAGCCCTACATCGACGGAAAAATGGAGCTTTCCGAGTGCACGATGTCCTTCAATGCGCGTTATGTGAAAGACATGGACATGGAAGTACGCGGCGGAAGCTGCCCGATGTAAGAGCACGGCAGGAGGAGAAGCATGAGTTGTCCTGACAATCAATTCCGATGACCCCACCGTCTGCAATACGGACATCCGCCGCGAATGGCAGCAGAACGTGCGCGCGTTTGATCTGAATAAGGAAGAATGCAGACAACTTCTTCTGAACGCGGCCAATGCGGCATTTTGCGATGAAGAAACGCGGAAGACACTGATTGCAAAGATTGAGGAAGAATTTGAAAAAGCCGGAGATTGCGAAGGGAAAGAAAATGGCGGAAGAACTTAAAATTGCGCTTGATGATACGTACATGAATGTGATCCGTTTCGGCAGCGGAAAAAAGACTCTGGTCGTCATTGCCGGCATGAGTCTGTGCGGACTGGAGGGTCAGGGCAGTGCGGTGGAAGCTTTTTACACATCGTTCAGTGAAGAATACACCGTCTATCTGTTTGACCGCAGAAAAAAGATTCCGCAAGGCTTGACGCTGACAGACATGTCGGAAGATGTGTATTTCTGTCTGCAGCAGTTTAGCGTGGAAAGCGCGGTATTCTACGGTGTATCGCAGGGCGGCATGATCGCCATGACATTGGCTGTGAATCATCCGGAAACGGTGCAGAAGCTGATGCTCTGTTCCACCGCCTCACGGGAAAACCCGATCTTTTGCTCCACGCTTTCCGAGTGGCGCGTATGGGCTGAGACAAAGAATGTAGTTGGACTGAACCGGAGCTTTTTCAAGCTGGTCTATTCAGAGAAGATGCTGGAAAGTGTACGAGAGACATTACCGGTTCTGGAACAGCAGGGAACTGCCGCGGACTGTGAACGCTTCCTGTGCCTTATTGACGCCATGAGCGGACTGAATCTGTACGATCGTCTGGAGGAGATCCGGTGTCCGGTGCTGGTCATCGGTGATGAAAACGACCGGGTACTGGGCGTGGAAGCATCGAAGGAGATCGCGGAAAAGCTGCAATGTGAACGGATCCTGTACAGGGAGTACAGCCATGCGGTCTATGACGAAGCGCCGGATATCAAAGTCCGGTTAAAAGAGTTCGCGGATCGTTGAATGAATATGGAAAACGCCGCATTCGGAGAGAAGGTTTGATGAATAAAATCATTGCAATTAATGCCGGACCGCGTGCCGGCTGCATCTCCTGCTTTGGCTGCAAGCGGGAAAAGACCTACGGAAAGTGTGTATGCCGTGACGGATTATCCGAGGTGCTGGATACGAGCCTGGAAAACCCGTTGTATTAAAATATTGAGTCCGTTTTATGGGATTTATGTGAAGGTATACTGATGCCATCAGATGAAACAAAAGGTTTCAAAAAGGAGGCATCAGATGAAAGGTTATACAACTTCTTACGGATACATGGGTCTTGTGGACGGCGAATATCAGCTGTTTGCCAGCATGGAAGAATACTACGAAGCGATTGAAGATTAACATAAGGGGGTGTGAAATAACCCCCTTATAGCATATGTGGGCGTTTTTATGTGATGATCTTCTTTCCAAACGGCACAAGCTTGCTTTTTTGCCAAGGTGGAGATGATTTCCCGTGAAATGACAAAATTCCCGGTGGCATTAGCTTGATTTTTGTCAAAGAAGGGTTGTTTTCCTGTGGAATGACAAAATTTCAGGCGGCACAAGCTTGCTTTTTGTCAAATCAGTCGTCCCGCCCCCTCTTTGCAAAAAATCCATCCATTCTATCCTTCTATTTTTTGCAAATGAGCTTTAAAACCCCCTCTTTGCAAAAATTTCTTCCATTCTATCCTTCTATTTTTTGCAAATGAGC
>CAMGCK010000101.1 GCA_946040795.1 uncultured Lachnospiraceae bacterium
AACCTCTCACCAGCAAAGAAAGGACTGTGAAAAACCGAAATGATTTTTCACAGCCGCTTTATTTATGAGGACCTGTAAAGAACTTTATTTCTTTGCCGTCAGATTCACAGTCTCCTTGACTTTTTTCCGAACCGTTGCTTCCTCATCGTTGGGATCTGTATAGGTATACCAGATGAGGGGCAGCAGCATGTAATTTTTGGTACCGATGAAGGAACTGTTGGCGGTCAGCTGATTAAACGGAATGAATTTGTAAATGATATTGCTGGCGGGATCGGCAAGGGCCAGTTTTCCGGCGATTTCAATATCACCGAGGTCCGCCAGATCCTTATGCACGCGCTTCATGAAAAAGTTCCAGCAGGGGCCGAAGTGCATGGCAAATTTGCCCGCCCAGAATCCGTTCTGCTTTTCACCGTACAGGATGGAATAATCCTTTGTACAAAGCAGTCCAAGGATCTCCTCAGCGGCCTCAGCGGAGATTTCATAGGTGTGAACCAGGTAGGAGACGGCTTTCTTCCGCATGTCTTCTTCATCCTTGCAGCGGGGAAGATTGGCCTTTAAACCGTTCCACGCGCCTGCAGTGAAGTTCTGGATCTCCAGGAAATTTTCACCGATACGGACACTGGAATCCCACATTTCCGCGCGGGATGCCGGATGGTCGATACCGTCCCGGATCTTTTCGCGGATACTGGCAGCGAGGACATCGGCGTAAGTCCGTGTTTCTTTTTCAACGATGAGGCGAATTTTGTCAAGCGCCTCTTTATTTGCGGTTTCGGAAGCCATGAACATGCTCCTTTCAAGTCATTTATTGAAAGTATCATACCATATATTTGTGTAAATTGTGTGGGAAAATCATAAAAAACAGCAACTTTTGAAGATGCAGCAACGTAAAATCGCTTTTTCTGTAAAAGAAGATGCAAAAAAGCGCAAGGCGTATTATGATGGAAGGAAAGAAGGGAGATTCCGGGGGAATAATCGCTGCATCTGCAGCAGCCGGAGATGAATCTCGATCATGAACAGAAAAACGGAGGCTACAATGAGCATCAGAAGATGGGAAATATTTGAGTTGACATTTACCGGTCCGAAGGAAGGGAATCCTTTTGAGGAGCAAAGCATCGGCGCGACCTTCAGCGGTCCGGAAGGAACAAAGGCCGTGCACGGATTTTATGACGGAGACGGCGTCTACAAGGTACGTTTTATGCCGGCAGAAGAGGGGACGTATACGTATGAAGTCCACAGCAGTTTTCCGGCGGTTTTGCAGAACGCAGCTCATGATACTGCAGTTCACAATGCCGCAGCTGATCATGCCGCCGATTTTGATGCCGCATCGCTCACCGGCACTTTCACCGTTCTTCCGGCAGCGGAAGGCGTTCACGGCCCGGTCCGTGTGACGAACAAGTATCATTTTGCCTATGCCGACGGCACCATGTATTACCCGGTCGGCACCACCTGCTACGTATGGGCATTTCAGAACGAGGCGCTGCAGGAACAGACGCTGAAAACGCTCTCCGAGGGTTATTTCAACAAGATCCGCTTCTGCGTTTTCCCCAAGCATTATGTGTATAACCTGCACGAGCCGATTTCCTATCCCTACGAGGGCACACCGATGGACTCTTCTGTTCTTACACCGGAAAATTTCAACAATTATAACGGTATGGCTGATGGTAATTCCTGGAATTTCCGCCGTTTTAACCCCGCTCATTTCCGACACATTGAGGAAAGTATCGCAAAACTTGGCGCCCTTGGCATTGAAGCGGATCTGATCCTGTTCCACCCCTATGACCGCTGGGGCTTCTCCGAGATGTCCCATGAAGACGATCTTTTCTATCTCCGCTACCTGACCGCGCGTTTCTCCGCGTTCCGTAATGTCTGGTGGTCTTTTGCCAACGAGTATGACCTCATGAAGGCCAAATCCCATGCCGACTGGCAGGAGCTGGGTGCCTGCGTTGTGGAAAATGATCCCTATGATCATCTGCGCAGCATTCACAACTGCATCGAATTCTATGATCACACCGAGCCCTGGATCACTCACGCCTGCATTCAGCGTCAGGACCTGTACCGCACGACCGAGTACACCAATGAATGGCGTGAACGTTTCGGTAAGCCCATCATTGCCGATGAGATCTCCTACGAAGGCGATATTCAGTATGCCTGGGGCAATATCAGCGGACAGGAGATGACGCGCCGCTTCTGGGAAGCTGCGGTCCGCGGCGGTTATGCCGGACACGGGGAGACATTCCTGGGACACAGCCAGGAAAATACAGGTGCCCCGGATTGTCTTGAAAATGTTCTCTGGTGGTCTCACGGCGGCAAGCTGTACGGCGACTGTCCGGCTCGCCTTCGTTTCCTGCAGCAGATTCTGAAGGAAACACCCGGCCCGGGTCTGAAGCGTCTGGACCGCGAATGGGATGATTCCGCTGCAGTTCCGGATGTTCCGGGACCGGTATATGATTATTATCTGTTCTATTTTGGCTTCTTCCGTCCGAGCTTCCGTGAATTTGACATTCCGGAAGGCGTGGTATTTGAAGCGGAGGTCATCGACACCTGGGAGATGACGGTGAAGAACATCGGCCGTTTCACGGGCAAGTGCTGCATTCCGCTTCCGGGTAAGGAATACATGGCGCTCCGCCTGAAGAAGGTGCAGTGAGCCGGCCGCTCTGCGGAGGAAGAGCGGTGGGCGATGGGTCCGGCCACTCCGGGAACGGCGTGTGCAGAATGAAATCGGTCACTTTACTGCAATATTGCGATAGAATGGTAAAGTTTTGCCAATAAAGAAACTGTGCTTAAATCGATTTTTGTTCATTCCTACAAAATAGAAAGGCTTGAATCGAATCATATTGATTTTCAGCCGCATTTCGTGTAAAATAGTTGAAACTCAGAAGAATTTCGCGGGCGCCCTTACGATGATGTTATGGTCGTGGGGCGCCCTTTCAATTTATCCTGCTGCGAGGTTAGCTATGACAGACGTTGAGATGATGAACCCTTCCGAAGATGATAAGCTGAAGGATGTGATGAAAAAACTGGAGAACATCCTGATGGACAATCATCGGATCAATCCGAATTTATATGTGGAATATGACGTAAAGCGAGGTCTTCGTGACTCAGCCGGTAAGGGCGTTCTGACCGGCCTTACGGAAATCTCCGATGTTACCGGTTACAAGCTGGTAAACGGTCGCCAGATTCCCACGGATGGTGAACTGTACTACCAGGGTGTCAATGTCAATGAACTGATTGCCGGTCTGGAAGGCCGCCGCTACGGTTTTGAAGAAACCATTTATCTTTTACTGTTCGGCAAGCTTCCCACGGAGGATCAGCTGAATCATTTCATTGAAGTGCTGTTTGATCTGGAGTGCTTAAGCGGCCGCTTTGTCCGTGACGTTGTCATGAAGGCGTCCAACTCCAACATCATGAACGCACTGCAGCGCTGTATTCTGACGCTTTATACTTATGATGAAAATCCGGACGATGTTGATGTCAGCAATGTACTTCGTCAGTGCATGGAACTGATTGCCAAGATTCCGTTGATTGCAGTCTACTCTTATCATGCATACTGCCACTTCCGTAAAGATGAAATGCTGTTCATCCGCAATCCGGAAAAGGGTCATTCTCTGGCAGAAAATATTCTTCTCATGCTGCGTCCGGACGGCAAGTATACCGAGCTGGAAGCCAAGGTTCTGGATATTGCGCTGATCCTGCATGCAGAGCACGGCGGTGGTAATAACTCCACCTTTACGACGCATGTTGTTACATCCACCGGTACGGATACCTATTCCGCAATGGCGGCTTCCGTCGGTTCCCTGAAGGGCCCCCGTCACGGCGGTGCCAACCTGAAGGTCCAGGGTATGTTTGATGAACTGAAGCAGGTCGTTACCGATTGGGAGGATGAAGGACAGATTCGCGAATACCTGACCAAGGTGCTGAATAAGCAGGCATTTGACCACAGCGGACTGATCTACGGCATGGGCCATGCAGTTTACACGCTGTCTGATCCGCGTGAGGTCATCCTGAAAGAGTTTGCAAGAAAGCTTGCTGCGGAAAAGGGCCTGGAAAAGGAATTTGAACTGTATGACCGGGTTGAGAACATCGGCTGCGAGCTTGTCATGGAGCAGCGTAAACTGTTCAAGAACATCTGCGCAAATGTGGACTTTTACAGCGGATTTGTTTACAGTATGCTGGGCATTCCGCAGGAACTCTTCACCCCGATCTTTGCCATTTCACGTATGGCGGGCTGGAGCGCGCATCGTCTTGAAGAACTGATCAACGCCGGAAAGATCATCCGTCCTGCATATAAGTACGTGGGTACGCATGTGGAATTCCATGGAATTGATGAAAGAGAATAAAATGAATGCCTGAAGACTGAACGGACGGAAGGCGAGTGATATTAAAAAGCCGGACGGGCGGATATGTTCAAGAGGAAACATATCCGCCTGTTCGGCTTTTGATTTGCAATGCTGCCGCGTGCAGCTTACGGTGATTGATGCGGCTTCACATCGGAACGAAGATCTCCGAGTGAAAATTACTCGTCTTTTACCTTCAGAACGATCTTTCCGGCGCTTTTTCCGGAATACATCAGATCTTGGGCAGCTTCCGCTTCTTCAATGGGGAAGACCTTGAAGATCGTCGGACGGATCGTACCGTCCTCAATTTTGGGCCAGATCAGATCGACCATGTCGGAAAGCAGCTTGGCTTTGGCTTCAGAAGAACGCCGGCGGAGCGTGGTGCCGATGAGGCGGGTGCCGCGTACATACATCTTCCGGAGATCCACATTGGTCGGATCACCTGCCAGGGTCGCGATCATGATCCAGCGGCCGTCAAAGGACATATAGGGCAGACAGCGTCCGACGGTATCGCCGCCGAGGCAGTCCACACAGACATCGACACCATGACCGGCTTCCAGTTCTTCCTTCATGACCTCTGCCAGATCTTCCTTGGAAGTATTGACGATGCGGTCCGCGGGCAGGTGACGGATGGCGTCCGCAAGTTCATCATTCATGACGGTGGTGATGACGCGCGCACCAAAGGCCTTGGCCATCGGGATCACAACGCTTGCCAGACCGGACGCGCCGGCCTGCATGAGGAGCGTTTCACCGGCTTGGAGATGACCTTCCATGAACAGGAAGAGATAGGCTGCGCCGTAAACTTCGGGCAGCGCAGCGGCTTCCACCATGGAAAGACCGGCGGGGATCGGCATCAGCATACCGGCGGGAACTGCAACATATTCCGCGTATCCGCCGCCGCCAAGGAGCGCGGTGGCTTTATCGCCTACGTGCCAGCGGCCTTCGGCTTCCACCCGGCTTCCGACTTTTACGATCGTACCGGCTGCTTCAAGGCCGAACCAGTCCGGCCAGCCCGGAGGCGGCGGATAAGAACCTTCGCGCTGCAGAAGATCCGCGCGGTTCAGTGCAGCGGCAGAAACCTCCAGTAATACCTGATCATCCGCGATGACCGGATCCGGAACCTCCGTCCAGTGAAGATGACCGTCATTTCCATTCAGTACAGCATGCATGAGAAAATTCCTTTCATACAAATAAAGATTTTATAAAGCGCGCAGGAGCTTTCAGAACCTTTCAGCGCGCTTTTTGATTGTTCAGAACTGCTTTAAAGGGGTCTTGCTGAATTTTACCAGTGTGGTCAGCTCCGGCTGCACACCGTCATCATAGACGCGTCCAAGGTACAGAAGGCTTCCCAGCGCGCCGCCAAAGAGGCGGGTCGCCATGCACTGTGCACCGCCGGTCATGAACAGATAGGGAATCGGGAGATTTTCGTTCAGCAGCCGGAAGGTCTCCAGGGCATCACAGAGCTGGGCTTCCGTATCGGAGACGCCGATGTCCTTGGCCACATCCGCACCGCGTGCCGCCTGTTCCTGCATCCAGTAAAGGATCTTTTCCGGCGGGTAATACGCGTGATTATGTGCGGACATCAGAACTTCACCGCCGCGCGCGTGGATCGTATCGATCAGTGCTTTCTGCTTTTCAATGGCAGCCGGATCTTCCGTCATTTCCCAGGGCGTCGGATCGTAGAGGTCTCCCATGACATCGATCAGGGTCGCGCCGCATTCCAGCGCCAGCAGTGAGAGGGCGGTAAGCTCGTCATCCGTGCGGCCTTCACCGAAGCCTGAACGATAGCAGCAGGAGTAGATCGGCATGTCGCCGGCTTCTGCGAAAATCGCCGTCAGATCGTCTTTGTTCCAGAATTCCGGTTTCAGGCGGGTGATCTCGATGCCGATGGAATCGCCGCCGTCACGGATCGTTTTCCGGATCATCTGAACGGCGGAATCCCTGGTATCCGTGATGATAAAACCTGTGAGCCAGGGCTTTTCGTGATTTAAAAAAGATTTTTTCATGATGGTTGCTCCTCGGATATTCTCAGCGCGTCAGGTCTTGTCGCGGGCAATGTCCCGTCCGCCGTCAATCAGAATGTTGATACCGGTCGTGAAACCGGAGTGGTCGGAGGCAAGGAAGATGAAGGCATCGACCAGTTCCTGCGGATCCGCGGCACGGCCCATCGGCGTCTTCATGCCGGCCATTCCGGGACGGGTAAGCACCGGGCCCGGAGAAACGCAGACCACACGAATGCCGTGCTGTGCTCCGTAGAGAGCCAGGGATTTGGTGAGGCCGTTCATGGCACCGGATTTTGCGGTGGAATAACCGACATTGTGGTCACAGCCTTCCTGACCGGTGATGGAGCCGATGTTAATGACAACGCCGGACTTCTGATCGCGCATGTATTTCATGACCGCGTGGTCAAAATACAGCTGACCCTTCAGATTGACATCGATGGACCAGTCAAAGACATCGATCGGGCAATCCGGGAAGTCCAGTTCATAGCTGACATTCAGCATGCGGTATTCCGCGCCGCCTGCCAGATTCAGCATGACGTCGATGGATCCGAACGCATCATAAGCGGCCTTTGCACAGGCCTCCACCCGGGCGTAATCACGTACATCACAGGTGAGCGCAAGCACATGGCCGGGATGTGCGGCTTCAATTTCCGCGGCTTTTTCGCGTACAGCGGTTTCATTAATGTCGATCATGACAACATTGGCCCCGAGGTCCGCGAAATTCTGCGCGGATAACAGTGCCATACCGCTTGCGGCACCGGTCATCATGACGGTCTTACCTGTAAAATTCATTTCCATAAAAATCTCCATTCCGCCGCCTTAGGCTGGCGGCACAAATAGTAATGAAAGT
>CAMGCK010000102.1 GCA_946040795.1 uncultured Lachnospiraceae bacterium
CTTTTTTATTTTATATCAGAGGATTTAAATTGTAAATTGGCTGTGATACGCTATAATGAATAAAACATCAAACGTTTTGCAGTAAAAGCGGTGCAGAAAATGGAGGCATACAAGATGAGTGACAGAATTCCGTGGTACAAACGTGTGAAAAGATGGGGACAGACCAATCTGACAGAGGATGATCCGGAGAGAAACAACGCGGAACGCGTGACAGCCGTCAGTTTGAAACGCCCGTTCCCTTCTTCAGCTGGCATGAAGAAAATGAGGAGTATTTGTACGATCGCACCAGTTTTGCCAATGTAGCGGTTTTGTGGAATCAGGCCAATTCGGTATTCTATGGACGGGACCAGGTGAAGGAACGTGTTTCTTTGCCCTGGCGCGGAATGCTCGCAGCACTTCATGAGGAACGGATCCCGTTTCTGCCGGTGCACGTGGATGATATTGATCGTTACGCAGATCGTTTTAATACGCTGATTCTGCCGGATGTGGCAGTGCTGTCGGATGCTCAGATTGATGCGGTTCTTGCAGCGGCTGCGCGCGGTACCAATCTCGTGATTACCGGAAATACAGGCGGATTGGATGAAGAAGGTGAGCCGCGAACGGAAAACCGATTGCTGAAAGCACTTGGCATCACTCTCACGGGTTCACATCAGGGATCATTTATGAGTCAGTCCTCTAACTGGGAATATCCGCTGGCACACACGTATCTGCATGTGGGCGATAATGTTGAAAAAATGGATGAAAAAGACGCGGTATCTGAAATTCTGGCCGGTTTTGAAAATACGGAGATCATCGGTTTTGGCGGTGGTCTGTATGACGCAGTATCCGATGGTCCTCTCCGCCCCATCGGCGGTTATGTAAAACCGTTCCCGATCTACCCGCCGGAGTTTTCCTGGGTTCGTGAAATCGATGACAGTATCCATCCGATTTTTGCGGGTATGCTTGAAAGTGGTGCCAAGGTTGTCTATTTTGCGGCGGATATTGATCGATGCTATGGCCGAAATCGGCTGCCGGATCATCGGCTGCTGCTGGCAAATGCGGTGCGCTATGCCATGACAGCGGATCTCCCGGTACATGTGGAGGGCAATGGATATATTGATCTTTCTATTTATGAACAGAATATAGCCAAAACCGAGGATTTATGCACGAAAACAGATAGTTTCTGTGGAAAACGCCGCATTCTTCATATGAACAATCTTTCCGGAGCCGATGTCTTTGGTTACTGCCATCGTATTCTGCCGGTTTATGATTTTACGGTTACAATGCCTGCAAACGGAAATGATACGGCACATATCAAGTATCTGGTGAGTGGAAAATGTGCGGAAATTGCGGCAGTGGATGATGAGTTTGTGATTCCGGTGGAGAAGATCGAGGATCATGAGGTACTGGTTATTGAATGAAAAATGTGCAGATAAAATAGGATGGACGATGGAATTTACAGTGTTCTGGCCATTGGGCAGTCCAATATGGCAGGACGCGGTTATATTGAAGAGGTACCGCAGATCAATAATGAAAAATGTCTGATGCTCCGCATGGGGCGATGGCAGCCTCTTTCCGATCCGGTCAATACCGATCGATGCTGTGACATGCGTGCAGACTGGCGCTCCGGTGTGGGTCCTCAGTCTGGATTTGCGGATCATTTGTCAACGCTTTTGAATCAAAAGGTGGGAATGATTCCCTGTGCCGATGGCGGCACAACGCTTTGTCAGTGGATGCCCGGTGAGATCCTGTACGATCATGCTGTATTTCAGGCCAGGCTTGCCATGCGTACATCAAAGTTTGCAGGCATCATCTGGCATCAGGGAGAAAGCGATTGTCCGGAACCGCATGTGGAAGATTATAAGGAAAAGCTGATTGAAATGTTGACAGCGATGCGGAAAGAACTTGGGGCACTGGATAAGCCGATCATTCTTGGCGAATTGTCCGAACATGCCACACCAAAGTGGAACATGCCGGTCGATGTTGTTCGTGCCATGAACTGCGCCATCCGTGAAGCGGCGGAGTCCATGCCAAAGGCTGCAGTGGTATCGGTGGAAGGTTTGACGATTCAGGGCGATGGCATCCACTTTGATGCCGCATCTCAACGTATACTTGGAAAACGTTATGCAGATGCATTTTATGAGTTAATGAAAGACTGAATGACTGCAATCACGAATATCAGGTGAAGAGAATATAAAAAATGGCCCGTGTTCCGAATGAGGGGGAGAGGAACACGGGCCTTCTGCTTTTGAAGGAGCAGTCTTCATTGATGGTCGTAGTATATAAAAAGTATCTAAACTGAAAATAAACAATCAAAAATATTCATTTTATGGGCGGATGTGATGAAAATCTGAAAGCAATTCCTGTATTATTAGAGGGATGGAGTGTGGATCAGATCGAGGAGAAGCTGACGGGCGTTACCTGTGGCCGCCGCGGTACTTCCTGTTCGGATCAGCTGGCAAAGGCTGTTCGAGCAGCGTTTACTGCATCGAAGGATCCAAATTACAGATCTCCGTTAGAAGAGGATGACGATGATTGATCGTTATGAGATGTTAAAACTGGATAGACAGCTGGGTTTCCCGCTTTACGCAGTTTCCAGAGAAATTGTTAAATAATATAAGCTGTTTCTGGATTCCGGAACACTGACGCCGGTTCTGAATGCGTTGGAGAGGAAAGAACTGGTGGTTCGTAAGCGCTCTGAAACGGACAAGCGTGACGTTTATGCTGTTATTACAGAGGCCGGCATGGCTCTTCGTGAGAAGGCAGTTGATATTCCCGCAAAATTAGGAGCATGCGTGCCGCTTTCACCGGAAGATGTCATGAGTCTTTACCGGATCCTTCATGAATTGATGGACAAATTATGAAATCATGACTGAAAAATGATCTTTTGAGATCATTCGGTCCCATGCATAAGGGAAAGCCGGATGCAAATGACCCGCGGCAGCAAAGACGTTTGCAGAAAAGGTTATTGCAAAGTAATAAGAAAAGAAGCGTAAAGATAAGCGGTCCGCCGAATCCAAAGAGATGACTCTTAATGGAGACGGCGGACCGTTTTGGTTTAAGGATATCCGATATTATTGATGAGATTTAATAGTTCTTTTTGGTAGGAATTTTAATATCTCTTACAGGTTTTCCGGATTATAGGAAAGTCTGGAAACGCCGTACTCCACTGCGCACATTTTGCGGCCAAGGAAATCAAATTCGATGGGCTGAGCTGTGCCATCCAGGATCGTTTCACAGATATGAAGAAGATCCGGAAGCGTGGTTTTGGGCTGACTCTGACAGTACGGCGCGCCGGTATAGCCAACATGGCCGTTCCACATCTGGTCATAGCGACCTGTGAAGGTGTCCAGATATTTCAGCGCATTATAGGTTTCAGTAACACTGGTTCCAGCACCAAGAAGGTTGGTATTGCAGGCATCGCCGCTGAACAAAATACGAGTAGCGTCTTCCAGGAAACACATGCCGCCCGGAGTATGACCGGGAATGTGGATGACCAGCAGCTGACGGCCGCCAAGGTCGATGACATCGCCATCTTTCAGAGGATGCATAACGGGAGGTGTTGTAAATGCGTGTTTGTCGATCATGTCGAGCGAATAATCATAGACGTCATAGCTTCCCTGCTTACCCAGATTATCTGCGTAATTCTTCAACGCGTCAAAGTCGCAGTTTTTTGCCATTTCATAATCTTCTTCACCCAGCCAGATTTCGTCAAATGCACCGATTCCGCCTGCATGATCCAGGTGTCCGTGAGTCAGTGCAACCATGACCGGCTTGTCTGTAAGCTCACTGACAAGTTCCTTGAGGTCACATACACCGCATCCGGTGTCCAGAAGAAGCGCTTTTTCTTCGCCGATGATCAGATACATGGCAGTTAAGCCGAATTCATTAATGGCATAGGTGTCTTTCGCAATTTCAGATACGAACGGTTTTTTGATGCCCATAATTTGTCCTTTCTCATAACAGATGTTTTGAAGGTTTGATGATGTAATTACAGATACGCCTGAATTTCTTTTGCCTCAACGTCTCTTAAATTGCGGTTGGTCTTGACTGCGATTGCGGCGGCAAGACCATCGGCCTCACCGATACCGACACAAATAGGCATGACGCGGAAATTGGAATGCGCCATGTGCGTACCGGAAATGTTGCGGCCGGAAAGGAGAAGACCATCGATCTTTTCAGGAACCATGCAGCCGTACGGAATCGTATAACCCTTGGACTGATGGAAGTTTTTCTGACTGCCGGTTTTGTCCAGAGAAGCACCGGTCATGTTGTGAACGTCAAAATTGAACCAGGCATCCTGAACAACATAGTCTTCAAACTGTCGCGCGGTGAGAATATCCTCCTCAGTAATGGTCTGGACACCCTTGAAATGACGGGTCTCACGGATGCCGATAAGGGAAGCCGCGCTGATAATGTAGCAGTTTTCGTAGCCAGGTGCATACTCTCGCAGGAATTCCACGATCGGACTCATCTGGGAGCGGCAGACAAGTTCTGCACGCGTCAGATCCTCTGCTTTTGTGCCGTCGATGCCGGTGCAGTTGGTCATATTGATCGTAACGATACCGGGAAGAGTAGACTTGTAAAGAAGAACGTGGCCTGCCGGATGCGGAAGTTTTTCCAATGCAAGGGCCTGAATCTCTCCCTTTTCCGTCTGGACTGTGGTTTCAAAGGAACCCGGGAAAATTGCGCGGTCATAATCTACACCGCCTACCTTGAACATAATGGTTGCGGGCTGCATCAGACCATCGGTCTCACGGCCAAGGAAGTATTCAGCGCCGGAGAAGGCAGCAACATCGCCGTCACCGGTACAATCAATCGTTACTTTCGCTGTGTAGGCAGCACGTCCGGACTTGTTTTCCACGATAACACCGCGGACTGTGGTACCATCCATGATAACACCGCAGACAAATGTATACAGGAGGAGGTCTGCATGGACTTCTTCAAGCATTTCATAATACACATTTTTCAGAATTTCGGGGTCAATTTGAATAGCGGCCTTCCCGTTCTGGAATGCATTTTTATCCGCCTGACGCTGCAGGATCTCATGATAGATCTTACTGCCGCAGCGGCCGGTCCAATGACTCATCATGCCCGTGGTTGAGATGCCGCCGACATTGCCCAAAGCTTCCAAAACCAGAACTTTCATGCCCTGGCGACCGGCTGCAACAGCTGCAGCCATGCCTGCAGGACCACTGCCTGCTACAATTACATCATAATCGCCCTTAATCTCCAGGTCGCGGGCCGGTTCCAGATAAGTTGCCATAATGTCCTCCGGTGTAGTGATTGTTGTTTTATACAGTGGTGGTCATTTCGTACGATGTTTGTTGTTTCATGAAATGACTGTTGTTTTACGCAGTGACTGATGTTTCATGCAGTGACTGATGTTTCATGAAGTGACTGATGTTTCATGCAGTGACTGATGTTTCATGCAGTGACTGATGTTTCATGCAGTGACTGTTGTTTACGCAGTGACTGATGTTTCATGAAGTGACTGTTGTTTCATACGATGACGGCTGCCTTATGCCGTGAGCGCTGCTGCAGCATTCGTAATTTACAGAGACAGCAGTTCGTCAACAAAATATCCTCTGGAAAGTGCTTTACGTCCACCTTCATCTACAACAGTCAAGTGGAATACCGCAGTGCTTTCTTTATGATAACGAATCGTTTCATCAATATAGTCAGCAATGTCAAATTCGGCACGATATACCTGTGCACCGTTTTCTTTAAAGAAACGCTTAGCATAGCGGCGCTCTGTGTTAAAGAAAATTTCACGTGCGGCAGAACACTCGACTGCTACTTTTTTGCTCTCCGGATCATAGGTGATATCATAGATCTCCGGGCCCCAGGAGGCATATACATCGCCCTGCTTCATGGCATCAATAATTGTACCATATTCAAGCGCAGGAGCCTTGATGTATGTCGCGCCCCAGCAGTAATCCTTAGGGCTGTGGCCGTCATCGGAAGCAGTCGGATAGCAATGCTTGCCAAGACAGAGAAAATCATCATAGACCTGCTCGGATGCATCCTTGCTCCAGCCGCCGAGGTAACTTCCACTGTTATAAGTTTCAACAAAATCCACATCCTCAATGCCGCAGTAGTCCGGATAAGTCTGCAGTGACCAGTGCGGATGGCAGTAGGTTACGATGAAGCCATGTTCATGCGCATCCTTGATCAGGTTATTAATGTTTTCAACATCATATTCGTGCGAATAGCTGCCTTTGTAGTAATCCTGGATGTACTTACGGGCATTTCCCCACGCATAATCCGGGTTTGCCCAGGGATAATAAGTGCAATTTTCCACAGGAGCAATGACTACGGTGTGATAACAGCGATCAAATGGCGTCCAGGGGTTTTCCGGATCCTTTTTTTCTGCAAACTCATATTCAAAAGCAGTCAGCGCAAGGAAGTTTTCATCGGTTAATTCGGGGTGCGGAACCATGATATCATGGTCTGAATAGGCAACGATATTATAGCGCTGAGCCATATAATACTGCTTGATTTCTTCCGGAGTGTTCTGCCCATCGGAAATCGTGGTGTGGTTATGAAGATTGGCCTTAAAAAACCGGCCTTCATTTTTAAATAAACTCTTTTCCATGATTCCTCCAAGAAAATGATTTTATAATCATCGTATCACAATTTAGTTATTTTACAACATGCGATATAAATATTTTAATGAAGAGTTGGAAGTAATATATTCGAATGTAAAACTGGATTTTATGGGGGATGCAGCGGTTATTTATGAGAAAACAGGAGGAGAAACGACGGAATATAAGCAGGGTAATTGCTACTATTTTGCGATTTTACAAAAGAGAAACAAACACATGTTCGGACTGTAAGGCGCTGAATAATGGTCATATAGTTAGAAAATGATAGCCCGCCAAGTGTTCCACGTGGAACATTTGACGGACTATTTTCATCATTAATGAGATGAAATGCTTGATGAACAATACCTTAATGGAGAGAACTTAATCACAATACTTAGTATAAACATTTGAAACAACACAAAACGCTGTACAGAAACGCGTTCAGGCTTTATGCGAGCGGTTCTGTGAAATATTTACTGTAATTATTATTTTCTTATTGATTTTATAGAAAATTAAAAACACCTATGTTATAATACCAATATTCTAACTGAAACATGAT
>CAMGCK010000103.1 GCA_946040795.1 uncultured Lachnospiraceae bacterium
AGGTCTGATGACGCTTTACGCGGTCTTCAAATACAATCATGTATTTTCAAGAGGTGCCTCTCTTTCTCCGTCGATGGAGATCGACATGAACGCGCTGTCCCGCATGATCCGAAAGACACCGGTGGAAGAGGGCACGGTCCTTTATGTGGATTACGGTGAGGGCGAATTTGCCTATGACCTTGATGCTGTGGCGCATTTTGAAAAACTGAACCGCCTTCTGGTGGATCGGCATGTGCTCTTAACGAGCCGCATCATTCCAAACGGAACTCATTGTGAAGCCAGCTGGGAAAAACAGCTTCCCTTTGCAATCAACACGCTTATGTATGACCTGGACTGAAAAGGCCTGTGATCAATAAGGAGAATCATTATGAGAAACTTTATTTTTATTTCCCCGAACTTCCCGACCAATTACTGGATGTTCTGTAAGCATCTGAAAGAGAACGGCATGAATGTGCTCGGCATCGGCGACTGCCCGTATGACGATCTCATGCCGGAATTAAAAGGCAGCCTGAATGAATATTTCAAGGTCTCCAGCCTGGAAAACTACGATGAAGTGTACCGCGCGGTGGCATTCTTCATCTACAAGTACGGCGAGATCGAATGGCTGGAATCCAACAACGAATACTGGCTGGAGCGTGATGCCAAGCTGAGAACCGCGTTCCACATCATGAGCGGCTTTCAGGAGACCGATATTCCGCGCATCAAGTTTAAATCCGGTATGAAGGAATATTACAAAAAGGCCGGCGTCAAGACCGCTCGTTATTACCTTGTGCAGGATGAGCAGGGCTGCCGCGATTTCATCGCAAAGGTTGGCTATCCGGTCATCGTCAAGCCGGATAACGGTGTGGGCGCAAGCCATACCTATAAGCTGAAGAATGATGAAGAACTGGTGGATTTCCTTGAAAACGGCGAGCCGAACTACAAGGATATGCAGTACATCATGGAAGAATTCATCTATGCGGAAGTCAACAGCTATGATGCCATCATCGGTCCGGACGGCGAACCGATCTTTGAGACCGGCAATGTTACCCCGAACAGCATTATGGATATCGTCAATAACAATGACAACAGCGTATATTACATTCGCAAGGAACTTCCGGACGATGTACGCGAGGCCGGCCGCGCAACGGTCAAGGCTTTTGATGTCAGGAGCCGCTTTGTTCACTTTGAGTTCTTCCGTCTGACCCAGGATATGAAGGGCCTTGGCAAGAAGGGCAAGGTCATCGGTCTGGAAGTCAATATGCGTCCCTGCGGCGGCTTCACCCCGGACATGATGAACTATGCACACAGCACCGATGTTTACAAGATCTGGGCAGACATGATCGCATTCGGCAGCACGCTGGTTCCGGAAGGAAAGCATGCGCACTGCGTATTCATCGGCCGTCGTGACGGCAAGGCCTTCAAACTGGACCATGAAGCGCTGCTTGAGAAGTACTCCGGCCGCGTTATGCAGCATTGCCCGATTCCGGAAGCACTTTCCGGCGCTATGGCAAACTATATGTATCTGATCAATGTTGACACCGATGACGAACTTGCTCAGCTTTTAAAGGACGGTGTGGAATAAGCGGAGGTTGACGTGTTTGTCGGCACAACTCTTTTAGAAATATTGGGAACCATCGCATTTGCGGTGTCCGGCGCCATGGTGGCTGTGCAGAAGAAAATGGATATCTTCGGCGTGGCCATACTGGGACTTACCACAGCTGTGGGAGGCGGTGTGATCCGCGACCTGATTCTGGGCTGTAAGCCGCCGATGGTCTTCCGGAACCCGATCTATGCGGTTCTTGCTCTTATTGTATCCCTGATTGTATTCCGGCGGCCGGTACGTGAATTCCTTTCCAGAAAGGAACGGGTTCCCGAACTGATCCTGCTGATCATGGATTCCCTGGGACTTGCGATCTTTACGACCGTCGGTGTACGCGCGGGCTTCCGTTATGTGGATGAACCCACCATGTTTTTGAGTGCATTCGTGGGCGTCATCACAGGCGTGGGCGGCGGTATCATGCGAGATCTCATGGCAGAGAATACGCCGTACGTATTTGTGCGGCACTTTTATGCCAGCGCGTCGCTGATCGGTGCATTGACCATGGCGATCCTGTGGAATCCTTTGGGAGAGACGGCATCGATCGTGATATGTACCATCGTGGTATTTGTGCTCCGCATATTGGCGGCAAAGTACCGTTGGCGGCTGCCGCGGGTAGATTAAATAAAAACGGCCGGAGCGTGTCCTGCCGTAAAAATAAAAACAGTGAGGTGAATTATGTTAGACTTCTTAGGTCTTGGCAAACCGACTCAGATTGCAGTCATCACGGATAATATCGAGGTTTCTGCAGCAAATTACGCAGCACTCTTCGGCCTTCCGGTTCCGGAAATTTCAACCGGCGGAACGTATGATGTGACAAAGTGCGAATACATGGGCGCACCGGCACCGGACTGCGGCGCAAAGCTGGCGTTCTTCAATCTTGAAGGCATCCAGTTTGAACTCATCGAGCCGTACGGCGCAGATTCCACCTGGAAGGATTTCCTGACGGAGACCGGCGGCGGACTGCATCATATGGCATTCCAGGTTCCGGATATGGACGCAGCCATTGCAAAATGTGAAGCTGCAGGCATGAAGCTGACTCAGAAGGGCCTTTACGCCGATGCATCCGGCATCTACGCATACCTGGATGCGCGCGATTCTCTGAAGATTTTTGTGGAACTGCTGCATTCGTTCTGATCAATGGACGTCAGGGGAGAAAGGAGATTATCATGGCACTCTTGGAGGATCTGATCAACAGAGTGGGCAGACAGGTCGGCCGCAAGCTGACCATGTACGTGACATCCGGCGGCGCGGATTCTCCCCGCGGCATCCGGCTTCGTACGAAAAAATCCACCGGCGAGTGGTTCGTCAATTCATTTGACGGTCTGTTCAGCGGAATCCGGAAACCCAAGGACGAGGATCCCTGGGCCTGACCCGTTCTATCGGAATCGTAAAAAGAGCCGGCAGCAGTGGGGATCGTAAATGATCGGTTGGGAATATCGGAAAGATCGGTCAGAAAGATACAGGATATGAAAACGAGTATTGATCAGTTTATTTTTGATTTAAAGGACGGTATGAGCGCCGAAGTCCTGAGCACAGAGTCCAGGGACGGTGTGACGCTTGCAACGATCCGTTTTACGTGGACCGAGGAGAACGCGGCAAAGGATGAGCGTGTGCGTATGGAATTCCATCGGCCGGATGTGGGCATGCTGTATGCCTGGGCGCCGCTTTACAAGGAACGTCACCACGTGGGAGCGGAATGGACAACCATGGAGAACTCCATGATCTCCCACAACGCACCGGTGTACGCGCTTTATGACGGCCGGGGCATGAACCGCTTGACGTGGCAGATCTCCGAGTGCCGTATGACGATGTATTTCCTCAGCGGTGTGGAAGAACTGGACGGCGTTATGCGCAATCGTCTGGATTTTTATGTGCAGCAGTTTACCAATCAGCTGGAAACGGAAATCACGGTTCGTATTGATGAGCGCTGCCTTCCGCTTTATGAGGTACTGAAGGAGGCCGCTGTCTGGTGGGAAAGCATTGGCATGACACCGGCAGAAGTTCCGGAAGAAGCCCTGAAACCCTGCTACAGTTTCTGGTATTCTTATCATCAGGAGGTTTACGCCGCCGATGTGGAAGCCGAGTGCCGCCGTGCGCGTGAACTGGGCTTTGAAAGCTGTATCATTGATGACGGCTGGCAGACCGATGACACCAACCGCGGCTATGCGTTCTGCGGCGACTGGGAAGTGGCAGCGGCCAAGATTCCGGACATGGCAGCGCATGTAAAGTCTGTGCATGACATCGGCATGAAGTACATTCTGTGGTATGCTGTGCCGCTCATCGGTTTCAAGAGCTCCAAGTATCAGGAATTCAAGGACATGGTGCTGAACAAGAAGGATCTGCATATGGCAAATCTGGATTGCGCGGTGCTGGATCCCCGTTATAAGGAAGTGCGTGATTTCCTGATCAGTATTTATGTAAAAGCCTTGAAAGAATGGGATCTGGATGGTTTCAAACTGGACTTCATCGATACCTGGCAGTTCAATCCGGATCATGAGCCGGCCAAGCCCGAGATGGATATTGCATCGCTGGAGACAGCAGCAACGGTCTTCATGCAGGATCTGAACGCTGCGCTGAAGGCTGTAAAGCCGGAAGTCATGCTGGAGTTCAGACAGGGCTACATCGGCCCGTGGATGCGCACCGTGGGCAATATGTTCCGCGTGAGCGACTGTCCGGACGATTATATTTCAAATCGACTGGGCGTATTTGACCTCCGCATGATGATGGGCAAGTCTGCGGTTCATTCCGACATGCTGATGTGGCATCCGGAAGAGGAGCCGTCCACGGCGGCGCTGCAGCTGATCTCTGTTCTGTACGGTGTTATTCAGTACTCCGCACGTCTGGAAAAGCTGACGCCGGAGATGAAGAAGATGTCGATCTTCTGGCTGGATTTTGCACGTGAACATAAGGCAGCGCTTCTTGGCGATACGCTGAAGGTCTACGAACCGCACATGAACTACACCTGGGCACAGGCTGCAACGGATACGGAAAATGTGGCTGCAGTTTACGGCATGGATAAGGTTATTCAGCCGGATATCCGTGACACTGTTTACATCGCGAACGGCGCCATGAACGACCGCATCCTGGCAGAAATCACCGGTACCTTCCAGGTTACCATCCAGAACTGCATGGGCGACATCCTTTCCGAGACGGAGCAGACCATGAACGGCCTTACGGTATTCAATGTACCGACGGGCGGCCTGGTAACGCTGAAAAAGTAATGGGACACGGGGACGTTTCATTTTAAAGAGGCAGTAATACGAAAACACTTAGAGAAACATTAAACAAATTAGTAAAAAACAAATATGTTTGGATCGGCGCCGGCGGAACAGTCGGCGTCGCGATTCTGGCATTTGGCATTGCAACGGTCATTATGGTGACGCGGCCGATGTCACACGCTTATGCCCTGGATGTGGCCAATAACGATTATGTTTTCCACATTGGCGACACGGTAGAAGCGGGACAGAAGTTCACAGAAACCACAGAGCGGCCGTATATGCTTGCGCTGCAGGGAACCAAGAAGAAAAAACTGGTTTTCACCAGCTCTGATGAAAGTGTGGCGGTTGTTGACGAGAGCGGTCACATTGAAGCAGTGGGAGAAGGCGATGCGGTGATTACAGCGGCAGTATCGGACCTGGTGCAGGAGATTCGGATCACTTCCTATGTGCCCGGCGAAAAGATCGGGTTTGAGGAAGAAGAGTACCACATGAACTGTGGCGAGGAGATGGACATCACGGCGGTGGTGCAGCCCTCGAATGCGGTGCTGTTCGATGAAATCCGCTACAAATCCATGAACACGGAAATCGTCACGGTGGATGAAAAGGGCCACCTGACAGCGGGAGAGCCCGGTAACACGCAGGTGCTGGTATACGCTGATGGACTGTTCGGCAGAGCTATCGTCAACATTTATCAGCCGATGACCGCCATTGAATTCGCGGGCATTGCCGATGATGAAGTGATTACGCTGGAGAGAGGCGACACCTATCAGTTCTCCATCAACTACTTCCCTGAAAATACAACGGACGATCGCACGATCACCTACACATTGTCCGATCCGGAGGTCGGAACGATCGATGAAGACGGACTGTTCACGGCAACGGGACGCGGCCCTGTGACATTGACTGCGGCTTGCGGAAAATTCACGGATACGGTGGAGCTTTATGTGAAGGTTTCGCTGACCGGCATTGAAATCAATCATACAAGCAAGGATATGTCCTATCCGGATGCGGATCAGCTGACTTTTGTCACGATTCCGGAGGATACGACGGCCGAACTGAACGTGAGCTGGATGTCGGAAAACACAAATGTCATTGTCGTGGATGAAAACGGTACGGTTACGGCAAAGGGCGGCGGAACTGCCGATGTTGTTCTGAATGTCAACGGTTTTGAGCAGCGCTGCACCTATTCCGTTGTGGTTCCGATCACCGGCATCAACATTTCCAATACGGCGCTGACCATGTACACCGGAACGAACGGCGGCCTGAAGGCCTCTGTGGTACCGTCCTTCACGACGGAGGATAAGACCATAACCTGGACATCGGATAATCCGGGCATCGTTACGGTCAATAACGCCGGCGGTATCGCGGCATTGTCACCGGGAACGACGGTGATCCACGCGACACACGGTAAATTCCAGGCGAACTGTACGATCACAGTCGTGAATCGTCCGACATGGGAAGAGACAGCCGATGCCATTATCGCATACGGCAGACAGTTCCTGGGTACACCCTATGTTTATGGCGGAAACAGTCTGCGCGGCGGCATTGACTGCTCCGGTTTCACACAGCAGTGTTTCGCTTCGCGCGGCATTGGCCTCGCGCGTACTTCGTACACCCAGGTCAATCAGGGCACGCCGGTCTCATTGGATCCTTCCGCATGGCGAAAGGGCGACCTGGTCTTCTACTCGCGAAACGGCCGGGTATTCCACGTTGGCATTTACATCGGCGGCGGACAGATCCTCCAGAGCGCGGAAAGCCAGGGCGGTGTCTGCATTACTTCATATAACTACAATGAAATGTCGCCGAGTCACGTGCGGCGGTATTTCTAAAGTTGTTGCCGGGTGACACCGGGAACGTTTCATTTTGTCAACCTGGGCAGTGAGCAGAGTTTAAGGGCATTTTCCATCAAGATAGGCAAGAAGTGAAGTTTTGCAGGATACTTTTGACAGGAACGTCCATCAAAGCAGAGAAAAAGAAAGACTTGCAGGACTCCCTGACAAAAAGTGTCCATCAAAAGCAGAGAAAAAGAAAGACTTGCAGGACTCCTCGACAAAATATGTCCATCAAAAGGCAGGATGAAGGAAATTTTGCAGGAAACTCAAATAGAAAGCAACGAAAGGGGCTGTGAAAAATCATTTCGGTTTTTCACAGTCCTTTCTTTGCTGGTGAG
>CAMGCK010000104.1 GCA_946040795.1 uncultured Lachnospiraceae bacterium
AAGGAGGATGTGGCCATGATCTTCAGCAGTCTGACATTTTTATACGCCTACCTGCCGCTGACACTGGCACTGTATTTCCTGACACCGCTTAAATGGCGGAATCTGGTACTTCTTCTGGTGAGCCTGTTCTTTTACGGATGGGGCGAGCCGGTCTACATCGTCATCATGTTCCTGTCCATTGCCATCGACTACACGCACGGCCTTCTGGTGGAGAAGTACCGTGACAATGACAGAAAAGCACGGTGGTTCGTGGCGGAGTCCATCATTTTCAACCTGCTGCTTCTGGGATTTTTCAAATACTGGGATTTCCTGGCAGCCAACCTGTCGCTGATCCCGGGCATCACGGTCCCGCAGCTCCATATTCCGCTTCCTATCGGTATTTCCTTCTTCACCTTCCAGACGATGAGTTACACCGTCGATGTGTACAGAAAGGACGCGCCGGTGCAGAAGAGCATCATCAAGTTCGGCGCGTTTGTGACGATGTTCCCGCAGCTGATTGCAGGTCCCATCGTCCAGTATAAGACGGTGGCAAAGGAACTGGACAGCCGCGTGAATACCTCCGAGGATTTTGCGGCGGGTGCGACCCGTTTCTGTGTGGGTCTTGCGAAGAAGGTGCTTCTGGCCAATTCCATCGGCTCCCTGTGGGACGAGTGTCTGGCTGCGCAGAGTGCCGGTACGCTTTCCGCGGTGGGCGGCTGGATGGGCCTTCTGGCCTTTGGTTTTCAGATCTATTTTGACTTTTCCGGTTATTCCGATATGGCCATTGGCCTCGGCAGGATCTTTGGATTCAAGTTTGCTGAGAACTTCAATTATCCGTATCTGGCGTCCTCCGTCAGTGATTTCTGGCGCCGCTGGCACATGACACTGACAGGCTGGTTCCGTGATTACCTGTATATCCCGCTCGGCGGCAACCGGAATGGCGCATGGAAAACGCTCCGCAATATTTTCATTGTCTGGTTCTGTACCGGATTCTGGCACGGCGCCAGCTGGAATTTCATTCTGTGGGGCCTGTATTTCTTCACCTGGCTGATGATTGAAAAGTATCTGCTGAAGGATGTGCTGAAGAAGACGCCGGCAGTCATCAAACATATTTACACCCTGTTCGTGGTGTTTGTGGGATGGGGCATCTTTGCCATTGAAGACCTGAAGCTCTGCGGACAGTATCTTCTGTCCTGCTTTGGCGGATCCGGCTTCTTTACGGCGGTGGACGGATATCGTCTGAAGAGTTATGCAGTGACCTTTGTCATTCTGATCCTGGCATCCACAACGCTTGGAAAGAAGACCTGGCAGCGGATCCCGGAAAAGGCACAGAAGATCCTGACACCGGTACTCATGGCGCTGGCGATGGTGATCTGCACCGGTTATCTGGTGGATGGCAGCTACAACCCGTTCCTGTATTTCCGTTTCTGAGAAAGGAGAAGAACATATGACAAAAGCATACAGTCGTTTTATTACTGTCGTATTCAGTCTTTTCCTGGGGGGACTGCTTCTGTGGCACATCGTGCTGCCGGACCGGGATCGTTCCGAGACAGAAAACCGAACGCTGGCACAGCTTCCGCAGTATTCCTGGTCTGCGTTGAAGGACGGGTCCTTCACGAAGGCCGTGGAAGACTACTTTGTGGATCAGTTCCCGCTGCGTGACAGCTGGACCGGACTCAAGGCCCGGGCCGAGCAGCTGATCGGCAAGACACGTTTTAAGGGCGTGTACTTATGCGGCGATACCCTGATCGCGCAGCTGGAAACACCGGATGAAGCACAGGTACAGAAGAATCTGAATTATGTTCAGCGGTTTAAGGAACTGTTTGATATACCCGTACAGATCGGCGTGATTCCGTCCGCAGCAGAGATCTGGAAGGAAAAACTTCCGGCAGGCGCGGAAAGCTGGGATCAGCGTGATCTTCTTGCTCAGAGTGAGATCGATTTTGAGGGCATTCTGGCCGCGCATAAAGACGAACCCATTTACTATCGAACCGATCACCATTGGACCTCTTTGGGCGCTTTTTACGGCGCAAACGCGATACTGGAGAACTGGGGCATGGAACTGCTGCTGCGCGAGGACTTCACACCGGAGATTGCCAGTGATTCCTTTTACGGTACGCTGTATTCCACATCCGGCATTCATTTCCTGAAGCCGGACACCATGGAATACTGGGTGAAGGAGGAGGGAAAAACGCTGACCTCCTGGAAGAACGGGCAGGGCGTTCAGGCACCGCTTTATGATCGCAGTTATCTGGAAGCCAAAGATAAGTATTCGTCCTTCCTCGGCGGAAACCAGCCGCTTGCTGTGATCCGGAATGAACAGCTGGAGGGTGGTGAAAAACTGCTTCTTATCCGCGATTCTTATTCCGACGCGCTGGCACCGTTCCTTGCGGAGCGTTTTGCCGAAGTGCATCTCATGGATCTTCGGTATTATCACATGTCGGCGGCACAGTATGTGGAAGAGAATGACATTGACCGGGTGCTGGTGCTGTACAGTGCACAGAATTTCATTACGGAGAAGAATGTGGTTTTTTTGACACAGTAAATATAATAAAAATGCAGCCTGCGCATGCTTGCAGCCTGAATTTTGTCATTACACGGTGAAACATGCCCGCTATGACAAAAAGCAAGCTCGTGCAGCCTGTAAATTTGTCGTTTCATGAAAAGGGGCTGTGAAAAATCATTTCGGTTTTTCACAGTCCTTTCTTTGCTGGTGAGAGGTTTGGGCTGGCGGGCGGAAATGGGGCTAAATCAGCACAATGGGGAACTAAACGGAGAATTTTTGCAAAGAGGGGGCGGGACGACTGATTTGACAAAAAGCAAGCTTGTGCCACCGGAAATTTTGTCATTCCACGGGAAATCAACCCCTCTTTGACAAAAAACAAGCCAGTGCCGTTTGGAAAGAAGATCATCACATAAAAACGCCCACATATGTTATAAAGGGTTATTTCACAGCCCCACCACAGGATTTCTCCCATTATGTCCTTCTTAAATCTATGCTTCTCCATCCTCTCTTTGACAAGTTCAAGCCCCCGGCCTCTGACCGTACCGCTTACCGTTTCCGGTAAATCCGATACTTGTCAGATGCCGAGGGCTTCATTGTTTCATACTCCGTCAAATACGGACTAATCGGGGCGTCAGACACAAGGAAAAAGAGGAGGGAGAGGAACCTGTGCCTGACACTCCCTTCAAAAATTCATCATCTGGGTTCTTCTGTGATCCGCACTGTCGCATTTCCGGCATTCCATCGGCACTCGCAGTAAATTCCCTGCTCCCGCGCCATGTCCGTGTACGCTGTCAGCTGACTGTACTGAGACTCAGTACATGCGGTCTTGATCAGTGTGAACGTATGTCAGCCGATTCGTTTCTGCTTGAAAAATACGCTTCCGCCCTTTCCGGGTGTATCCTGCGATTTCTTCACCGCAGTCTGAAGGATTTCCAGAACGAGCCATTCATATGCCTCTGACATTTTATAATCTGCAGTCAAACTGTTCTGATCCATAAGGATCTCTTCATCATTTTCTTGATGGAAGGATCATAGCATTCCCGCTCTTCTTTGTGAGCACTTTATCGATTTTGACCGTATTTTTGTAATATCTGGTATTTATTTTATGTTTACAGACGTATTTTGGTATTTATTCCATGCTTTCAAATACGTAATTGTAGTATTTTTCCTTAGCATCGCCCTGGTATTTGCGCGAGATGGGAATCTCCTCTTCACCGATCACAAAGCAGTCCCGGTTCTGTTCATCCACAAAATAGAAGTTGACCAGATAGCTCTGATGATGTCAATTATTCACACCGCAACATTTACGCAATCCACACCGTTTTCTGTCAATATCCCTAAAAAACCGATTTCGGAATTGTACATCATTTTTTCCACTTTTATGCTATAGTGAAATAAATTATGACACTTGCAGAAAATGATGACAACTGAAAGGAGTACTGCCATGAACAGAAAATACAATATTGTACACTTACCGGATGACGAGCCCTACCGCTGGTGGCGCCTCTTTGACGACACCTATATCATCCATTACGGCGAAGCCCTGGATACCTTCCTGCTTCTCGGCACAGAGAAAGCGCTTCTCATCGATACCGCATACGGCCGCGGCGATTTCCCGAACATCGTGGACATGCTGAAGGGCGACCGCGAGCTCATGGTCGTCAATACGCACGAGCACTTTGACCATACCGGCGGCAACCGTTTCTTCCCGCAGGTCTATATGCACCCGCAGGCTTTTGAAAACGCTGATCATGCCTTTGGCCCGCTGCCGCAGGAATGGCTGGACAATATGCCCTATCCGAACTACGAAAAAATCGCTGTGGAAAACGGTCACATCTTTGATCTGGGCGGACGTGAAGTTGAAGTTGTCTACACGCCGGCGCATTGCAAGAGCTCCATCGCCTTCATTGACCATGGCCGCCGTCTGATGTTCCCGGGCGATGAACTGGATGCCAGCAACGCAAACCTGAACATCTTTGACTCCGTCGGTGCGTTCCTGGAGAACTGCAAACTCTTAAAGTCCCGTGAGTCCGAGTACGATTTCATCATGCCGAACCATAACGGATGCCCGGTTGCCAAGTCCTACCTGGATGATTTCATTACCGCCGCTGAGCACGTTGTAAACGGATGCCCGGACAATGTAGATCCCGAGGACGTTCCGGATTACTGCCGCGGTTTCTTCAAGGGCAGTCTTCGCGCACAGGTGGGGGATTCCTGCATCAACTACCTCCCGAAGGATTTTGTGTTCCCGGCAGGTCCCATGTCTGAGGTTTTCAAGAAGGAACTGGAAAGCGAAGAATAATCCATGAATCGAACTGAATTCTCCCGTATTTCACCTGAAGAAGCAGGTATTTCCTCAAGAGATATCCTGCGTTTCCTGGATGCCCTGGAGAGCGGTCACACAGAAATGCATGGACTTGTGATCATGCGGCATGGCTGCATTCTCACGGAAGGCTTCTGGGCGCCTTATGCCCAGGGCCAGGTCCATATGTGCAATTCGCTGACCAAGACCTATATGGGAACTGCCATCGGCATCGCCATCCGGGAAGGGTTATTGACCCTGGATACCCGACTCATCGATATCTATCCGGAGTACGCACCGGAAGAGCCGTCAGACTTTTTACAGAAACTGACCATTTACAAGATGCTGCACATGGGTACCGGTTGCTCTCTTTCCCGCCGGATGACGCGGACTGGGTCAAGAATTTTGTAAATCATCCCATTCTTGAAGAACCGGGCACCACGTTCCATTACAGCAGTGTCAATTCCACGCTGCTTGGCAAAATCATTTACAAACTGACCGGCAAAAATGTGTACGATTATCTGAACGAAAAGCTGTTCCAAAAGATCGGCATCGATTATGACAATCTGAATTACAGCACGCAGCCCGGCGGGCGTGACATGTGGGCGTGGCGCACCTATTCCACCACGGAAGACAATCTGCGGCTGATGAAGCTGTATCTGGACGGCGGTGTGGTGACATACCGGAATGAAGCGTGCAGCGAAAACAGTGCTGCAGGTGAGGCCGGTACTGCAAGTGCGACCGTTACGGAGCGTATCCTGGACGAGGAATTTGTCCGGCTGGCTACGACTTCCCGCATCGACAACGGGCCGGCTGTTTCCGCAGACGGTACCCGTCCTCCGCTTACGGACGGCAATGCAGGTTACGGTTTCCAGATGTGGATGTGCCGCTATCCCGGTGCTTACCGGGCCGATGGCGCTTCCGGCCAGTTCTCGATCGTCATCCCGGACAAGGATATGATCATCGCCATGAACCAGCACTCTGACCATCCGGATAAGTCGCTGGAATGCATCTGGGATGTTCTGCTCCCGACAGTTCATGACGAGCCGCTGCCGGAGGATCCGGAAGCGCTGAAAACACTGCAGAGACGGCTTCGTCACATGGCAGTGGAATCGCCCGTGTATCAGCCGTATTCCACACAAAAAGGTACTTTTTCCGGCTCTTACAAGGTGTTGGAGGGTTCCTTTGACCCCTTCGTTCTCAGTATGTCGCTGATGAACGATCCCGCCTCCAATCCGAATCTTGCTGATGCTTTTACCATCCGCTTTGGCACGATGGAAGGCACACTGGAATGGATCGGCAAGGATCGGAATCATGTCACACTGGAGTTCTCCATGGATGGTTCCCGCCGCTATAACCGCCTCCGCTCGCCCTGGGAATATGCTTCCAAGTGCTGGGCAAACGGCTGGTTTGAAACAGACACCCGCTTTCATCTGGAGCTTATGTGGCCGGAAAATGATTCCACCCGCAGTTTTGTCTTTGACTTCACGGCCGATGGTGCAGAGGTTTCCTATGAACTCTTCTCCATTACACATATGAAGGTCATAAAGTATGTGACTAAGGCAGAGAAAAAGTAACGTTAAAAGGGATCGTGAAAAATCATTTTGATTTTTCACGGTCCCCCTTTTGTTGATGGAAATCTTGTTCTTTTCAGGCGAAGGGGCGGACGTTGGAAGTATGCGGAAAGTTTGTGCAAACAAACTTTGAAGACATACGACTAAAAACAAATGTTGAAAGTATGAGGCGAAAGTAAGGTTTAAAAGCATGGGCAAATAACAAACTTAAATAGGATGAGCAAAAGCATATTTTAAAAGCATGGGCAAATAACAAACTTAAAAAAGATGGGGCAAACTTGTACGGCTGGAAATATTGACTTATTGTGGTGATATTGACTTTTCACGATAAAAAAGCCCTTCTTTTGGACAGAATGCTTTTATACGAATTGAAATTTTATCAAAGAAGGGATCCTGATACTTATTTGTAAAAATCAGATGCATGGAATGGATGAATTTTTAGCAAAAAATGGTTTTGAAGCTCATTTGCAAAAATCAGATGCATAGAACGGATGGATTTTTAGCAAAGAGAAGGTTTTGAAG
>CAMGCK010000105.1 GCA_946040795.1 uncultured Lachnospiraceae bacterium
GAAGCTCATTTGCAAAAAATAGAAGGATAGAATGGATGGATTTTTTGCAAAGAGGGGGCGGGACGACTGATTTGACAAAAAAGCAAGCCTGTGCCGTTTGGAAAGAAGATCATCACATAAAAACGCCCACATTTGTTATAAGGGGCTGTGAAATAACCCCTTATAACAGACGTAAAAAGAGGCGCCATGAAAAAATCAACATGATTTTTTCACAGCGCCCTTTTGTAAGTTTGTGCAGGAGATCAAGCGATTCCGCGGTCTGCAACGAACAGGAACTAAGCGTCCGGCATGCGGAATGGCATGTACTCTTAAATGATCATTATTTCAGTTTCACTGAAATCACTTCTTGAACGCTTCTTCATCCAGCATGCCTTCAGACTTTGCAACAACTACGCTGGTAGTAGCATCGCCCACAACGTTCAGCGCGGTAACAAGCATTTCGATCGGACGATTGATTGCAAGGATCAGGCTGTATGCAAGCAGCGCCGCATCAGAAGTGAAGCCGACACCGGACAGGATGGTGAACAGCACGATCGCGCCGGAACCCGGAGCTGCCGGAGTACCAACGGAAGCAACCAGCGCCAGAAGACCGATCATCAGAAGCTGCGGGAAGGATACATCAAAACCTGCAACGCCTGCTACAAACAGCGTAGCAACGACCTGCATGATTGCGGTACCGTCCATGTTGATGGTCATACCGAGCGGAAGAACAAAAGAGGTGATTTCCTCATCGACACCCATGTCTTCCTGGCAGGTCTTCGTGTTCAGAGACAGCGTGGCTGCTGATGAAGAGGTGGAGAAGCCAAAGATGGCAACCTTTGCGATCTTCTTGATGAAAGTGATCGGGTTCTGCTTAGCGCCGATGGCAACGATTGCCGGATAAGCAACTAAGAGATATAAAAGCAGGAGGATGGCGGTTACGATCATGTACGCAACTGCCGGCTTCAGGTAAGCGATGCCGTAAGAAGCCATGGTACGAACCAGCAGGCAGAAAATTGCAATCGGACCGAACTTCGTAACAACGTAGTTTAAGAAAGTTACAACGATCTCATTGATCTGAGAAAGGACCTTCTTGAACTCTTCAACCTTGGAAACGCCGATGGTGTTCATCGCAAGACCGGTTGCAACAGCCAGGAAAACAACTGCCAGAACAGAACCGTTGGTCTGGAAGGTTGCAAACACGTTGGAGGGAATGATGTTCAGGATCACGTTCAGCGGGTTGGAACCGGTGGAACCTTCAGAAGCCTCAAGGCCTTCGATGACAGTGCTGAATGCGCCGGTGCTGTATACGATAAAGCCTACGACCGCCGCAAGTGCAAGACCCATAACGGTGGTTAAAAGGAACAGGCCGATGGTCTTTAAGGAAATGCGGCGCAGCTTGGATGCATCAGCAATACGGATGATGGCAAGCACCAGTGAAGTGAAGATCATCGGAACGATGATGAGTGACAGTGCACGGATGAACAGCTGGCCGATGATGTAGAAAAGGCCGATTGCACTGGCATTCGCCGTAATATCCGCAAACAGGATATTGTTGATGGTCTGCCATACTTCGCCCTTGCCGGCACCGTTCAGGCCTTCACGTACAGCCATAAAGATACCGCCGCAGATCAGCGCGCAAACAAGTGCGATCGCCATGCGCTGAGCCAGAGTGAGCTTCTTCTTGTTCATGTGGAATCCTCCCTGTTATTTAATTTTCCGTGTGCCCTCACGGCACACTGCGGGTAATTATATCGGAATCCCCACAAAAAAGCAAGCGGTTTTATGCACAGAAAAAGCGATTTTTTCCATCCATTTACAGCCGCTTGCACAAAAACGATATTCTTTTTTATGGATATTACCGATCCTCGGTCAGGCCGTTATAAGTGAACGGAACCGTGCTGCTGAGCCAGGTGCTGCCGGAGGCTGCAATCTGGCGGACATCAATAATATCGCCCGAAACCAGCTGGTGCAGGTCTACCAGAAGCTCGGTGGGTCCGTTGAACAGGGTCTCACATTCCTCATCGTTGATAAAGACTTTGGAATACTCCGTGAAATTTTCTCCGGTGATCCGAACATGCCTGTATACATTGTCCGCGCTGGTGATCCGGATCTCCTTATGCCCCATCTGCATGTCCATGACTGCGTAAGGATACTCTCCGTCATAGGAGTCCTGATCTCCGTAAAGAATGTCATACTCCAGAAGCCTGAGCATTTCATGATACAGCTCTTCACTCTCGATGTCCCCATCCTCATAGGCCCGGTGCACCTTGTAGATCAGTCCGCCGGACAGGCCCGCGCGGTTCAGCACCTCAGAAGACAGCTGATAAGCAGTAAGATCTTTCTTGATGTTCGGAAGCCCCATGTTATTCCAGATCACATACTGCGTCGTACACAGATCACCGTTGTCGATGCTTTCCTCCTGAAAATCAAATGTAGGTAAATGATCCCCATAAAGAACGAGTACCACATCTTCCCGCTCATAGGCCAGTTTTACGATCAGCTTGCTGATGAAACGGTCCATTTCATGGATCTGGTTCACATAATAACGGAATGCCTCCGGGTTGCCTGTCACATTGTCCGGATCCTCCACCGTGATGGGGAGATCCAGGCCGTCCGTTTCCGCGGGATAGTCTCCGTGCCCTTCCACCGAGATGGCGTAAATATAGTCCGCTTCCGCGGTAGTATTCATGATCTCACGGATCTCGTCGATCAGGATCTCATCTTTGGCCCAGCCGGTGTATGTGAGTTCATACCCGTTCATATATTCCAGGGATGTGAAGGTTTCAAATCCCAGCTGCGGGAAAACCTTGTTGCGGGAATAGAAATCGCCCTCATTATTGTGTATGACCGAAGTTCGATATCCCTGGTCCTTCAGATAATAGGCCGTGGATTCGCAGACCGTATCCAGAAGGACGGTCTTGTAGGGATACTCACCGGGGCCAAAATCATTCAGATCCATGCCGGTAATGATCTCAAACTCGGTATTTGCTGTACCGGCGCCAAAGGACGGCACGGACAGATATCCGGAGGGATAATCATTCATGAGCTTCCGAATCGTGGGAATCGGATCTTCAGAGTATGAAACGCCCTTCAGCCGCATCGGATCAAACAGCGATTCCAACTGAATAAAGATCATATTCGGCTTTTCCTGCTGTACGCCTTCCTCCTCGTCGATGATTTCCCGCACCTCTTCCATGGTATCCTCGGAATAATCATGCGGTTTGCTGACACCTGTCGCAACGACCGAACTGCCAAAGCAGTAACTGAAGCCGTAGTCCTTGTAAGCCTGGGCGATGTTTCCGAAACTGGTTCCCAGTACCTTCGCTTTAACGCCGATCAGGGTGAGAAGCGCCGTCACCACAAGCACGCCGCCCATAAACGCGCCGCTTTTCACATACGGCACCTTTCCTTTGATCTTCGGCATGCGGATCGCCGCGAGAACGATCAGGAAAACCGCACCGGCAAGCGCAGCAAAGATCAAAATGATGCCCAAAACATTGAAGTATTTGGGGAGCACATGGAAGCCCTCGACCACATTGTCAAAATCCTGGAATGTCAGCGGCGTTTTTCTCACAAAAAGCAGCACGCAATCCATAATGCCGAATATCATCCAGATCGCGCTCAGGAAAAAGGTGGCAAAAGCACGGCGTTTGAAAAAGCTGCCGATGAACACGATTGCCAGAATGATCAGCATATTGTAAATAAAAAAATGCGGTCTTGTGAACAGAAAAATGAGTCCGCCAAAAATATGATGGCGGCTCAGCGATTCAATCAGCAGATTCAGCACCAGTGCCAGGAGAACATACCGCGTTCTATAGTCCGCGAGAATTCCGCGATTCATGCAGCTGTTCAGTTTTTCCTTAAAATTCTTCATTTAACGCTCTTCTTTATAAATATTACTTTACACTCAGGCCCGATAGCCATAAGCACCGCTCTCCATCAGTACAGACTTAAAATCCGCCACAGTCTGGCATTTCCGCACTTTTTTTAGCAGCTTTTCACCTTTTTCATAGCGTGATGAAAGATAAAAATACAATTCCTTCATCTTGAAAAGCACATTTTTATCACCGGAAAGGTCTTCTTGATAAGCATCACACAATTCCCGTACAAAAGCCTTCAGATGCTTTTCACTAAGATCCGCATGTTTTTCTGTTTCCAATACCCGCGCTTGTGCTCCTGTTTTCAGTTTTCCTGCCGTGTGGGCTTCTTTTGCCTTCCCAAGAAATGCCTGCTCGCCCGCTATGGACATGCGGATCCGGTTAAACAACGCGGGGTCCGTCAGGATACCGCGGCCGCACATAATGTCCGGTGATCCAAATCCCAAGGTGATCGCCTCTGCGTCCTCCACAGTATAAACATCGCCGTTGTAACAAAGATGATGTCTGCTGTTTTCCGCCGCAATGGCATAAGCCTCTTTTGAAACAGGACGCGCATAATAATCCTCGCGGCATCTTGGGTGGACAATGAGCTCTGTCAACGGATACTCGTTAAAAAGTTCAATGATCCGATCAAATCCCTCATGGTTTTCATATCCGGTCCGGGTCTTCACGGAGATCTTCACATCACTCTTATCAAAAATATCATCCAGAAACAGTCGGAGTTCATCCGGTACCCTGAGAAAGCCCGCGCCGCGGTTTTTCGGCGCGACTGTCGGTGACGGACAGCCCAGGTTCAGATTGACTTCCCCGTAGCCGTACTCTTCCTTCAGTTTGTGCGCGATATCGATAAATTCATCTGCGTGGTTGGTCAGAATCTGCGGAATCAATACCATACCGCGATTGTTTTCCGGCAGAATATCGCTCCGCTCTCTTGCAGAAAAATTCCGATGTGAGATGTACGGCGAAAAATACTTATCCGCGCCGTCATAATAATGATGGTAAACGTTCCGGAACACATGGCCGGTAATGCCCTCCATCGGGGCCAGATATAAATTCATGTAAACTCCACTTCAAGAAGAACAGACCGAGTTTTTATCCATTCAGTTGCATCCGTTCTGCTTTTCCGTCTGAATTTTCCGACGCAAATTCGTTCCGCTCATTTTGTGAATAGAATTCCCAGTATGGCGGATACAAGGATCGTAAGCGGAATGTTCAATTTGGCCGCCATCAGCAGAATCCCCGCTATGATACCGATTGCAACGGTCGGTAGATAGATCGCCCCTCCCGCTGTAATGTAATGCTTTTATCCACATAGTCACGCTGGATCTGGGCGATGATGGACCATCCCCCTCCAAACGTATACCAGCCAATCTTAAAAAAATAGAGGAAAAGTTCCAGGGAGAGTTTCCGGTTGTTCTTTTTGTTTTCCATGATGAAGCTCCACTGACTGACAAATTCTTTAAGGATTATAGATGATAGTACGCCAAAATGGAAGTATGAATAATGCACAAATAAGGCCACTCGAATGTCTCCGAATGGCCTCATTTATGCACGGTTTTTCTGTCCTACCGTCGCTATTTCAGTTTTCAATATTACCGGACTGCCTCCGGGTAATTCATCGATACTTACTGTGGTTGATTACTTGAAGTATCTGTCTAAGAGACCCTTAAGTGCCTTGCCGTGACGCGCCTCGTCACGAGCCATTTCATGAACAGTGTCATGAATTGCGTCCAGACCGTTCTTCTTTGCGCAAAGAGCCAGATCGAACTTGCCCTGGGTAGCGCCGAATTCGCAATCAACTCTCCACTTCAGATTGTCCTTGGTGGAAGCCTTCATGTTGGCTTCAAGGTCTTCGCCTAAAAGCTCTGCAAATTTTGCAGCATGCTCAGCTTCTTCAAAAGCTGCCTTTTCCCAGTACAGACCGATTTCCGGATAACCCTCACGATGTGCGATGCGAGCCATGCAGAGGTACATGCCGACTTCAGAGCACTCACCCTGGAAGTTTGCCATCAGCTGTTCAAAGATGTACTTCTTATCTTCTTCGGAAATAGAATCATTGTTCTTAACAGTCTTTGCATATACACCATACTCATGCTCAGCTGCAAGCTTCATCTCACCTTCAACCTTGGTGAACTTGGATCCGTCAACTTTGCATACCGGGCACTTCTCCGGTGCCTCCGGACCTTCATGAACATAACCACATACAGGACATACCCACTTTGCCATAATCTAATCTCCTTATCGTAAATGAATTTTTGAATCAGGAATGGGTCCTGATCTATTTCTTGTTGATTTTCTGCAGACACTTGCCGCATGTGCCGTAGTAGATGGTCTTCTGGGTGTCGATAGACACCCCCATCGACTGTTGAAGCATTCCAAGTATGCTCTCATCATTCTTTAACGGTACATCGATGACCGCCCTGCAGTTTTTACAGAAGAAGTGCTGATGGGGCGATGTATCAAAATCAAAATGATCGGATCCGTCTTCTTCACAGGTCACCCTGCAGATCTCGTTCATCTCCGCAAGCAACGCCAAATTGCGGTAGACTGTCCCCAGGCTGATATTCGGGAACTCATCCCGCACCGCCGTATAGACCCGCTCCGCAGTCGGGTGGTCTTTTCTGGATTCCAGATATTTAAGGATGGCCTCCCTCTGTCTGCTCTTCTTGATCATGTCACCTTCAAATCAGTATTCTTTGCTGATATAATATCACGGAATAATTGTTTGTCAAGTAATTTCCTGTCTCTTATACACATCTGACGCTGCCGACGATACTCCTTGTGTA
>CAMGCK010000106.1 GCA_946040795.1 uncultured Lachnospiraceae bacterium
ACGGAGAATTTTTGCAAAGAGGGGGTTTTGAAGCTCATTTGCAAAAAACAGAAGGATAGAATGGATGGATTTTTGCAAAGAGGGGGGCGGGACGACTGATTTGACAAAAAACAAGCTTGTGCCGTTTGGAAAGAAGATCATCACACTCCTTTGCATACTGAATTGCTTCTTCATTCGTCATTCTGAACACATCGTCCGGATCACTCGAAACACCTACATCGAGTGCATCAATGAGTTTGAAGCGCAGTTGTGGGATGGAATTTTTGAGAATTCAAGAGTCGGGAAGCGCATTATGACTGAAATCGAAGAGACAAAGTACTATGAGAAAAACGGAAGATACTACAAGAAGTCTTATTATCAGACTCCACCTTCTGACAACTGGATCGAATCATCTGCACACCGGATCAGCAAAGAAGCATATATGAAAGTAACTGCATTTGACGATGGTGAAGGAGAAAATGAATGATAATCGAATACTATGATCGAACCTTGAAGTCCTATGTTAAGAAGCACACACGCTATGTTGATTCAAAGCGCAGACTGAATGAACACTATAAGCCTGTGTCAGTCCTCTGTTTTAAGGACGGCAGAAACCATTACTATGAGGTCGAAATGAAAGACCTACTATACATCAAAAATGACAGGGGTTAATATGACAACCGAAGAACTGAAAGAACTCCGTGAGTACATCATCCACGAATACCCGAAGACCTGTGAAGAAGCAGAAAAAAGATGCAGAACTCTTTCTAACTTCATTGCTTACTGTGTAGAAAAGGAGTTAAATAGTGCCGGATTATGAGAAAGAAGAATAACAGACTTGATTATATTGCAGAGTTCACTAAAGAACACTATGACCTTATGCCTATCAGTTTAAAGAACGGAATGAAAGACCGTATTAAAGTTCGTTCCGAACAGTTGGGAATGAATATGTCAGAGTACATCAGATACTGTGTTGAGAAGGAAATTGAAAAGAACTCTAATAATTAAGACCAATTTATTGGACGGCACAAGCATATATTAGAATACAACAGAGGTGACGTTATGACATCATTGACATTTGCTGATATCAGAACAGAAAACTACGATTACAATTCGCTTGATAAGAACGGAAAATTCAAGGTATTTATGTATGACCTGTGGCAGACCGTAAAGCCGATTTTACAGTTAATTCTCAAAGTCACTTGGTTTATTGTGAAGTGGACACTTATCATTGTAATTAATATCACTTTTATTATTTGTGCCTTTTTTGTCTTTCTTGCTATTGAAGGTATGTTTTCAAGCATCATTTATGACCGCAAACGTGCGAGAAGAAGAAACAGCGGAAGTTACATCGCACTTGATACCATCCTAACAGATGTAGTAAAGTTCTTCTGCAAGTGGTAAACAATAACCCCCATCGGATAGAGCGGTGTTCATAAAACAGTGAATCCTCCGCATGGTTGTAATCATACGGAGGATTGTTTTCTACACATAATTTAAACTTGCTGGCGGCGAACGGTTTGTTAAAACCGTTCGCCGCCAGCAAGTTCACAGGGGATAGCCGCTTTAGCGGCGCAAGGGGGTGTAGCCACCTTGACGGAAAAAGTGACGCAACATTCTCGGTCATGCAGTTTTTCTGCTGAGGTCGAATGAAGCTCGGCAGGACGCACGAAACTCCCGACAGTAGAGTATAGAAGTGCGCCCTTTTGTCCGGAAAGTATTTTACAGCATCTCGGCAAACTGGAAGTTGTCGGTTGTTCGCTTCATTAATTAGATGCTTGTAAGAAATTCCTCTATCAAGGCGTTTATCAGTTCTGGCTTATCTGTGTTGGAATTATGACCCGCGCCTTCAATCCATTGCAAAGGAATTTGTGTATCTCGATGCCACGCCTTATTATACCGCATACATGAACCAGCATGATCCTGTGTGCCGCATATCAACAAAGCCGGACATTTGATTTCATATGGAAAATTCTTTTCTATCGCTGCTGCCAAGATACGAAAGCCATGTCCGGCAATTTGTGCATAACGTTTCTGATTTCCATCGTAAACCAACATCATTTCTCGCATCAGATTTCTGCCGTAATCAGAAGTAGCAACACCGTCAGTACCTGATTTCAAAAGCAGTTTCCACGGATAGTGAGCATATACTGGCTCCATTCTTTTCAAAAGCCAAAGTTCAGCTGCCGTCACATATTTTCTTTGCAACGGTGCAGAGTCAATAGAAATAAAACCTTTCAGTTGATCCGGATAAAGCTGCGCAAAAGCTTGACCCACATATCCACCCATTGACTGGCCGACAATTACAGGTTTTACGATTTTCTCTCGCTCTAAAATTTCATTTAGCCACCTGGCTTTGTCGAACAGGTCAAAGTCGAACTGAAACGGCCATGAAGTTGCGTGTGCCGGTGCATCCCATACGACAATGTTATACTTTCTGCCAAAATGCTCAATTTGTTTGTCAAACAATCTATGGTCGGCAGTCAGTCCCGGAAGAAAAACGAGCGTGATTGCATCCAGACTTAAAATACTTACCCAATAGTGAATTGTTCCGCAAGGAGTTTGATATACATCTTCTTTCAATGGATTCACCTCCACAACTCCCGATTTGTATATCTTGTCGGCCCCATATTATCATATAACGGGATAAGATACAAGAGCAGCCACAGCAGTGCAAAACTACTGTGGCTGTTAACTGTTTTACGACCACCGCCCCATCGATGGGGGTCTTTTTTATGCAATCAAAGCGAATCTTCCTAGCACCTCATCGGCAACATCGAACACATCTCTACCGTATGTCGCAAGGAAATCTGCCACGATCTCTTCTGTGGCTATGTCCAAATCCAGTCCGTATGAGAAGCAGAATGCATGGCATAGTTCGTGACATAGGACACTCTCGTTCAGATGATCCGGAAGGTTGTCGCATATAAAAATGGTGCATAGATCGTCATCGCATACACCTAAAGCGAATGTACCATCCGACCGCATCAATTCCGTAGAAGTGCCGTTTTCAAACCTTATATGCCATACCTTGGAGTTTATAACCACATCCATCCTGTTACATCTTCTGCCACAGTAACTGTAGTTTGGATTTCAGCATAGCCTTCTCCTCGTTTGAAGCATCTGCCATCATCTCGGTGACATCTTCCGTCATATCAGAGATGTACTTCTCAAGATCCTTCATTTTAGCCTGTTTGTCATCGGCAGTATTCGATCCGTGGACTTCCTTGGTCTGCATATATGTCTTCCGGGATATACCACTGCGACCTTCACGGTAATCTCTCGGTTCAGCAGTTCTTACATCAGCAACTGCCGGAACATCAGCAACATCCTTCATACGGTTTAGGTCATACTTCATAGAAGTATAGTACATCCTACCATCCTTCTTATCCATATCTCTCCAGTATTCCGGATCTTGACATAGGAGCACATCTCCCTGTCTGAAAAGAATTTTTCTAGCACTTCATCCGTAAACATCTCCTTCACCTCATCACTATATTCTCACTAATTATGTTGTAGGAATCACAGAAAAATGGCAAAAAAATAACACTGGACTAACAAATACTCGTTCGTTCCAATGTTCTTTGAATATTTTTATGAAATTTTGAATACACATTAAAAAATTTGAAGACCGCACTTACTCCTTTCGTTCAATTTTTGGCTTAAATGCTATGTTTTTGAATATTTAAATCGTCTTAAGAATGCGTCCGAAGGGATTCGAACCCCCGACCCTGCGCTTAGAAGGCGCATGCTCTATCCAACTGAGCTACGGGCGCAGATGAATAAATTCATCATTTGAATGTTTTTGGACAATCAAAACTCCCCGAGTAGGGCTCGAACCTACAACCCTCCGGTTAACAGCCGGATGCTCTACCATTGAGCTATCGAGGAATGCAAAAGATATTGTAACCGATGCCTTACAAAAAGTCAATCAAATTTTGCAATTTTCACTCTCCAATTTCTCTCCAATTTCTATCAATCATCTTTTATCTTCGGCCCCATTCCGCCGCTTGACACTTTTTCCGTCACGAATCAGCTTCCCCGGACATTTTCTCCCCACCTTTTCAAAAACTATGCTACAATACCATTATCAATACACGAAGGAGTTTCCCATGTACTCAACTTATTTACAGTCACGGCACGACCTCTGCAAAGAGCTTGTGCAGCGCCTTCAGAAGCGGTATTCCTACGCGTCCGTCCTCGGCAAACAGGTGACGGGAAAACGCGTCACGGTCACCACCTCTTCCACTTCGGTTTCCGATACCCGCGAGAAACAGTGTGGTTTTGTGGCCAAGATCTACAACGGCAAGATCTACTCGGAGTATTCTTTCTCCGACATTACCGCAGAAAACATAGACAGCATTGAAGAAAACATCGTCCGCGAGCTGACGCTGGCTCCGGAACTGGAACGCACCCATGTGGACGCCGGCATTCTGAAGGATGAACCCTGCGTACAGCACTTCGAACGTCCGGAAAGCGGCAAAGCGCTGACCGTTCAGGAACTGGTGGAGCGCATGACGGCCCTCCGTGACCGCGTTCACGCGGCATCGGACAAGGTCATCCAGGCCATTATGATGATGGAGACCTATGAGACCTCTGCCATGTTCATTTCCGCGAACCGCGACCTTTCCCAGCATTACTCCTGGTGCTCCATGTACGGCATGGCTGTGGCCCGTGAGGGCGATGTCATGCAGGAGGCCATGGTGCCCGCCGCCGCGAACAGTACGGAAACAGCCCTGGATATCATGGAAGAAAAGACCACGGAGCTTGCTCATCTGGCAGAAGAACTGCTGACCGCGGAACTCATCGAGCCGGGCGTCTACGATATCATCACCGCCCCGTCCATCACCGGCCTCATCGCGCATGAAGCCTTTGGTCATGGCGTGGAAATGGACATGTTCGTCAAGAAGCGCGCAAAATCCCGCCACTACATCGACAAGCCGGTGGCTTCCGAACTCGTCAACATGCATGATGGCGCAGGCGTCCGCGTACCCGCGCAGCCTTCCACTGTCAGCATCGAGGATGTACAGAATGCTTCTGATTTCATGACCGATCCCGCCATCGGCTACTTCTTTGACGATGACGGTGTCTTCTCGCAGGACACCCTGATCATTGAAAACGGTATTTTACGAAGCGGTATTTCCGATGCCGTCAGCGCGGCAGAGCTCGGCACCGCCCCCACCGGAAACGGCCGCCGGCAGAATCCGTCTCACAAGGCATACACCCGCATGACCAACACTTACTTTGCACCGGGACACGACAAACTGGAGGACATGATCAAGTCCATCGAACACGGATACATGCTCTTCGACACTTCAAACGGCATGGAAGACCCCAAAAACTGGAACATTCAGTGTGTGGCTTCCTACGGCCGCGAGATCCGAAACGGTGAATTCACCGGAAAGATCGTGGCACCGGTCGTCATGTCCGGTTATGTGCCGGACCTTCTCATGAGCATTTCCATGGTCTCTGAAGAGTGGCAGATCATCGGCTGCGGTCACTGCGGCAAGGGTTATAAAGAATGGGTTGCTGTCAGCGACGGCGGTCCGTATCTGAAGTGCCGCTGCAAACTGGGTTAAAAGGGAGGATGAAGAACATGATTGAAAAATTAACACGCATCCTTTCCGGGATGCAGGAGATCTCCGCATGGAGCGTCAGCCTGGTGACGACCCGTTCCAGCGAGCTTTTCTATGTAGGTAAAAAACTGGAGACCAACCGCGCGACAGACGTGGAGACCTGCGATGTCACGATCTACGTGGATCAGGATGACAAACGCGGCTCTTCCTCCTTCTCCGTTTACGCGTATATGACAGAGGACGATATCCGCGAAAAGATTCTTGAGAATGTTTACGCAGCCGGCTTTGCATTAAACCCGTATTATGATCTTCCGAAGCCCGCAAACGGCGTGGTTCCGGAAAGCAGTTCCAATATCCGCGGCATGTCTTTAAAGGACGCCGCTGCCCTTGTCTCCGACGCGATCTTCAAGGCCGATGTTTACGAAGGCGGCTATTTATCTGCCACAGAGATCTTCGTGACCGAAACCACACACCGCATTGTCAATTCCAACGGCGTGGACCTGACGGATGTTTCCTACGGCGGAAATGCCGAACTCATCCCCTCCTGGGAAAAGGATGGCGAAGAGGTGGAGATCTATCATATGCTGCGCTTCGAGTCCATCGACCCGGAAGAAATCACAAAAAAGGTGGATACCGAGCTTCAGATTGCCGCGGCCCGCTTTGAAGCCAGGCCGCTTGCTAAAGTCCTCGACCTGAACGTGCCCATCAAAATCATTCTGCAGGAGGACGATGCCGGCCGCCTTTTCAGCTACTTCGCGAACGATCTGGAATACTCCGCCAAATATATGAAGACCAATAAGTTTGAGCCCGGCGACCATGTTCAGGGCGACAACGTCACCGGCACCCCGCTGACCCTTTCCAAAGTCCCCTATGTCAAAGGCGCTGCCCGTTCTGCCTATTTTGACGCAGACGGCGTATTTCTGACAGAAACGCCGCTCGTTGAAAACGGTGTGGCAGTGGGCCGCTATGGTTCCCACCGCTACGGCCGCTACCTGGGCGTGGAAGCCCCCGCGGGCATGGTCCTGTCTCTTATACACATCTGACGCTGCCGACGATACTCCTTGT
>CAMGCK010000107.1 GCA_946040795.1 uncultured Lachnospiraceae bacterium
CTGATACGCTTTAACCGTTAACTTATCATAAAATCTGCTGTCAGACTGGAACTTAGCAATTCACATTTTTAGTGTAAATTCCGCGCTCTGAGGCCACCTTTCACGGTGTTTCAGACCACCCTTCACGGGAAGAGAGACCAGGTCTCACGGAGACCTGATCAATCCCCCTGGTTTTGCCGTTATTCGGCAGTTTCTTTGTAATTCAGTCCGTGCCTTTCGCGCATTGAGACTTTGCCGGAAATCATTACTTCATATGAGTTGTGAATGATCCGGTCCATGATCGCGTCCGAGATCGGACTATCACTGTTCGGATCGGGATTGATCCGTTCATACCAGCCTTCTTTCTCGTACTGCGTACAGAAGATGACGGATTTATCACATCTGGATTCTACGATCTCCAGAAGGTCATATGCCTCCTGCTGACTGAGCGTCCGGATGAGCCACTCGTCAATGATCAGAAGATCTACCTTCTGGTAAGAACGAATCGTCTTTTTATAGTGTTCTGTACCTCTGGTAATACTGAGTTCATCCAGCAGTTCCGGCATCCGGATATATCTGACCGTCCGAAACTTTCGGCAGGCTGCGTTGCCAAGAGCACACGCAATGTAAGTCTTTCCGTTTCCGGAGGCGCCTTTCAGGATGATGTGATGACCGTCTTCGATGTACCTGCAGGAAGCAAAACGAAGGATTTCAGCCTTGTCGAGTTTTCGGTCAGCATGGTACTCAATGCCTTCAATAGAGGCACCTGGGACAGAGAAACGAGCTGCTTTGATATACTTTCTAAGTTTGTTGCTCTGACGTCGGTTCCATTCCGCATCGACAAGCAGGGAAAAGCGTTCTTCGAAACCAAGCTGTTCATAGGTGGCTGTATCTTTCAGCTGGTTTTCGAATTCAGCTGCCATCGCGCTGAAACGCATCGCCCTTAAAACGTCTATAGTTGCCTGATTGATCATTTCTGCTCACCTCGCTTTCCGAAGTAAGCAGCACCACGGGTTATACCGAAACGGTTTGATTCATGGACACTTTCAGAATGCTTTCCAAGCTCAAAATCGCTCCTTTTCAGGAACTCCGTCAATGTCCTGAGTGACGGCTGCATACCAAGAGAGAGCAGTTTTTCACAGGCACTTTCAAGTTTCTTTTCACCGTGTTTATCACCAAGCTTCCGCGTCCCGGAACAGAACTTATATCCCTGTTCGGGTTCCCGGCCGGAATTCAGAAAGTAACGGATGACTTGCTCTGTAGATCTTCCGACCGATGACGCCCATCGGATAAATTCATCCGCATCGTAAGAAAGATATTTCCTGTGTTCTTCAGGCATATGTCCCGGAAGGACAACAGGATCACGAAGCGGCCGTTCTTCTCTTTTATGTAATGCGGCTCTGGATCCATTAAAGAAAACTTCAACGGTATCTTTCGTGAGTCTGATATCCACCGTTTCACCGATAAGGTCAAACGGAACGGAATACTTGTTTTTTCCGTCAGATATGAGATAATCGTTGTGAACCGTTGCAGTGGACCAGACTGCAGGTTCATAGGGACTGTAAGGGAGCGGCTTCATAAAACTACGTTCTTCTTCAAAGTAGGCTGTGTGACGGTTCCCTTCCCTTTTCTTGAAGGGATAGTGATTGAGTTCTTCAAGCTTTTCACTTACCGCACGGCGAACCTCGTTCATTGAGAAGAACTTCGTGTTTCTGAGTGCAGCTATGATCCAGGTGGACGCGTATCTCACTGAACTTTCAGCGAGAGATTTGTCTTTTTTATCAGAAATTTCCGATAAAAAAGATTATCGGCGAAAAGGTGTTATCGGCAATCTCAGCCTGAAAAAGCGCTATAATCGTATTTTCAGACTGAAGCACTGTTTTTGATTGCCGATAATTATTTAATCCAGACCACAGAAATGGAGCAGATATTCTTCTTTACCTTTCCATTTTTTCTCTGGATAAGATACAACGTTGCCGTCGGAGTCTTTCACTGGCAATGCTTCCTGATCCACAGAACGAAGTGCGGCTGCCATTGCCTCATTGTCTGCATGAGCGTAGATTGATGTTGAATCGATTGATGAATGCCCCAGAAAGTCTTTGATATAAGAAAGAGGTATGCCGGCTTTGAACATTGCCATTCCTATACTATGGCGAAAAACATGGCAGTGAAGCCCCACCGGAAAAGACGGATCAACTTCATGAAGTCCTTTTGCATAGGATGCTAGAAAAGAATTCACTGTTCTGGGAGCCATTTTCGTATGCTGACCATTATGGATCGTATAAAAAAGATATTCCTGATTATTTCTGTCTGGATGAAATTCATTAAGATAAGCATCCAGATGTGGCAGGACTTCTGTAGGAAGAGGATTATACCGAGTTTTGTTCCCTTTCCCATGAAGCCGGATCTGTACACTTGCGCCGTTGCGAATGATATCATCCAGCTTCATGTTGACCAGTTCTTCAATCCTGCCCCCAGTTTCATAAGCATGAATCATGAAGTACTGATTACGGCGCCCATTCCGTGTTGATGTATCCGGCCAGGAGAAGATAGATTCAAGCTGTTTAGGTTTCAGGTATTCAAGCTTAGGATCTGTTTTCCCTTTGAAACGGCGGATTGATTTCACTTTCAGATATAATTCTGATAACGTGGCATCTTCTTCACTGCAGTAACATAAGAATGACTTAATTGCTGAAAGCCTGAGATTTATTGTGTTGATTGCTTTTGCCTCGCTGTCTCTTAACCAGATGCAGAAATCATAAACCATTTCTTTTGTAAAGCAGTGAAATCCTACTTTATCAAACGGAATCTTTTTCTGTGAGCGCAGGTATTGGCGATATTGATCCAGCGAATCAGTATAGTTTTTAACAGTGGCCTCTGTGAACTTACGTTGTACGATCAGATATTTATGAAGGAAGTCCCGGAGAAGTTCATAAAAGTAAAGCTCTGATTTTTTAATCTTCATGCGGCACCTCCGGCAGTATGGAAGCGTTCACAGGGCGCATACGTGATTCAAACTCAGGGTAGAATGGTTCTGCCAATGTAAGATAATAATCCGTGTCTGCAAAGTTGGAGTGTCCCATGAACTCACTCAGATAAGGATACAATGCATTTAAATCCGCATGCTCACTGACCCATTTGTTCAGCCTGTAAACACAGTAGGAGTGGCGAAAATCATGGACTCTGGGCGGATTCCCTTTGGTCATGACTGCCTCTGGAAGCGGATCCCAGAATTCATGGAACCATACATCCAGAGTAGATTTACTGTAATAATCTCCAGACTGATTTGGAAAGAATGCTGTTCTGTCAGGGTATGTATCTCCGATGATACGGTCATAGCGACATAGCAGATCCAGCATGTCATCGCTGACGAAAACAATGCGGGCTTCCCATCCTTTGGATTCCCTGATAAAAATCTTTCCCGTAGAAAGATCGATATCATCGGTGCGTAAAAGCCTGGCTTCCGAGGCTCTAAGACCACAGGTATAAATGAGCCGAAAGATAACAGGTATTACATAGCAGCGTAAAAGTGAAAAAGGTGATTTTTTACAGCGGTCTATGGAAGCAAAGAAGGCTTTTAACTCTGCTTCCGTAAAAATGTGTGCATCATACCGAATCTGTTTTCTTGGTATTCCACCGGGAATGATATACGCAGACTTTCCAGTCCCTACAAGATATTTGGCGAACTGGCGGACAGGAGTTACTCGTCTGAGCAGTGTGTTCTGATGCAGTAGTGAACATTTCCTGATCCATGCATCGCATATTTCTTTGGACAGGGTACTGCAGTCTGGATAATCAACTGCAATCATGGCATCAAGATAGCCCAATACCTTTGCTGAAGTATTATAAGGGTATCCAGATGCTCTTTTCTGGGAAATGAAGGCTTCAAAATCAGCACAAAGTTTGCTGTGGAAAACAGGATCAGACAAAGTGATCACCCTCTTCCCAGTATTTCTGCCCAATCTGGGAGAAATCAAGCGGACATTCCTTTAGCATCTGTTCTTCCATTGACAGATATGGCTTGTCTGATTCTTTTGAAACATGTCCAAGGGCGTCTGTAATTACCTGATGCGGTATCTTATTTAAAAGAAGTTTGTGCGTCAGCGTATACCGGCAGACATGTACTCCGCGGCTGTCCTTGTTGACAGTCCGGATTTCTGCCTTGTCAAACAGTTTGGAGCACACCATGTACATGGATTCAAGCCTTTTATATGGTGCCTGCATTCGCACGAAAACATATGGATTTTTTTCTGCTTCTGCAGGCCGTTCGTTCAGGATATAATCCATGATGGCATTTCCGACATCATCAAGCAACGGCAGGCACATAGACACACCGGTTTTTTCCTGTTCCAGTATGATCTGGTCGTTTTTCCAGTCAATTTGACTGAAGCGGAGACAGCAGATATCAATATCGCGTAATCCGAGCCGGAGTCCCAGCCGCATCATTGCTTTTGTACGAAGCGGAGCTTCCTCAATTGCACGGAAAAGTTTTTCTTCATCTGATGCAGTTATATATGGCCTTAAATGTGTGTTTTTATATGCGGGAGTCAGGACCATTCCTGAAAAATCTGCAGGAATAAACCCGGCTGCATACAGATATGACAGGATCTGCCGTATGATTGGAAAAACAGTTCCCCGGCTGTTCAAACAAAGCCGTTCTGACAAAAGGACAAGCATAGACTGAATGTGTGAAGGCTGCAGTTCACCGAGTCCGTTAACATCAGGGACTCCGGTTCCTTCGATGAAAGATCTGAGGGCATAGTCATAAAGAGAAATAGTTTTCTTTTCGAAGTTTCTGGTTCGCAGGAAAGTAAGATACTGCTGGCGGAGTTCTTCCAGAGTATCATCAGAGCAGCGTGTTTTCTTAGAAAGGAACAGTTTCCATTGAAAACAACCGGTATCTGCCACTTCAAGCAGTACACAGACAGAACGGTGTCGGATTTTTCTTTTCCATTCATTCAAGGATCCGTTCTGATGTTTTTGGTTTGTATCTGCAACGAAAGCATTGCAGGATTCTCTGGTAAACAGGGTGTCCCCGCGAAGATACAGGAAGGTGTATAGTTCCCTCCATGCCTGCATATACTGCCAGCTTGTTGATGCTGAAAGCTGAAGATAAATCATCTCACTTTCTGCCCTTCGGATCAGAAGACCTGCATCGATCCTGCCGTCCATGATCGGAAAAGAAATATTTTGAAACCCCTTTTCTGCTTCACTGGCAGAAGGGATTTCTGGCTCATTATAGAGCTTTCCGTCTGGTGTAAATGCCTTCGTTCCGGCTTCTTTATCTACTAAACGTACAGCATGAAAAAGTTGGAACCGAAGATCTGGTGTTGTGGCATTGGAAACATAGGAATCATACAGTTCCTGGCAAGGTTCTGAAATGCCCAAACTATCACCATGGTCGACAAGATGTTTCAAGTAATTCTTTCTCGCATCATATGTCGAGGGGGCAAGATTCAACTTTTGCTGTTTAAGAACTGCATTAACTACTTTTTTTAATTCATTCATCTCAATACTCCTTTCTGCCACGGAAAACTGCCGTGGTCAGAATTAGGATATCAATTGAGAGAACAAAGAAAAATGTTATCAGTAAAAAATAACTCTAAAAATGTCTAGTTGCTAGTGTTTTCTGAAGAATATTTGCAGAATTGCCGATAACACTTTTTCGCCGATAATCCTGTGGATGTTCCACACGGGCCGGAACGATCGCTGTATTATAATGCTCAGCCAGTTCCTGATAACCGCGGTTGAACTGCGTTTCATAGCGTGTGTTTTTAACAATGCCGGTCTTCAGGTTGTCCGGAACAAGAAGTCTTGTCACACCACCAAAGTAAGTATAAGCATGCACATGACAGTTCAGCCATGATTCCGACTTCATGTCAGGACAGGCCTCTGCGTAAACATAACAGCTGCATGGAAGTACAGCAATGAAGAGGTATGCGGCGGTTTCAAAACCGTCTGCCCGGTCGTAGACCGGTATAGTGTTTCCGGCCCAATCAACCTGCATTACTTCACCGGGCTTATGTTTGATCCGCATAGTCGCTTTCGTGACTCTGGCCCATTTCCGGTAGTTGTCCGTGAATTGCGTGTACATGTAGGGCACCGTCTTCTCGGCGTAGCATTTCTCGCAGTATTCATTCCAGAGAAGGCTTAAGTTTACACCGGGCTTTGCCAGTTCTCTGTGAATGTAGGAATAGTCCGGTTCCTGATAGTGGGATTGGCGAAGGTTCCTTTCAGGAAACAACAGTTCTCCCAGATCTTTATTCGTTGCAGTATCATCGACTGGCCAGCTGATACCGGCATTCGATGCAGCACGAAGAGTTTCACGGATGGTATTCCGTGAGCAATGCAGGCTTGAAGCGATTTCGGATTGTGAAATCCCATCTGCCGCAAGCCGCAGAATCTCTCGATAATTCACCATAATTATCGACCTCCTATAAGATAGTCACACCGAAGTGTGCCGTCATCATTATAGGACTTAAATCAAAACTGGTCACCTCCGTGAGAAGTGATCTCAAGCGCCGTGACAACTGGTCAGAATGACCGTGAAAGGTGGTCTGACGGCGCGGAATTTACATTTAGGATGTGGCCTGTGGAATTCAGTCTCGCACACCGGATTTCCAGAGGCTTGT
>CAMGCK010000108.1 GCA_946040795.1 uncultured Lachnospiraceae bacterium
CATTACTATTTGTGCCGCCAGCCTAAGGCGGCGGAATGGAGATTTTTATGAAGAAAATATGGGCGGGACTGACCGCGGCTGTGATCGCAGTGATTTCTCTTACGGGCTGCAAGTCTACGTTGAGGGCGTCACTTGAGGCACAGGCAGCGCAGGAAGCGTATTATGAGATCGACCTTGACAAGGTGTATTCGGAAGCGGATGGCTACCATTACCCCGGTGTTATCTGGGGCAGCCCGGTCAAGGATTGCCAGGAGGCGCTGAACTACTCTGTAGATAAAGTATCGGCCTATGGCACGAACGGGGAGTCTATTTTTGATCTGAAGCGCGTTCATGTGACCGCAAACGGTCGTAAAAATGACAATGCTACGCTTGCGGCAACTAAGGACAATATCACCTACATGATAACCGCGGCTTTTGACAATGAGAATCCTGAAGAAGGTGAGATGCCGCAGAGTGAGTTTTTTGACAGTTACTATAAGGTGCTTACGGAAAAATTCGGCGAACCCACAAGAGTCACAGATGAGGATCGTCAGATGGATTCCAAGAAAATGCATTATGTCAGCTATTCCTGGGAGGCGTCCACTGCGGACGGTAAAGAGACCGCCATGCAGTTTGGCGCGGCATATGACATCGGCGTCGCAGAGCCCACTTATATCACCTTCGGCTTTGTCTGGACCAATAAGGAGCACTGATGAAACCATCCAAAGAGCATGTGTCAGCAGTGCTGGCACTTTTAGACAAGGAATATGGAACAGATGACATCTGCTATCTGGACCATGAGACAGCGTATCAGTTTCTGATTGCCGTGATCCTGTCTGCGCAGTGCACAGACGCGCGGGTCAATATGGTCACGCCGTCCCTGTTTAAGCAGTTTGATTCGCTGGAAGCATTTGCGCAGGCGGATGTGGAGGAACTGGAGGAGGCCATTCGGTCCATCGGGTTCTATCACGCAAAGGCGCGGAACATCATCGGCTGCACGAAGCGGCTGGTTGAGGTTTACGGCGGCGTAGTGCCGGATACGATGGAAGAGCTTCTGACGCTTCCCGGTGTGGGGCGTAAGACTGCCAACGTGATCCTGGGCAATGTGTACCGGAAGCCGTCCGTGGTGGTGGATACACATGTCAAGCGCATTTCAAAGAAACTGGGATTTACGGAAAATACGGATCCGGAGAAGGTGGAGTATGACCTGATGGAGGTTCTGCCGGAGGACCATTGGATCCTGTACAATATGCAGATCATTACACTGGGACGTACGATCTGTTTCGCGCGGAAACCGGAATGTGAGAAGTGTTTTCTGAAAGGTGAGTGCCCATCGGCAAACCTGAAATAATGGAGGAAGACCATGATCAATTTTAATGGCAAAAAAGGAAAAAGAGTAAAGCTTGTCATGGCAATTGTCATCATCGTGATTGTGGGCGCCATGCTTGCGACATCGATCATTGCCGCACTTCTGTAATATGAAGATGGAAAAAGGCAAAATTCCTTATAATAGTTTGATACGCTCCGTTCTGCGCGTGCCTTTTGAAAGAAAGGAAACAGACCAAGTCGCGCGGGATGGGGCGATTTTGTCATGCAGTTTGAGCGCATCGGATGCCGACGGTGTTTCTACGATAAGCGCATCCGTAAACACAACTGTTTACGGCGGTCCGCTTGCAGAAAAACTGGCTTTTTACCGCAGTCTTAATTCTGCGCTTGCGGCCGGAATCGAGCCGGAGAGTGTGATGCTGGCGATGACCTTGCCGGTTGGGGAAAAAGAAACGACCACGGCAGAGCGGATGCGGGAGTTTAAGGCTGCTGCAGATGCGGAAAATGTGCGGATCGCAGGAGGTCATACTGCATACAGCAATCAGGTGAATGCGCCGGTGCTTACGGTGACGGTGAGCGGCAGGGCGTATGAACCTGAGAAGCCTGCGCCGGGGGATGCGCTGATCCTGACCGGATTTACCGGCGATACCGGAGCCATGGTTTTAAATCATGCGTGCGGAGAACGCTTAAAACAACGGTTTACAGGCGATTATCTGGAGGGGACCGTTGATGCGGAAGAACATCTTTCGGCCGCAAAAAGCGCCAAAATCCTGCGCAAAATGAGCGCTGTGATGCATGATGTGTCCGAAGGCGGTATTTTGGGAGCTCTGTGGGAGTTTGCGGAAGGACATCACATCGGATTCACGGTGGATGAGAAGGCCATTCCGATCCATCAGGAAACGATTGAGATCTGTGAGTATTTGAGCGGCAATCCCTATACGCTTCTGTCCACCGGCTGCATGCTGGCATCGGTGAAGGACGGGGATGCAGCGGTGCAGACACTCATGGAAGCCGGAATTCCGGCGGTGTGCATCGGTGTGCTAGAACCGGGAAAAAAGAAAAAACTGCTGCGAAATGATGAGACGCGCTATCTGGACCGTCCGCAGCAGGATTTTATTATGGAACTTGAAAATTTTGGATGAAGGATCGTTAAGGAATTCGAGGCTTCAGGCAGGGAACAGCCGGGCAAGGCTGTTCTGCCTAAACAGCCGTGGGTCAAGGCAAGGTTTTGAAATAAGGGAGTGAATCAATGAATATTGTTCTTCATGAGCCGGAGATTCCGGCAAATACAGGAAACATCGGCCGCACATGTGTGGCAACTGGTACTGTACTGCATCTGATCAAGCCGCTGGGCTTTTCTCTGGATGAAAAGTCCCTGAAGCGCGCCGGTCTGGATTACTGGCAGCATCTGGATGTGCGTGTATATGAGAATTTCGAGGATTTTCTTGAGAAAAATCCCGGCGCGACAAAGATCTACATGGCGACGACAAAGGGGCATCACACTTACGATGAAGTTTCCTACGGCCCGGACGATTACATCATGTTCGGTAAGGAGACTGCCGGCATCCCGGAGGAGATCCTGGTGAATTATGAAGATACCTGCGTGCGGATTCCGATGAATGAATCCATTCGTTCACTGAATCTCAGTAATTCCGTGGCGATTGTACTGTATGAGGCATTGCGGCAGAATAAGTTTGAAGGAATGAAGAATTACGGACAGCTCCATCGGCTGCATTGGAAAAGTGAGGAATAACACAAGGAATTTAAAAGACGCCTCTTCAGTCAGGAGGCGTCTTTTTGTAACCGCAAAGCAGCTCTGTGTGGTGACTGTATCTGTTCCGTACCTGTATACGGGCTTTGATGACTGCGTCCGCTTCGCACCGGATAGGTTCTGGTTTTCGGCATTATGATCAATAATATAACATGTCGTTTGGTGGAGTTTTGTATAGGATGACAAAGTTATATTTGATCATTGACAATAAATTAACGAACGGATATAGTGTAATCAAGGATGAGATCTGCTCAGCCCGAACACAGAAAACGGATACAGACTGAAATGCTTCCGGAGGAACGGAAGCGAGGAGGATCATAAGATGTGTGAAATGAAAGAATGGACAAATGAACTGGTTGACGCGCATGTGAGTGAACTGTGCGCAAAAGGCGAACAAGCTCTTCAGGAATTTTTGGACCTGGACCAAGAGGCAGTTGATTATATTGTAGCCAAGTGCTCTGTTGCGGGACTTGATCAGCACGGTGTACTTGCAGAGGCTGCTGTTAAGGAAACCGGAAGAGGTGTTTTTGAAGACAAGGCGGTTAAGAACCTGTTTGCCTGCGAATATGTTACCAGCAACATGCGGCATCTGAAAACTGTTGGGGTGATCAGTGAGGACAGCATCACCGGCATTCAGGAGATTGCGGAACCGGTTGGCGTGATCTGTGGAATCATTCCCACCACCAACCCGACATCTACCGTTATCTTTAAATCGCTGATTGCATTAAAGACTCGCAACCCGATCATTTTCTCCTTCCATCCGTCCGCATATGAGTGCAGCCGTATGGCCGCTCAGGTGATGAAGGAAGCTGCAGAGGCTGCCGGTGCACCGGCAAACTGCATTCAGTGGCTTGAGGTACGCGGTGCATGCGCCATGTATGCAACGAACGCACTCATGAATCATGAGACGATCGCAACCATCCTGGCAACCGGCGGCAATGCCATGGTTAAAGCTGCATACAGCTGCGGCAAGCCGGCACTCGGTGTAGGCGCAGGCAATGTTCCGGCATATGTGGAGAAGACAGCAAATTTAAAGAGAGCAGCTAATGATCTGGTGCTTTCCAAGTCCTTTGATAACGGCATGATCTGCGCTTCTGAGCAGGCGGCCATCATCGACCATGAGATCTACGATGAATTTATGGCGGAGCTGTTCCGTTTCAAGACCTATCTGGTCAATGCAGAAGAGAAGAAGCGTCTGGAAGATTATATGTTCCCCGACAGAAACAAGGGCGTTTTCCCTGCTGTTGTAGGTAAGCCGGCCACCTGGATCGCCGAGCAGGCGGGCATTACTGTTCCGGAGGATACGCAGGTTATTCTGGCGGAGTGCGACCACGTGGGTGTTGATGAGCCTCTGACAAGAGAAAAACTGTCTCCGATACTTGCTGTACTGAAGGCGGAAAGCACAGAAGACGGTATTGCAAAGAGTGCGGCCATGGTTGAATTCAATGGCCTTGGTCACAGTGCCTGCATCCATTCCAGCGACAGCGCGGTCATCCTTGCATTTGGCAAGGCCTGCAAGGCTTGTCGTATCATTGAAAATGCTCCTTCCACGTTCGGCGGCATCGGCGGTGTTTATAATGAGTTTATTCCTTCGCTCACTCTGGGCTGCGGCTCCTATGGACACAACTCGGTATCAAACAATGTAAGCGCTGTGAACCTGCTGAACATCAAGCGAATTGGAAGGAGAAACAATAATATGCAGTGGATCAAGCTTCCGCCCAAGATCTATTTTGAAAGAAATGCCATCAAGTACTTAAAAGACATGAAGACCATGGATCGCGTCATGATCATCACCGACCGCAGCATGTACAAGCTGGGATATGTCAGCAAGATCGAAAGAGTCCTCATGGCAAGAAGAAGTCCGGTCGATTGTGAAATGTTCTGTGAGGTTGAGCCGGATCCGAGTTTCAATACGGTTAAGAAGGGCCTTGAACTGATGCGCAGTTTTGAGCCGGATACCATTATCGCGCTCGGCGGCGGTTCTGCAATGGACGCAGCCAAGGTCATGTGGCTCATGTATGAGCATCCGGAAGTAAACTTTGATGATATCAAGCAGAAATTCATGGATATCCGTAAGCGTGCATTCAAGTTCCCGGAACTCGGCAAGCAGGCCAAGCTGATCTGCATCCCGACCACATCCGGTACCGGTTCTGAGGTCACTCCGTTCGCAGTCATTACGGACACGGAGGCTAACAAGAAGTATCCGCTCACCGACTATGCGCTGACTCCGACTGTGGCCATTGTCGACCCGGAACTCACTACAACACTTCCGGGCAGCATCGCAGCAGACACCGGCATCGATGTCCTGACGCATGCTGTGGAGGCATATGTTTCCATTCTGGCCAGTGACTTTACCGATGGCTGGTGCAAGCAGGCCATTAAGATGGTCTTTGATTACCTGCCCAGATCCGTAAAGAACGGTAAGAATGATCCGGAGGCAAGAGAAAAGATGCACAATGCGGCGACAATCGCCGGTATGGCCTTTGCAAATGCATTCCTTGGCATGAACCATTCCATGGCGCATAAGATCGGCGGTGAGTATCATGTACCGCACGGCCGCACAAACGGTATTCTTCTTCCGCATGTCATTCGTTACAACGGCAGCGTTCCGACCAAGCTCAATGTATGGCCCAAGATCGAGCACTACAAGGCAGATGAGAAGTACTGTGAACTGGCTCGACTGATCGGCATGAATCCGAAGACTACGGAGGAAGGTGTCGAGATGTTCGCACAGGCTGTTGAAAAACTGTGTGCAGAGATCGGTCTTGCATGCAACTTTGAGTCTCAGGGCATTACTCGCGAACAGTGGGAAGAGTCCAAGCATCGTATTGCCATGAATGCATATGAAGATCAGTGCACGCCTGCAAATCCGCGCATGCCGATGATCGCAGACATGGAAAAGATCCTTGATATCACGTACGATTATCAGAATCCGTTCATGAAATAATAATCAAACGGAATAAGAGAATCGAATACCATAAAAACAAAAGCCATCGGCGTTTGGGCGGTGCTCTAAAGGACAGTTCTATGTAGGATACGGTGCAATCTGTTTGGGTTGCACCGTTTTCCTTTGTCTTACGACACTTTCGTGGGGTTATTGCGGATTTCTTCCATAGCGGCAATAATCTCTTCTTCATCGGGAACGGTAACAATATCCACCGACCGAAAGTGAATTGTTGAGACTGCTGTCATTTTACAATACCCGGCTCTTTTTTCAATTCTGTGAGCTGTTTAGGATCAGTTCCTTGAACTGCTGAAATAATGACTGTTTACCTTCCGTGTCAGAATCGGCGGTAACATCATATACGGTATTACCGATTTCTTTTGATACGGTAATTTTCTTTGGTACAGTGCAGACGGAATAACCGGTACCTTCGTCAGCTTAAGAAAACGGCGTTTATAGACCTCGCTGGAAAGCACGGTGTTGTACCGTCCTCTGCCGACCGAATCTACCGTGGAGCGATAGACAA
>CAMGCK010000109.1 GCA_946040795.1 uncultured Lachnospiraceae bacterium
TCGTTAGATGCGCGCTACCGACTCGAGCGGTTATGCGCGCGGACGTGCGGAAAGAACGCGTGCAAGATGCGCGCTACCGACTCGAGCGATTATGCGCGCGGACGCGCGGAAAGAACGCGGGCAAGATGGGCGTTACCGACTCGAGCGGTTATGCGCGCGGACGCGCGGAAAGAACGCGTGCAAGATGCGGGCTACCGACTCGAGCGATTATGCGCGCGGACGCGCGGAAAGAACGTGGGCAAGATGCGCGCTACCGACTCGAGCGGTTATGCGCGCAGACGCGCGGAAAGACCGCGTGCAAGATGCGCGCTACCGAGCTTTTCTTCCGCCGCCCGGAACCGCCGTCAAAGACCACCACATGGGCGTTTCGTAAGTTCATGTCAATTCTCTGTTAGTGTTCTGTTCATACCGGATCCGCATTCAAATCAGATTTCTTCAGCATCCTGTAAAGTGCGTCAACTTCTTCCTTTTCCGGGACCCGGAAATTTTGGCATTCCAGTCCCATGGCCGGATATTTGTTTTCGCCCAGCTTATGGTAGGGCAGCAGTTCGGTCTTTTCCGGCCAGCCGGCGGCGTCGAAGAAGCCTCGCAACGTGCGGAAATTTTCTTCGGTATCATTCACATCCGGGATCACCGGAACGCGGACGATGATCTTTGCGCCCGCAGACTTTAAGAAGCGGTAATTATCAAGGATCCTGGCATTTCTGACTCCGATGTACTTTTCATGGATCCCGGGATCCATCGCCTTCAGATCATAAAGGAACAGGTCGGTATACGGCAGCACCTGCTCAAAGGAAGAACGGGGGACATTTCCCGCGGTATCCACCGCGGTTGAGATGCCCTCGTTTTTGCATGCCTTTAAAAGCGTTGTCAGGAACTCCGGCTGGAGCATGCACTCGCCGCCTGAAAAGGTGACTCCGCCGTTTTTCATGGGATCCGGCTTTCCTTCGGTGTCCGTCTCATCGCCGTAGAATATGCGGTCCATACGAATCTCCGAGAGGACATCGTCTACGGAGCGTTCTTCACCGTACAGCTGAATTGCGCTGCGAGGACAGACTTCCGCGCAGCGGCCGCAAAGGGTACATTTTCCGGGCGATGGACACACGGCCTTACATTTACCGCAGCGTATGCATTTGTCCGTAAAAATGAGTTTTTCGCGCGTTCTGCGTTGGCTTTCCGGATTGTGGCACCAGGCACAGTGCAGGTTGCAGCCCTTGAAAAAGACCGTGGTACGAATGCCCGGTCCGTCCACAAAGGAGCCGTGCTGAATGTCAAAGATCATGCCGCGTTCCGGTCCCGCATTTTCGCATACCGACTGTCCGTCTTTCACTGCCGACGGGCAGTATTCATTTCTGTTCATTCTTTCACCGTTCTCTGCAGAATTTCCTTCTGGATCCCCTCATTCAGAATAACGAACGTTCCGGAATATCCGGACACGCGGACCTTCAGGTCGCGATAGTTTTCCGGCGCCTTCAGCGCAGCCTCCAGCTCTTCCTTGGTGACATAATTCAACTGGAACTGAATGCCGCCGATCTTAAAATAGGTTTCCAGCAGCTTGCAGATTTTTTCAAAATATTCGTCGTTCTTCATAAGCGCGGCATCGATCATCATGTTGATGACCACGGGACCGGTCATGATGCCGGTGGGATCGATCTGGGCCACGGACTGCATCAGCGCCAGAAGGCCGTTCCGGTCCTTGCCATTACACTGGCCGGTGCCGACCATAAAGGTGTCGCCGGCATAACGGCCATCCGGTGTGGCAGCGGTACGCTTGCCGAATTCACCGAAGTGCGGATTATAGCCCGCCAGTGTGCCGAAAAGGATCGGGAAGTCAAAGACCGTATGGATCTCTCCGGAAATCGCGCAAAGGTCTGTGGAAATGCGGCGTGCCATTGCATCGGAAAGCGGGTCGTGGTTGCCGAAGAAGCGGCCGTTTTTCAGGATATCGGCGTGAAGCTCTTCGTCCAGTGCCCAATCAGACTTCAGGACATCGATGAGATGCGCCATGGTGGTCTTCTTTTCTTCAAAAACATACTGTTTGATGATGGACAGCGAGTCGATGAGGCAGGTCTGGCCCATCAGATTCGCGCCGCCGATCTTCCATTTGCATGCGCCTGCCGTGGCGGATCTTCCGGCTTCCACGCAGCCATCGATCATGAAGCAGGAAAGAACGTTGATGTCCTTGGCACGCATGCGGTTGAAGGCATCGGAGTATTCAAACATCCGCTTCAGATCCTTGTCCAGTTCTTCACGGAAGACGGCGTAAAATTCCTCAAAATCCGCACAGTTAACAGCGTCTTCCGTGCGGTTATACAGCACATCGGTCACCGGGCGGGCAATATTCACGGTCATTCCGCCGTACCAGACCGTGCCCGGGAAGGAAGGCTCGTTGCAGCCCACCATCGTATATTTTACGGCTTCCTCGTACGGAATGTGTACGATTTCCGTAAGACCCTTCAGGCGCGGCTCGTCATTACAGAACGCAATGCGTTTGTTTTTGTCGTTCCGCTCACAGTCCAGCATGAATTTCAGCACCTCGAAGGACGTCTTCTTTGTCCAGCGCAGGGAAATGGAGGGACGGCGGGTGTCTATTTCCATGAGACTTTCCACAATGAGGCGGGACAGATCGGTAAAGCCGTCCTCACCATCTGCTGTATAACCGCCGATGGCAAAATGACACTCCGCGGTAAAATCGGAATTTCGGTTTCCGCTCATGGGCGTATGGTTGCAGATATGGACAAAAACCTCCTGAATGAGATCCTTGGCTTCCTCACGGGTGATTGCGTCGCCTGCAATGTCCTTTTCGTACAGATCACGCAGGAAGCGGTCCATGGTGCCGATGGAATCCGGCAGATACTGGAAGCAGTAGATCAGGCACTGCAGTCCTTCATAAAAGCTTTCTGCCGGGTAACGCGGCACACGGCGGCAGGCCGCTGCAAGCTTCAAAAGTTCCGCTTTACGCACGGGATCTTCACAGGCGTCAGCAGCGGCTTCGTGCGCTTTGGCGAGCTGATCGGAACGCGTGAGAATACCGTTTACCACGATTTCCATCGCTTCCTCAAAGGCATATTTTTCAGGATCGTCTTTGTAGATCTCTTTGTATTTTCTCACATTTTCCAGATAGGGCAGGAGGCCTTCGTGAATCACGCGGTCATAGTTCGGCGCGGTATGCTGCCACTCAAAGACAACCAGATTTTCACGGTATTTATTATAAAACGCGTCAAATGCCTTCATGAAGTTTTCGTGGTGCATGCGATGGAAAAGGTCCGCGGGAACCACTGCCTTGTCAAAGCGGAGCATACCGGTGAAACGGTTTTCATCCGTCATATAGACCGGCTGTGCGAGAATATATTCGATGATTCGTTTTGCATTTAAGACCGCTTCCGGAAGAGCAAGGTCCATCGGATCATAATCAATTTCAATCGATGCGGGAATCAGGTCATGCTGTTTCATTTCAGCGATCAGTTTTTCAATTCGTGCACTCATGGCGTACCTCCTTGGGCAGGTGATGATTCAGGTATAAACAGAAAAGAAAAACAGTGCAATACACGAAACAGACAATTTACACTTTTCGGCGCATATAATATGAGCGAAATCTTGATTATGTGTGATAAATTCGTTATCATAACCGCAGGAGGACGTTATGGATTACAACTTTATTGTTACACAAATTGATCGAATCATATATGTCGCAGGCGATGAATTTACGGAAAACGATACAAGCTTTGACGCGGTGCTGAGGAGCAATGAACTGATTTTTCATCTCCCGGAACCGGGAGATGGGGAACTGAAGTCCGTCATGGTCTTTGGCGGCAGGGAATATGAGATCCGTTCGGACATGATCCGGCTGCTGCCCAAAGGGGAACATGGCACCTATGAGATCTGTCGGAAAAAGCGCGGAGCCGGATGTATCGACATCTTTTTCCAGACGGATCGTCCGATGACAGAGGAAGTGTTCTGCCTGTACGATACACATAATCAAAAAATCGCGGAACTGTTTCGACATGCATTCACGACCTGGGTCGCCAAAGGGGAGGGCTATTATCAGGAATGCCTTTCCTGTGTGTACCGGATCCTGGCGGAAATGCAGAAGGTGCGCTATCTTCCGGTGGCGGAATATGGGATCATTCAGCCCGCCATCGATTATATCGACGCGCATTTCCGCGATGAAAAACTGAACATGGAGATACTGGCATCGCAGTGCGGCATCAGTTATTCGGCCCTGAAGCGCATGTTCATCAAACGCTTTGGACTGCCCCCGCAGAAATATGTGACCAACATGCGCATGAACTACGCCGGGGATCTTCTTAAGACCGGTGAGTACAGCGTAGAGGCGGTGGCACAGCTGACCGGATACAGCACGGTCTATTATTTCAGCAGGCAGTTTAAAAAGCAGACGGGACTGACGCCGTCGGAATTCCGACGGAAATATCGGTCGTCGCGGTGAGTAAAGCCGGTAATGCAGGAGGACAAAGCCAAAGGCAAAACGAAGGACAGCTGAAAACTCGGTACAAATTCCGTAAAAGCGGACAAAAAACGGACTGAAAAGCAAAATAGGCAGGTGTTAATCGGTTAAAACGACAACTTACAGTAAAAATATTGACTGAGGGGTCGAAGTGGCCTATAATCAGCCGCAACTGAGAAAAACAGAACTTCAGGAGGTTCATGACGATGCTGAAAATCGAGCATTTATCCAAAACATATGGTGACAAAAAAGCGGTGGATGACCTGTCCCTTCATATTCAGCCCGGGGAGATCTTCGGTTTCATCGGCCATAACGGTGCCGGCAAGACCACCACATTAAAAAGCGTTGCGGGAATCCTTCGCTTTGAGGGCGGAGAGATCTATGTCAACGGCAATTCGGTCAGGACGGATCCGATGGCCTGTAAAAAGGACATCGCTTACATTCCGGACAATCCGGATCTTTACGAATTCATGACGGGCATTCAATACCTGAACTTTGTCTGTGACATCTACGGTGTCCCGGCCGATGTCCGCGCCGAGCGCATCCGCCGCTTTGGCGATCTGTTTGAGCTGACCGGCGATCTGGCACAGCCGATCTGTGCTTACTCCCATGGCATGAAACAGAAACTGGCCATCATTGCCGCATGGGCACATGACCCCAGACTCATTATCATGGACGAGCCCTTTGTCGGTCTGGATCCCAAGGCGTCCCATCTTCTGAAAGAGATGATGCGTGAACTGTGTGATAACGGCGGCGCGATCTTCTTCTCCACACATGTGCTGGAGGTTGCGGAAAAGCTTTGCGATAAGATCGCCATCATCAAGGGCGGAAAACTGATCCGTTCCGGAACCATGGAAGAGGTTCGCGGCGATGCTTCTCTGGAAACGGTCTTCCTGGAACTGGAAGGAGAGGAGTGACGCCATGCTGAAAGTCCTCATAAAAAAGCAGTTTTATGAACTGTTTCAGAATTATTTCAATGACCGGAAGACCGGCAAGCGGAAGAGCAAAGGAAAGACCATCGGCCTGATCGTGCTGTTTGCGTTCCTGCTTCTGTATGTGGCTTTCATGTTCTTCGGGCTTTCATCGATGCTCGGCGCGGTTCTCCTGGAAGGCAGTGCCGGCATGGAGACCGGCTGGCTCTATTTTGCCATCATGGGGATCCTGGCTCTTCTCCTGGGTGTGTTTGGCAGCGTGTTCAATACCTATGCCGGCCTGTATCAGGGGAAGGACAATGAAATGCTTCTTGCGATGCCCATCAAGCCGGGCGACATTCTTCTTGCGCGCATGACGGGCGTGCTTGCCATGAGCGCCTTGTACAGCGGCATCGTCTGGCTGCCGGCGGTTCTGAATTTCTGGCGCTTCACGGGGCTGTCGTTCCTTCATGTGCTCAGTCCGCTGTTCATGTTTGTAATGCTGGCGGTCTTTGTCACGGTCGTCACCTGCGTACTGGGGTGGATCGTTGCATTAGTCACCGCCAGACTGAAGCATAAAAACATCCTGACCGTGGTGATCTCACTGGCGTTTTTTGCGGGCTATTATTATTTCTGTATGCGGCTGAACAGTCTGATCATGCTGATCGTTCAGAATGCGGGTGCAGTGGGAGATGCCGTCCGTCGATGGATCTTTCCGATCTACCATCTGGGCCGCGGCGCCGCAGGGAATATGGGGTCATTGCTGATCTTTACTTTGATGACTGCGCTTTTTGCTGTGATTTTGTATACCGTTCTGTCCAGATCCTTTATTAAGCTTCTTACGACGAAAAAAGGCGAGAAAAAGAATGTTTACAGGGAACGCGCGGTAAAGTCACAGTCTGCGGGAAAAGCCCTCTTAAACCGTGAAATAAAGCGTTTCCTGAATTGCCCGGTCTATATGCTGAATACAGGGCTTGGCGTGGTCATCGCCCTGTTCATGGCAGTGGCAGCGCTTGTTAAGGCTGATATGCTGCGCTCGGTTCTGACGGAAATGATGACGGAGACCGGAATGGGAACGCATATGCTGACGGCGATTCCGCTGCTTGTCACCATGATGGTCTTTTCCATGGA
>CAMGCK010000110.1 GCA_946040795.1 uncultured Lachnospiraceae bacterium
GTCTGCAATGTCAGGGAATAAAAAAAGGCCGCTGTGGGCTGGCACCCGACAAGCGGCAGAAAAAAACACACAACTACATTTTACCGGAAAGGGGCGGAAAAAGCAATGAAATTTGAGCCTGGAACTGGAGAACTGCTGGAAAAAGCTCTGGAATTTGTGAACCGGCACCGCAGGCTGCTGAAGCTGAGTGGTGCGGACATCACGCGCCTGAACACCGTCTGTGAATGGGTGTATGAGAACGAAGCGGACGGATTCGAAGAGGATCAGCAGGATGAGAGTTACGACTTTCGGTCGTATTACGCCGCAAACGGCGTGAGCATCAACGATTTTGTTTAAGGAGTGGTGGCAATGACGGAATACTCGAAGGCAAGCCTTGAGGTCATGCTCGAGCGTATGGAAGAGATCCGGAGGCTGTACGACCGGTATTCGGAGCTTGAAGCGGAAGTCAATTCTTACATCAACCCCGGAACGGATCGGTTTTCCGAAGCGCCGTCCATTGAAATGAAGCGCTTCTGGCGCGAAGGTGAGCGATCGCTGATCGATGTTTCTGACCTGATCAATCGTGAGATCAAGGCGTATACGGTGCTTCGGGACAAGCTGGAAGAAGAAGCACTGATCCGCGAAAAACTCAGCAGAAGCGTTGACCCGAATGTGATGCCGTTTTCGGAATCTGACAGGATCGTGGAGGCGATCTGATGAATGAGCGCAATCCGATTTTAGGGAAACGCTTTGGACGGTTTCAGCATTGAAGAAGCACTTTCGCTTCCTGCGAAAAAAGGAAACAACCAGATACTGAGGAAAAAAGCATGAATCTTTCAAAACTTTCTCCAGAGGTTGCAAAAGACCTCATTGAATTGGTCAACTCTCTTTCTGGGCTTCAGAAGTCCGCAGCTGTGAAGTACGGCGCTACGAATTTCAAATATGTACCGCTGGACGACATCCTTGAAAAGATTAAGGAGAACCACAATTTTGCGTTCTTCCAACCGCTTGGATCCATGTCTGACAACACTCCATGCATCCAGTGCATTCTGGTACATAAATCAGGTGAAGTGATCGCAAGCGATCCTTACCGGCTTGTAGTCAAAGAAAGCATGAAAAAGCAGGAAGAAGGCGCTGAGATTACTTATAGCAGGCGATACTGCGCCGCGTCTTTTCTTGGAATTGCATCGGACGATGACGTGGATGCACAGAAAGAAAAAGATTGCCAGCGCGGAGAGACCAGACAGCGCAAAAAGGAAGAAGCGCCCCGCGGCGCGGAACCGATCCCGGAGATCGGCATTCCGGCGACCAGAGCCGAGCACGCAAAGGCGATCCAGAGGATCGGTGACCTGTGTGTAAAGAAGTGGGGCGCTGAGAGGGCAGGAGAGGGCTTTGTCAGATACAGCGGCTACAAGGGGCTCAAGGACATCGAGCCCGAGGCGGTTGGCGTTGTGTACGACATCATCAGCTCCGCTCCTGATGTGCTGTGAAGCTGAACGGGCGGGTGACCGCCCTTCGGTATGACGCGGACGGAAACGCTGAGCTGACCATCACCGTCAGCCCGGAAAGCAAGTGGGCGGCAAAGCAGATCTACCAGGAAGCCGCCCAGCACGAAAAGAGCGTCGTTCAGATCGACAAATGGCGCAAGCACAGAAGCCGGGATCAGAACGCGATGCTGTGGGCGCTTCTTGAGATCATGGCGCGGGCCATGGGCGGGCGTAAGGGCAGCGTATCGCCGCAGGAATGCTATCTTACGATGCTTGAGAAGTACGGGAAGGCCGAGTATCTTCTTGTGCTTCCTGACGCTGTAAACGCTCTGAAAAAGGTGTTCCGCTCTGTGCAGGAAGTGGAGCGGCGGCAGTACAACGGCAAAGAAATGGTCATGGTGCGCTGCTTTGCCGGGTCCTCCACCTTCACGACGGCGGAAATGTCTGAACTGCTGGACGGCGTTCTCGACGAACTGGCTGAAATGGACGTCGATGCGCGTGACGCCGCGGACGTTGCTTATATCAGACAGGAGGTGAGAATGGCATGAAGAGCATCATGCAGGACAAAAAGCAGTGCTGGATATGCGGAAGCCCCAACGTGGAAGTCCACCATGTGTTTTACGGAAGAGGGCTGCGCGAACTATCCGACAAATACGGCTGCACTGTGTATCTTTGTCCAACGCACCACAGGGACAGGCCGCTTGGGGTACATTTTGACCACGACATGGACAGGTTCCTCAAGCGGCTGACCCAGCTGAAGTTTGAACAGGAGCATGGGCATAGTGAGTTCATGCGGATCTTCGGCAGAAATTATGTGGAGTAACTGCCATGCCGAACAGAATCATTAAAGAAGGCGCATTTACCAGCGAAAAGATTGCCTCTTTGACGGATTTTGAATTCAGGGTATGGGTTGGATTGATTACGCAGGCGGACGACGCCGGACGAGGAGATGCCCGACCGGCGATCATTAAAGGACGCATCTTCCCATTTCGGGACAGGGTCACAACAAAGGATATTGATGCCGCTGTCCACGGTTTGGCGGCCAAGGGCTGCATTTCCCTCTACACGGTAGGCGGGAAGTCCTACTTTTGGTTCCCAACTTGGAGTGAGCATCAGCGCATCCGGGATTGCAAGCCCAAATACCCATCTCCGGAAGAAGCTGACGATTTGCCGCAGGTTGCCGCAGGTTGCCGCAACTTGCCGCAGACTGCCGCGGACTGCGGCTATAATCCGAATCCAAATCCGAATCCAAATCCGAATCCAAATCCGAATCCAAATCCCCTTACGGGGAAACGCGCAGGCGCGCGGGATGGGGGCGTGTTTGCTGAACTCTCAGAACCCATGAAAGAGGCAATGAGTGAGTTCAAACGCTTTCGTACCATGGCAAAAAAACCCATGACGACAGAGGCGGTTGAACGGATGCTGTCCAGGCTCGAAAAGCTGTCTGGCGGAGATGAGAACAAAAAAATTGCCATTCTTCGCCAGTCCATAGACAGGGGCTGGACGGATGTTTATGAGCTCAAGGAGGAAGGACATGGACAACGACAGGTTTCAGCCGGTGGACATGCGCAGGATCAGCCATTCAGAACTGCTGACGATGATAGCGCAGGGAAAAACACCGGTTCCAAACTCCGCTACTTTGGACGGCCAGACCTCGTATGACTGCCCGCATTGCAGGGATACCGGCAGAGTGACCGTCATAGAGCGCCATCATGGCGTGGACTGTGAGGTGTCGTATCGGTGCAAACACTGCTGGGAAAAGCGCGAATATACGCGCCTTCTGAGGGCATCCGGAATGGGCGACGCCTTCAGCGACAAGGTGTTTGACAACTTCAAGCCGTGGAACCGGGAAGCAGCCATGGCGCGGGCTACGGCCATGCGGTATGCGATCGAGTTTGACACGATCGAGCATTCAGACGCAAATAGTCTTGCTCTGCTGGGAACGGTTGGTGCGGGTAAGACCATGCTCGGCTGCTGCGTACTCAACGAACTGCTTAGCCGGAACATCGGCGTTCGCTACACCAAGTACGGCGAGATGATGCAGAAGCTCAAGCAGAACGCCATGGACGAAGAAGCGTATAACCGGCACCTTGGGAACTACGTCAACGCGAGGGTGCTGTTTATCGACGATATGTTCAAGGACAGCAGGACGCAGGCGGATCTCAATCACCTGTACAAGGTCATTGACGGACGCTATTTTGCACGGCGGCCCATGATCATCACGTCTGAAATGACCATCGATCAGCTGGCGGACATCGACCTTGCCATCGGCAGCCGCATCGCGGAGCGGTGCAGCAATTATGCCTTTACGTTCCTGTCCGGCCGGGAAGGAAACTATCGACTGCGGGGGCTGATATGAGCAAATACCTGACAGCGCAGAGCAAAAACGTGATCGCCTGTATTGCAGGCTGTATCGGCGTGATGGAGGACATGATCCGTTTTGACTTTCCGGAATACCGTGAAGTCATGCCGCGGATCAAGGCGTGTAGGACGCACCTGACCAAAGTGATAGAGGCGGGAGAGAAGGACGTCGACCAGGACCAGAAGATAGCACTGATCCGATGGACGAGCAATTCGCAGATCATGGTCATGCCCAAAACAGATCCGCGGGCAGATAAGGAATACGCCATCGTGGAAGGCGAAACGCTGGAACGGATCGTGAAAAACAGCCTGTCTGACTGCGCGGTGTGCCTGAAGAACGAATCCGAGGTCAAGCAGTGCCAGCTGAGAAAAGATCTGCTGCAATGCGGTATCCTGCCCAAACCGAACGGACGCGGGCATTGCCCGTTTCAGCCCTGAAAGGAGACGGAATGAACAAAATCACCCTGATCGGGCGGCTGACTGCTGACCCGGAGCTGAGAAGCACGCAAAACGGCACAGCCGTATGCACCTTCGCCCTTGCCGTGGACCGGAGGTTTGCCAGAGAGGACGGCGAACGGGAGGCGGACTTCATTCCGGTGGTGGTGTGGCGCGGCCTTGCGGAGACCTGCGGGAAATACCTGTCCAAGGGCAAAAAGGCCGCGGTGAGCGGCAGTTTGCAGACCCGAAAGTATGAGGACAAACAGGGAAACAAACGCACGGCCTTTGAAGTGATCGCAGAAGAGGTAGAGTTCCTGACGCCCCGGGAACAGCTGCAGCAGGAAACGAACACGGAGGGCTTCGAGCAGATGAACGAAGCCGATCTGCCCTTCTGATGTCTTACATCAGCGAAGCGGAATGGGCAGAACGCGAGAAGAAAGTACGGGAACTGCTCAAAACCATGACATGCGCGGAGGCGGCGCGGGAGCTGCAGATCTCAGAGGATACGCTGCGAGACTGGCGGAGAAGGTTCGGAATGCTGAAACATACCGGGCAGAAGAAAGCGAAGATACCGCGCGAGGAACTGGAGCGGATGCTTCAGACCATGACCCGGTATCAGATCGCAAGGGCAAATCACATGGCATTTGATACGGTCAATGACATGATCCGGGAATACGGTCTGACCGTACCGCGGCTGAGAAAGAATCAAAAAGGCACGAAGATCGACTCCATCTGTTTTGACTGCAGAAACGGAGCGTGCGGGTGCTCATGGTCCATGTGGTTTCAGCCGGTGAAGGGCTGGGAAGCGATACCGGAACTGCGCGACACCGGAGAGATGACGTATACGGTGCTCAAATGCCCGCAATTTATACAGGATCGGCGAAGAAGGGAGGAATGACACCATGAAAACGATGAGGGAATGGGCAAAAGAGATCCATGAAAACGCCGTGGCACACGGCTGGTGGGAAGAGGACAGGACAATCAGCGAGATCTGCGCGCTGATCCACTCGGAGCTGTCCGAAGCGCTGGAAGAAGCGCGAGCGGCGCGGCCCATGATGTACGTCATGGATGAATACAACGGCGAATACATCCAGAACCCGAAGTATTTCGGGGCAAAGAAGCCCGAAGGCATCGCCGTGGAGCTGGCGGACGCCGTGATCCGCATGCTGGACTGGATGGCGCACTGCGGAGAAGAGGGACGGCTGGACACTGTGGAAGAGCAGGGAGAAAGGCTTGCGGCAGGGTACGCGCGGTCGGAAACGGAACCGGAAGAACTGCCAGAATTTATAGCGTGCCTGCACGACGTGGTATCCATGATCCATCAGCAGCTCATGGATATTGACAGGGTCAGGTGGAGCAGACGGAAGAAGAAGAGGCAGACAGAGGCCATGGCGGCGGCGGGAAGCGTTGTGTTTCTGGTCAACGGATGGCTGCGGATGAAGGGAGTCCAGCTTAAAGAAGTGATGGAGATCAAGCACCGGTACAACAAAACCCGACCTTATAAGCACGGAAAGGCGTTTTAAATGACACAGATCCGGTTCTTTGTACAGGGGCAGCCCCGCGGGAAGGGGCGCCCCCGACACATGAAAAACGGCCATGTATACACCGATCAGAAAACCCGCGATTATGAAAACCTTATCTGGATGGCCTGTAAAAGCGCTATGAAAGGCGTACAGCCATTTGAGCACGCGGCCCAAGTAACAATAAGGGCTGTGATGAAAGTGCCTGCAAGCGCTTCTAAACGCGCAAAAACCGCAATGCTGTGCGGCATGGCAAAACCGGAGAGCAAGCCGGATCTTGACAACATCATCAAGGCGGTGCTGGATGGCTGCAACGGCGTGGCTTTTCGGGATGACAAACAGGTGGTTTCGATCCATGCGGCCAAAGAGTACGGAGAAATACCGGGCGTAGAAGTAATCATTGAGGAGGTGCAGGCATGAATAACCATATGAGTGATGAACAGAAGAAGGAAAAGCGCAGGGAGTATACGAGAAAATATAGGGCTGAACATCCTGAAAAGGTAAAAGAAATGAACAAGCGGTATTATGAGAATCACAAAGAAGAACTCGCTGCGTATTATAGAAAGTACAATGCAGAGCACAGAGAAGAACACGCTGCGTATTATAGAAAGTATCATGCAGAGCACAGAGAAGAACTCAGGGAGAAAAAACGAGAATACATGCGCAGATA
>CAMGCK010000111.1 GCA_946040795.1 uncultured Lachnospiraceae bacterium
CCAGATCAATGTCGCGAGCTGGAACACCTACAGATAATAGTGCTATGGAATCCATCAACGGTTGGATTAAAGCAGAATTATTTATGGACTTTCATGTAACCGGTGAGCGACCAGTTCAGGAAGAAGTTGATGAATATATCAAGTTCTTCAACGAGGAACGACCAGCGTATTCGCTTAGTTATCTAACTCCGAAGCAATATCGTGAAAAGTATGCTGCATAATCTGTTCATAGATTCGGATCCGGAGGCAGAAACCAGACACCGCTTTAGCGGCTTGCCCTTGACATTTAGTCGAAAAGAAACGCTACAATGAATGTCCGGCGTATGACTAATATAATCTGTTCATGAGTTCATACCGTCGGCATTACCTGCCCAGCGTTTCTTGGAGCGATGTCAAGGGTGGCGTACGGCTTATACAGCCTTACAATGTAACTGACTATTTTTTGATATTTCGTGTCCAAAATTTGTTGACAAGTGCAGAATGGATTGAAATTTTTGCATAGGGGGCATTTTTCAGCTCTTTTGCTAAAATATAAGCGCCGAATGGATTGGATTTTTTGCATAGGGGGCATTTTTCAGCTCATTTGTAAAAAGAAAAGACCGTCATCGCTATTGGAGGAACACTCCATAAAAGAGGCCCCGAAGGGCCTCTTAAAAAACGGATATAATCGTTAAAAGTGAATATAATGTAACTGGACATTTTCGACCTTACAGCAGCACTTCCTTACCCGTCTCTGCAGACTCATAAATTGCCCGCAGAATCTTGATCATATTCACACCCTGAATCGGCTTGAAGTCCGGCTCCTTGCCTTCCGTCAGAACGTCCAGGAAATGATAGATGTTGGATGCATGACCGTCGATCGTGGTGTCAGTGATCGGATTCAGATCATACAGAGAACCATCGTCCTCCTCACCGTAAATATTGACAGTACCGTCATCATTCCAGCTGCAGCCGGCCTTGGTACCGCGAAGTTCAACAAAGCGAGTTTCCTTTTCAATGTTGGAAGCCCAGGAGAATTCGATCTGCAGGCAAGCACCGTTATCAAAACGGATGTAACCCATTGCATGATCTTCTACGTCAAAGATACCACCGTCCTTGCTCTCACCGAACTTGGAATGGACAGAATCGGAAGCAGCCTTGCTGTTTGCAAAATTGCAGAACGTGCAGCCGGAAACCGCTACCGGAGTCGGATTACCCATAAGCCAGATAGAAAGGTCGATCATGTGAACACCCAGGTCGATCAGCGGACCGCCGCCGGACTGTTCCTTGGTGGTGAACCAGCCGCCCTTACCCGGAATACCGCGGCGACGGATCCAACCGCAGCGGCCGGCGTAAACATCGCCCATACGGCCTTCGTTGATGAATTTCTTCATGTAAACGGAGTTGCCGTAGTAACGGTTGTTTCTCATGACCATCAGAAGCTTACCGGACTTTTCAGAAGCTTCCTTCATTGCCAATGCGCCTTCCACATCCATGGCATCCGGCTTCTCACAGAATACATGGCAGCCATGCTCCATCGCGTAAACGGCGATGGGAGAATGGAAGCAGTTCGGTGTGCAGATATCAACGATATCCAGCCCTTCCTTGTCGATCATTTCCCTGTAATCCGTGTAGCACGGAATGTCGCCCAGTTCAAACTTTGCCTTGGCCTTTTCCATCTTTGCCGGAACAACATCGCAAAGAGCAGCAATCTCTACTCTCTCATCCTTGGTGTACGCTGAAAGATGGGCAGTACCCATGCCGCCGTTGCCGACGCAGCCGACTCTAAATTTCTTCATTTTATCCTCCTGCAGAGCCCCAATCATTGAGGCATGATTTCTTATATCACACTTTTCATTCATATGCCTCGATGAGTGGATCATTAGCCATGGATGAAAATGCTTTTATATTTCGTCCCGTATCCCACGGACGCGGCACGCCTCAGTCTGAGTAAACTTCCGTAATGGCGTCCTTAATGGTTTCCGTCACATCCGTGCCCGCCAGCCACTTCAGGAATTCTTCATCAGACAGCGTATTCAGATGCCCAAGGATCAGATCCTTCATATCGATCTCCATCTTCCAGCAGACATCCAGCAGCTTGAAAACTTCGTCCTGATGATTGTTGCCGGCTGCTTCAAAGCCTTCCAGCACGACTGAAACAGTTTCAGCGGACTTGTGTTCCGGGACTGAAACAGTTACCGTATGCTTCACATCGCAATCGGCAAAATCCACTTCCGTGAGCGCACCGTCTGCAGCCTTCACATAAACCTTTGCTGCATCGGTCTTCTTCAGACCGTAAACCACAAACTCGTAATCGCGGACCTCCGGAATCAGGGACAGATCACCCTCTGCTGCGGAAACGGTAAGAACGGTCTTTGCAGCATTACCGCTGATGGCGATGGGCGTCTTGACACAGGCACCGTTCTCATAAGCGGTGGTAATGCCATCGTCCTCATACATACTGAAGGAACCTTCTGCCCCGGCACCAAACAGAACACGGATGGCCTTGGGGATCGGCGTACCGTTGCCGGAAACGCTGTTGTCCATCGGAACAATGCCGCCCGCCTTTAACAGAACCGGGATCTCCTGTAGCTTACGGTACATTTTGCGCTTCTGACCACCGCGGTAAACGTGGCCGTTGAAGATGTCATAGAAACGACCTTCCGGAAGAAGCATGCTGACGGCTCCCATACGGAGGCTCTCATCCATCGGATCGCCGATGGAACCCACCAGAAGTTCGGTACCGAAACCATACTCCTGATTAACCGTGAAGGCTTCCGGATCGCCCGGGCAGATATAGTACATCGGGCTGACCAGAACACTGCCGTTCTTCCAGCATTCGTAGTTCATCGTATACAAATACGGAATAAGCGCGTGACGGAGGCGCAGGTAATCGCCCATGATGGAGCGATACGGCTCTTCCAGCGTCCACGGTTCCTTGTTCATGAACAGGCTGTTGGAAGAATGGATGCGGTTGATCGGTGAGAATACACCGAGCTCGATCCAGCGGATCAGGCGCTCCAGGTCCTTCGTGCCGTGCATGTGGCCGCCAATGTCATGGCTCCACCAGCCAAAGCCGATGTTGGAAGCCGTTGACGTGAAGTAGGGCTGGAACTTGAGGCTCGCCCAGGACAGAACGGTATCGCCGGAGAAGCCTACCGGATAACGATGGCTGCCCGGACCTGCGTAACGAGAGAAGATCATCGGACGTACCGCACGGTCTTCCTGGTCCTTCATATGGAAATGGTTCAGGAGGATCAACGGATCCACGTCCTTCTTCAGGCCGGTGCCCTGCTGCCAGTCCATCCACCAGAAGTCCACACCGTCCTTTTCGTACGGGTTCAGTACTTCCTCGAAATAAGTCTCGCGGAACTTCGGATTGGAGAAATTGAATTCCACCGGCTCTTCCGTTGCCGGATCAATGCCGTAATGCTTTGCAGCCGCTTCATAGCAATCCTCAAAAGCGCGGATACCATCGGCCGGGTGCAGGTTGACGGTAGTCTTTAAATTGAAACGCTCCTTTAAAGTGCGCAGGAAACGCTTGTAATCCGGGAAGAATTTCTTGTTCCAGGTATAGCCGGTCCAGCCGCTGCCATACTTGGGATCCACATCGTCCACGATGTGCCAGTCCATATCGATGACACCGATGGAAAGCGGCACATTTTCCTTCTCAAAATGCTCCAGGAGGTCGATGTAACTCTCTTCCGTATAACGATAATAACGGCTCCACCAGTTGCCCAACGCAAAACGCGGGATCATCGGGCACTTGCCGGAAAGACTGAAGAAGTCGCGAAGACCGCCGTAATAGTCGGTACCGTAACCAAAGAAGTAGAGGTCGATCTCATCAGCTTCACGGTAAGAGAACTCTCCGTCTTCAATGACCGGAGACTGAGAGTCGTCAATGACGGAATAACCTTCTCTGCCGAAGATACCGGGGCCGAGGTGCACAAAACCGTTCGTCTCATCCAGAGTACGCGCAGTACCGCCAAAATCGCCATCCGCATGATCACCGGAGTAGTGGTAGACCTTGCCATTACCCTTTAACAGAATAGAAAGGCCCTGAGTGGTGAAGGGCTTCTCATCATAGGTCAGAAGAAGAGCCGGGGTCTCAATGATGACATTGCCGTTTTCGCGGCGTTCTTCCACCGGAACTTCCGGGAAATCGCGGTTTGCGACAAACTGGGTCAGACGATCCTCAAATTTGTTTTCCGGCTGATACTCAAGACGAATCAGTCGGTCTGTGATCACAGTAATTCTGTATCCGTTTCCAGTCATAAATTATACGGGAGCTTAAAGAAGCTCCGCTCCTTTCTTTTTTATATATTATCACGTTCTGCAGTCGGAAGCCGTTTTACAGGCTGTTCCGGCTGCTATATTGATTACATTGTACAGAATCTTTTGCCTGAAATAAACAGTACATTCACGTTTATTTCAGTAAATTTCCGTCCTCCGGCCCATCAGAAATGCCGCGAAAAGATCCCACATTTCAAGTATTGATACACTGCTTCAGCTTCCGTTTCACAAGAGCCGGTAAACAGCAGCTTCAAAAGGTGCGTATGTGCCGTTCGCGGAACTCCGCACAGCATAATTGGTTAGAATCTGCTCAAACTTCGGACAACCATCTGCATCAGCTGATAGTGCTTCCACCGGAAACTCAATCTTGGATTCCTCCTCAAAATTCACCACAGCAACCAGCCGGCTTCCTTCATACTCGTGAAGCATCACCGCATAGTTATCGCTCTCTTTAGAAATCACAGTCATCTTACCGAGTGTAATGGCCTCTTCCGATGCACGCAGTTTTAGTAACTTTTTGTAGAACTCAAAAATACTCTTTTCCGCCTTTTTATCAGCTTCCAGGTTATGTTCTTTTCCTTCGCTGTGCGGCTTGATCCAGGGCTCATGTGTTGAGAATCCGTTATACTCACTGCCGTCCCAGCAGATGGGCCGGCGATTGTTGTCGCGGCTGCCGGAATTAATGCGCGCTATCGCCTCTTCCGGGGACATGGTATCGCAGAATTCCTTATAGAAATTCTTGCTTTCAATGTCATCAAAGCAGTCAATGGAATCGTACTCCGGTGCCATTGTACCGAACTCCTGGCCCTGATAAATAAACGGAACACCTTTCAGCGTGTAGAACAGCGCTGCCGTGGCCGTTGCAAGCTCATAGCGATCATTTTCTCCGTGGATCAGCCGGCTGATGAACGGGCTCTGGTCATGGTTATCCGTAAACAGGGAGTACAGAAGGTCGTGTTCTTCGGCAATGCTTTCCCAACGGAGGATGATGTCGCGGGCGGCACGAAGCGGCATCGGCTTACGGGCAAATTTATCATCGCCGCCCATGCCGATGTGTTCAAACTGGAACAGCGTGGTCAGTTCATCCCGCTCCGATGCGGAATGCAGGACTACCTCTTCCATGCTGTCTGCCCAGCACTCGCCCACGGTAAACAGTTTTGCTGCTTTTTCACGGCCAAACAACGCATGAATGAACTCATGAAGGCGCGGGCCAAAGCAGTTGGTACCCTTTACAAAATCCTTGGAGATCTGGTCGATGACATCGCACCGGAATCCATCCACGCCCAGATCCACCCAGAAATCCACGATATCCTGCATTTCTTTTACGACTGCGGGGCACTCCCAGTTCAGGTCTGCCTGCGAGATTGCGTAGGAGTGAAGATAATACTGACCGCGCATTTCATCATATTCCCAGGCCGTTCCGCCAAAGCAGGAAGTCCAGTCATTCTGCGGCTCGTCAAACCAGTAATAATAGTCGCTGTAAGGATTATCCTTACCCTTTCTGGACTCCCGGAACCACTTATGTGCCGTCGATGTATGATTCGGCACCAGATCCATGATCAACTTCATTCCGCGCGCATGCAGACCGGCAATGAGTTCCTTCATGTCATCCATTGTACCAAACTCGTCCATAATGTCCCGATAATCGGCTATGTCGTAACCATTGTCATCATTGGGACTTTTATAGCAGGGGCAGAGCCAGACGGCATTGACCCCCAACTCCTTCAGATAGTCCAGCTTACGGATCACACCCTGCAAGTCGCCGATGCCATCACCGTTTGCGTCCATGAAGCTTCTGGGGTAGATCTGATAAATGATCCATTTGGCCATTTCACGATATTTTGAAGATAACATAAATACTCCTTTGATACTCACACAATATATTACTAAAAATATAATACCATCGGAAAAAGAAATTTCAACCATTTCAAATTCATATACTTCTCAAAATCGTGGGCGAACCGTTTCACTTCAGCCCTCTCATGATCTCCGTTTTACCGTGACAATCGAGTAGGAGGGGCTTCTCCCCTCCACTCGATTATTGATGCACAGCACAT
>CAMGCK010000112.1 GCA_946040795.1 uncultured Lachnospiraceae bacterium
CACCAGCAAAGAAAGGACTGTGAAAAACCGAAATGATTTTTCACAGCCCCTTTGTTTTGATGGCGATTTCATAGTTTTTAATTGAGCTTTTTCAGTGAGGAGATTAGAGCCTTCTGACCAGTTCCGCGCAATACCAAACTTTACCCAATCTCTTTCCCACAGGCTTTCATCAGAAGCCGATAGAGCCGCAGCTCATACTCGCTGGTGTAGGGATTTTCCGCTTCACCGCGTACATAGGAGGCAAAGGCCTTCAGCATCGGCATATAGCGGTCAAAAGAGGTCTCCCGATAGGTTCCGTCCGTTCCCCAGTTGCCGAGGTCAGTGTCCACGGTACGGACGCGTGTGTAAAGGCTGGACGATCCCGTGCCGCCTTCGTATGCTTCAAAGGGCATGAACTGAACCGTGCCTTTTTCACCGCAGACCACCAGCTGGCGCCGCAGGAAGCCGCCCGGCTCTGCCGCGCAGGTCTTTGCGAAAGAGACACCATGGGGATAGCGGAATACCGCAAAGCCATAATCCTCGCCCTGCGCGCCGTTGATTCCGGTAGAGGTATTCAGGGCCAATACCTCTTCCGGCTCACCCATGATCGTGTATATGATATCCACCAGATGGCAGCCCAGGAAGAACATCATGCCGCCCGGATATTTTTTCAGCCAGTCCCGTTTCTGGTCGGGATGCTTACAGTCCATGTGACATTCCACGGAATAGATCTCGCCGTATTTTCCGTCACGGACTTCCTGAAGAAGCCGTTTATACTCCGGATTATAGCGGTACATATAACCGAGGTGAAGTGTGGCACCGGTCTTTTTGCAGGTCTCAGTCAGGCGGACAAAGTCTGCGTATTCCAGACCGCCCGGCTTATCCATGTGTACATGAATGCCTTTCTCCGCAAATAACAGAGCGTATTTGAAGAGATTCGTTTCCGAGGTCTCGATCGCCACGGCATCGAGGTCGTCCATCGCGAGAAGCTCGGAAATCGTGTATTTCGGTACGCCTGCATAAGCATCTTCCCCCAGAATGTGCAAGCCTTTCTTCAATAAATAGCCGGTCACCATGACCTGACCGTTTACAAGAACACCGCTTTCCTCCGGGTCGCAGTAACCTACCACTTCAAAAATGTCCGGAAGCGCAAGAAGCGCAGTCATTGTCATCTGCGCATGATCGTGTTCCACGCCGATCTGGGCAATTCGGATCTTTTTCATAGCGTTCTCCTTTATTTTTCAAAATAACGATCCATTTTGGCATTGACCATTTGGGCTTCTTCTGTATTGAAGCGCGCAACAAGGTCCGGGCGGTCCAGAATATAATTCAGTTCATAGGTGATGCCTTCCTTTACGGTCAGGAAATCGGCCGCGGTAAGGCCGGTTGCTTTAAGAACCTTGGAGCAGTCCACATCGCGGTCATATACACGGTCATACATCAGGATGCAGCGGTTCATGTAGTGGTTCGCGGTGGCATTTTCAAGATAGGTGTCAATATCGACCCATTCAAACTCCATGCCGGTCAGTTCGGTATAATATTCGGCGACTTCCCCCCAGGTGTGCGTTTCACCGGTGCCGATGGTGTAATCCTCTCCCAGCGCCTTCTCGTTGCAGCACAGGTGGGCAATCAGCTTACCGGAATTTCCGGCCCAGAGAACACCGGCTGCACGATCTCTGCAGCATTCCGGAAGCAGTGTCTTTTTGTGATCGCGCGCACGGAGAATGAGGGAGGCCGCGCCCTGGGTGATCAGGTCAAAGCGATAGTGGGAGAAGGAAATCAGCGGCCGGATGATGGTCCAGTTTTTATAACCGGATGCGCGAAGCGAATTTTCATTGTGAGACTTCGGAATCGCGTAGTCCTCGTTTGCCAGGAAGTACTCATCCCGGTTCGTGTAAAGAAGCTGCGGCGCGCTTTCCGTCACCGGATGCTGCTCATCGGCATAGACGCGGTATGAGGAAAGGAAAATCAGCTGATCGGTATTGTCCAGCAGGAGCTTCATGCGTTCGTTTCGATAAAATTCCGGGTCCGGGTAGTGGATGAAGTCCACGATGCAGTCATAATGATGCTTGCTGAAAAGGTCCTGAAGCAGTTCATTGGTTACACTTGCCTTAATGTAGGTGTAGTTCTTGTTGTATGAGACCAGATCCTCCAGGGCGATGCAGTCCACATGATATCCCATGTTCAGAAGCTCCAGTCCGGTATAGCCGCCGAGCGTTCCGGCGCCGGCAATTAAAAGTACGCGTTTCTGTTCCATCGTATGCCTCCTTGTTCATTTCACTGCTTTGCGGCGATATTGAATACCGCATGAGATCCGACCATGCTGCAACTGAAACGTTCTTTGCTGCAGCATCTGAATGTTGTCTCCATTGTAGTTTATTGACAGGGGTAACGGAATAGAATATAGTACAAATAATCGGGTAAAATTCTCTAAATAACGGCGAGGAATTGACCATGGATAATACAGTTTTCTATAATTCTTTTGCATTCTACAAAATGACCTTCAATCGCATGCATTACGCCGATTTCAGGAACGGGGCGGTGAAAAATTTCATTGCCCTCATAGTGAAGGGGAAAGCACGCATTGTGACGGAAAAAGAGAGGCTGGAGATTGGTGAAGGGGAAGTGTTTTTTATTCCGAAGGATCTTCCGTATCAGTCCTACTGGTTTGCGGATGAGGAGGTCAGCTGGTATTCCATCGGATTTGACCTGATGCCCTGTAAGGAATCCTGCAGTTTTGCGCTGCAGAAACTGGCTGCAGGTGAAAAAGAACTGGAACTCATTCGGGAGATCGGAAGCGGGAAAAGTCCTCGTACCATCGGTTTATTGTACGAGCTTCTGGATCTTCTGATGCCGGTCATGAAAAGTGAAGGCGGGAAGAAACTGCAGAGTGCCATGGAGGAACAGCTGAAAAAGGATCTTCGCGTTCCGGTGGAAAGCATAGCGGAGAGTCTGGGAATCAGCGTGTCCGGATTTTACAGCCGGTTCCGGCGGGAGACCGGCATGACGCCCAATGATTACCGCCGCCGGTATACGGTACGGCTGGCACGGGAGCTTCTGACAACGACGGACCTTTCCATTGAAGAAATCAGCAGGCGCCTGTTTTTCAGTTCATCCTCATATTTCCGGAAGATCGTCTGTGAGGTTACGGGGAAAACGCCCTCACAGATCCGGAAGGAAGCAATTTCATAAGCACTGGGTTGAGCGCATGGACTTTGGGACAGATGGAAGCGTACCCGGTGTCCCAAATGGATAAAATCATCGGAATTTGTGTGGATTATTGAGAAAGTTTTGCGGCTGATTTATAATAATCATTGATTTTTGCTGTGTTATAATTTTCAGTAAAGGAGCGTTATTATGAGTACTGAAAAGAAACGAGCGGGAAGCGGATTTTTCTTCTGGCTTCTTGTATGGTCCCTCGGCCTGGCAGGCCAGTTGTGCTGGAACATGGAAAACCAGTGGTTCAACACATTTGTTTACACAAAGATCGCCAAAGATCCCACGATCATCAGCTGGATGGTTGCCATCTCCGCAACCGCGACCACGATCTCTACATTCCTGTTTGGCTGTGTGGCTGACCGCCGCGGCAAGCGGCGTCCGTTTATTGCGGTGGGTTACATCCTCTGGGGCATCTTTACCATCGTCTTCGGTCTGACGGAGTTTTTAAGCGGCGGCCTTTCCGGGGAAACCGGTGCGCTTGTTGCTGTCGGTTTTGCAGTCGTGGCTGCAGATGCAGTCATGAGCTTCTTTGGTTCCATGGGCAATGACATCGGTTACAATGCCTGGATCAATGACAATATGAATGACAAAAACCGGGGACAGCTTGGCGCGGCACTGGCGGTGCAGCCGGTGCTTGGTACCATCGTCGGCACGGTAGCCGGCGGCATGCTGGTCGGCGCGGACAACAATTATATCCGTCTGTTTGTTGTAATGGGCGGCATTGTGATCCTGCTGGGTGTGCTTTGTCTGTTTACCCTGAAGGAAGCACCGGAATTAAAGCCCTCGGTCAAGGGCAGCTTCAGCCATCAGTTTTTCTCCATTTTCAATGTGAGGGAATACATGAAACTGAAGGAACTCGTCATGGTCAATCTGACGCTGGCGGTCTATTTTATTTCTTTTAATGTCTATTTCGCGCACCTCGGCAATTACATGATCTATTACCTTGGCTTTACTGCGGATATCATGGGCTACATCGAAGGCCTGGCACTGGGCCTTGCCATGCTGGCAACGATTCCCGCGAGCGGTCTGATCAACAAGGGCAAGTCGCCGATGCTGACGGCAGTCTCCGTGGTCATCAGCTGCATCGGTCTGATCCTTCTGGGATTTGGTGTCAGCCCCGCAAGCGTGGACCCGACCACTCTATGGAATCCGTTCCTGTTGTTCTCCATCTTCCTGGTTGGCCTGGGCTATGTTCTGTTCCTGCAGACCATTACCGTCTGGTCCAAGCAGCTGTATCCGGAGGATGCGCGCGGCCAGTTTGAAGGAATCCGCATTCTGTTCTTTGTGCTGATCCCCATGATCATTGCCCCGCTGATCTCCAATCCGATCATCAAGAAAAACGGCGCGGTGTTAAATGATTTCGGTATTCAGGAATTCCTGCCGAACGATGTGCTGTTCCGCGTGTCCAGTGTACTGGTTCTTCTGACCTTTATTCCGTTGTTCTTTGCGTGGAAGCATTATAAGAAAAGATAATATCGGACGATGAAAATGCTCGAGAAGGTCCTCTGCCGAAACGGCAGGGGCCTTTGTGTTTGTGATCTGCAGGGAGAAAAAGGGTCATGCGCGGCTCACAAAGAGCTGTGATCCCTAGAGAGGATCACAAGACAGCCGGAAGGGCGAAATCCGAACACACAGGACAAAAACTAATTTTAAATATTCTGTGTCTTTTATTGAACGGGCATCTCTTTATGTTATAATAAACAAGGATTTAAATTATCAGGAGAAAGCCGCTTTTTTGGAAAATGTAGTAAAGGCGATAGTGAGAAGCAGCATGCTTGAACTTAAGAATATTGTTAAAGTATATCCCGCAGGAGGCACGGAGGTACGGGCACTGAAAGGCGTGAGCCTGAAGTTCCGAAACAGTGAATTCGTGTCCATTTTAGGTCCGTCCGGCTGTGGTAAGACCACCATGCTGAATATCATCGGCGGACTGGATCATTATACAGAGGGTGACCTTCTGATCAACGGCCGCTCTACAAAAGAGTATAAGGACCGTGACTGGGACGATTACCGCAATCATACCATCGGCTTTGTATTTCAGAGTTATAACCTGATCCCGCACCAGACCGTTCTTCAGAACGTGGAACTGGCACTGACACTGTCCGGTGTATCCAAGGGTGAGCGGAAAAAAAGAGCCATCGCCGCGCTGGAAAGCGTAGGCCTGGGCAGTCAGCTGAATAAACGTCCGGCACAGATGTCCGGCGGACAGATGCAGCGTGTGGCCATTGCCCGTGCCATTGTCAATGACCCGGATATCATTCTGGCCGATGAGCCCACCGGCGCGCTGGATTCGGAGACCTCCGTTCAGGTCATGGAGATCCTGAAGAACATTTCCGAAAACCGCCTGGTCATCATGGTCACTCATAATCCGGAACTTGCGGAGGAGTATTCAACCCGTATTATCCGCATGATGGACGGTAAGGTCCTGGGCGATACCATGCCTATTTCCGAAAAAGAATCCGTCATGCTTTCCGTTGAGGACGCAGCAAAGCTTGGCGGAAACGCGGCAGGCGCAGCAGCCGCAGCGGCGGCCGGTCTGACTGCAGCTGAGATCGCGTCCATGGGCCTTCATCCGGCAGAGGAGGAAACCGCCGGCCCGGAAAAGGCAAAGAAAAAGAAAAAACAGAAAAAGGCATCCATGTCCTTTGCGACGGCCTTCAGCCTGTCACTGAAAAACCTGTTTACCAAGCGCGGACGTACGATGCTGACTTCTTTTGCGGGAAGCATCGGCATCATCGGCATTGCGCTGATTACGGCAGTTTCACAGGGAACCTCGGATTATATTGCCGCGGTGCAGGAAGACACACTGTCCAATTATCCGCTGACCATCATGAAGGAGAGCGGAGACATCGACGCGATCATGACGGGAATGGGAAGCTCCATCGCCGGTATTCGTGAAGCGGGTGAAGAGGATCTGGTTGAAATGCAGGTCATGAACAGCATGTTCGGCGGTGTGGTCACCAATGACCTGGAATCCTTTAAGTCTTACCTTGAAGAGAATTATGAC
>CAMGCK010000113.1 GCA_946040795.1 uncultured Lachnospiraceae bacterium
GATTCCTCTACGTCTCGTGGGCTCGGAGATGTGTATAAGAGACAGACAGGAGACACCATGAATTACACAATTAAAAACGATTTTCTTTCCGTCAGCATTGAATCCCGCGGCGCGGAAATGACCTCCATCAAATCCGCCGATGGTACCGAATACCTCTGGCAGGGCAACCCGGACTGGCCGGGCCACGCACCGAATCTGTTCCCGATGGTCGGCCGCCTGACGGACAATTCCTACATCATGGACGGCGAAAAGCACACCATGCATATCCACGGCTTCCTGGCATGGCAGGAGATGGAGGTCACGGAAAATACCGATTCCGCCATCACCTTCACCGCCCTTCCGACGGACGTTACCCGTCAGATCTACGACCGTGAGTTCAAGGCCTCTGTTCGCTTTGCGCTTGTAGAGAACCAAATCGAGATCAGTTTCAGCGTTGTCAACAACGACACCCGCGTCATGTACTTCGGTTACGGCGGACATCCGGGCTTCAATGTTCCCATGAGCGAAGGCCTGAAGTTTGAGGACTACTATCTGGAATTTGGAAATCCGTGCCAGCCGGTCTCCATCGGCCTGACCCCGACTTGCTTTATCGGCGCTCCGAATCTGCCCCTCCATCTGGTCGATGATCAGAAGCTGCCGCTTCGTCACAACCTCTTTGACAACGATGCCCTCGTCCTCCAGGCAATGGACAAGGCCGTTACCATCAAGAGCGACAAGGATTCCCGCAGCGTCACCGTCCGTTATCCGCAGATGCCGTATCTGGGCATCTGGCACCTGCCCAAGCAGGAGGTCGATTACGTCTGCATCGAGCCGTGGATGACTCTTCCGGCCCGTCAGGACGTCATTGAAGTCTTTGAGGAAAAGCTGGACAACATCGTACTGGCACCGGGTAAGACCTACGTCAATAACTGGGATATTACCATTCGCTGATACGCACCTGACAAGCCTTATTCAAACTCAGGGATATCGTAATATCCTTGAGTTTGTTTACTGCTTGAATACCAACACATTACAAAATATCAAAGAAAGTGAAGCGACATCATGAAGAGCATCGTTGTAAGACCGCTGCAGAATTTCAGTGTCATTGAAAAAGAGACTCCGAAGGCCGGCGCAACCATGGTCCTGGTAGGCATGCACTCCCGCGAAACTAAGTTCAATCCTTTCTCCCTGTTCTTCAAGGAACTTTCCATCCAGGCTGCACTCTACTTCAGCTGGAAGGATTACCGGAACGCCTTCAAGATGATCTACGAAAACCAGGAACTCTTCCTCGGCACCATCACCAACATCATTCCCGCAGAACCGGAAGAGATTCAGAAAATGTTCGTGAAGCTGTTTGAGTCCAGAAGCAATGATGAATGTAAGGCGCTGATCGAGTTTAAGTGACACCGGGGACGTTTCATTTTGTCAACTTTTGCAAAATATAAGGTGGCTGCACCTGCAGCCACCTTATATTTCCCACACAGCCCGAGGTTTTGAAAACCTCGGGCTGTTTTTGTTTTATTTCCTTCTTCAGATCTGCACCACATACCGATGCGCATCTCCGTTCTTCATCTGTACCGGCGGCTTCGTATAATCGCCCCAGGAAAGTTCCGGGTAATTAAACGCGCTGTCGATCATAAGGCAAGTCTCGCCTTCTGTGCCTTCACGCAGAATCACAAAGTGGTCAATGAACACATACGTATTCATGGCGCCCGGAATGCTCTCGCCGGTAACTTCCACGGTCAGCTCATGCTCACCGTACGGGAGATCCTTGACAGAGTACATCATACGGCCCCAATCCTTTTCGTAGCCGCGGGCGATGCCCGGTGTCAGCTGACGATTGCCCAGATTGATTCGATCGGCCATCAACTGACCATCCACGTAAACCGCCGCGAAACCACCCAGAATGTCTTCGCTGGATACAAAAATGCAGCCGGTACCTTCAAACTTCAGCGTGCAACGGTCGCCCTTGTGATTGGACCAGGTTTCCGTGCTATTCGCGCTGCGATACTTGGTATTCACGGTCGTCCACTCGCCCTCGTAGGTGAGGCGGGCATCGGTGTCCTGCACAGTCAGTTCTGCCGGAGGCAGAATCTTCGCGCGAACGGAGTCGGTACCATCGGAGAAGACCGTCAGCGCAGACTTTTCATTTTTCAGAGCAGCCTCTGTGATGTAAGACTTCAGGCTTCGGAAATCGCGAGTGCCCAGAACGCCCGGATCGTATACTCCAAACGCGGAAATATCTCTCTCGTCGTCCTTGTAACCCTTCTCGCCTGCTGCCGGATGTTTCGTCGCAGCACCTTCCAAACGGCCAATGTGCCAATCCGGATATACCGTCCACTGTCCCTGCCGCTTCCAGGTCAGCGTATCGAGCGCTGCCGGAACAGTGAAGGAAATGCCGGTCTCCTCGTATCCGCCGCTGTCTGTATCGTCACCCACACGCATGGCCACTTTCCTTGGACTTGCATAGGGCATGTCGTCGATGGTGCATACAGTCTCCAGTAAGCCCGCTGCATCGATCTGCATGACGAAGGTCACCTTCACCCGGTCATACGCGCCGGAGGCGACGATTTTTGCGCAAGTGTCCGTGAGGCAGTACTGTAAAGAAGTCAGCTTCCAGGGTGCCAGTGCCAGGCCCGTGAGATGGAGATACGGGCCACCGGTCAGGACGGTCTCGCCTGCGCGAACAGCCTTCACGATCAGGCCGGTCTCCTTGCAGATCACCACCTCGAAATCCTCTGCTGAAATCGTAACGGTATTTTCATCCTCAGTCAGCATGGGAGCGCTGCCAGAAAGCGCCGGAACAGTGACCACTGCCGGTTGATAGATCAGTTCTTCTTCTGAAACATGCTTGTGGAAAGCATCGTAAACATCCACACGGATATGGATTCCTTCGCTTGCGAGCACCGGAATTACCAGTGTTCCCTTAGTGTGCGGTGCTGCCTGCGGGCCCTTCATCTCACCGGCCTCACCCATGGGGGTAATGCAGCTGATGCAGCCTGCCGCGCCCGGACCTGCGTCCGTCACGCGCCAGCTGAAAGTAACCTCGCTTAAATTCGTGTGATTGAAGCGGTTTTCAAGATCAATGGCTACAAAACCATCGGACTCATAGGGCTGTCCCAGAACCACCACCGGGCTGTAAGCCTTGCGGACATGCCAGAACTCCGGCTTTCTTCTGCGGTAACCGTCAATGATTCCCCACGGCACGGTAAAACGCGCACCTTTGCGCTCTTCATCGATACCGGCCCAGATCGCGCAGCCCAACGCGCCCGGAGTGTGGAAAAGCTTGTCATAGAACGGGGCGATGGTCTCTCCATAGAAATCCCGAACACCCGGATCACGGCGCAGATCTTTTCTGCAGTAGCAGGGGATGTGCGTGGATTCATCGTGCAGCACCGGCCATTCCACGGGCTCGTGTTCACTTCTGTTGAAGCTGTCCACCAGCGCCAGCGGATCCTGATCCCATGCGGCGTAATGCATGGACCAGACATCGGCACGGTCATCGTCCTCCTGCTGCGTGATGGGGTAGCTGAAAATGGTCAGGCGGGACGGATCGTCCTGATGCGCATACTTGTTCTCCAGGTCAAAGTTGAAGCCCCAGATGGACTCATTGGCCAGGGACCAGAGGATGACACAGGGATGCGATCGGTCACGTTCAATGAGCTCGGAGAACGGATTCATGAATTTGTCCGTGAACTGCGGATCATTTTCGCGGCAGGGTGTACCCTGACCCAGGAATGCCACCGCGGTCTCGTCCTCCACGTAGATGCCCTGCTCGTCGCAGAAATCCAGGAAATCCGGCCGCGGCGGGTAATGGCTAGTGCGGATGAAATTGATATTGGCCTCGTGGAAAAGGGTCACATCCAGCTCGGAGATCTCCGGGGTGATGGAACGGCCGGTCTCCGGATGCGTGTCGTGATGGTTGATACCGTGGAGCTTCAGTTCCTGATTGTTGACGTAGATCACGTTGCCGCGGCGCTCGATGACACGGAAGCCAACGCGGCGATGCGTCTCTTCAAGCACCGTGCCGTCTTCCGCCGTAAGAACTGCCGTCAATGTATACAGCCAGGGATGCTCGCTGTCCCACTTGAGGGGAGACGGAACGGTAAACACGGCCTCCTGTTCCTGCTGGTTGGGACCATAATTTGAATGCATCTTTTGTGTACAGCATTCCTTCTTACCACTATACGTAACTGTCCCCAGCTCACTCGTAATGCCCTTGGGATCCGTCAGAGATAGCTTCACGTTTACCGGCGCATCGGCCTCTACCGCCGTATAAACCTTCAACTCCGCATCATTGTACGCTGCGTCAAAAGTCGTATCGGCATGCAGACGAGTCAGGTACTGCTGCGGAAGACGCTCCAGGTAGATCTCGCGGATGATGCCGCCGCGATGGAACTCGGAAATATCATTCGGCTTGTCCGTAACGCCAATCACCAGCCGATGGTTTTCACCGGCCTTCACCGCTTCCGTAATCTCCAGATCCCAGCTGACAAAACCGCCGTAGTGATCGCCCAGATAAGTGCCGTCCACAAACACCCGTGCATAACAATTCACGCCATCAAAGTGCAGGAACGTCCGGCTGCTGGCAAAGCTCTCCGGAATTGTGATATCGCGCGCAAAAAGATACTCTTTATCGGTCTTTGCGTCGATCTGGCGCGGAAGCGCAATATCCTCCCAGGTCGTCAGGTCTGCAGTCTTTTCATAGTCTGCATCAGTCGGCGTTGTATTCAGTTTCCAGGGTTCCTCCGTGAGAAGTCGCTTCACATCGGTGTCGCCATATGCTGCATCCGGAAGGGGCAATACCCGTCTTCTGGGCCAGATCCGCTCGCTCATGTTGTCCTCCTTATGATTGTCACTAAAAAGTGGTCTTCTATCGTCACTATAACAAAACGCAGGAGGAAAAGAAAGGTGTTTGTAAAATAAAGAAAGGCATTCGTAAACGATATGCCTTCCCTATCCTATTATGGTTATTGTTTATCAAGTGAATCATCCACAAACAACTGAATTCCTGCGTTCAAATATACTCTCGTGTAACCGCTCTCTGCCTCGTCCTCCAATGGTAAAACAATGGAAACTGCCAGTAATTGGGCCTCATTATTCAACGTCGAATAGTCCGCTCCATAGAACGCACTCCAGTTCTTCTCTATACTCTCTCGCTCTGCCGTGGGCATATCCTGAACAGCCCAACCTTTCCAGTAATATGCTCGCTCAGGAAATACAAGCATTTCGCGATCAACTATTTTCTCGGGTTGTCCATAATAGTTTATCAAACCATTTTCAAGTGTTTCCAATGAAGCCTGCGTAATCAACTCAATCGAGTATAAAAAATCCTTCACCGGTCCATTGATTGAAAAATAAAACACGCTCCCAGTCTCGCCTATCGATTCTGTTATTCCCAGACCATCCGGAAGAATGTTACGGTACTCTAAAATCAAACTACCATTTTCTTCATAACTTTGAAACGGCTCCCCATATAATTCCTGTAATTCATCGGCGGTCATTCCAACATATACATTCTTAATTGGGAAATTATGAAGATTATGTGTTTCTGTTTTCTCATGAGAGCACGCGCTAAATAGAGATATTACAAGCAGTATCCCTAAAACCAACGCACATCGTTTTTTCATATCTCACCCCCTAAAAATTGCTGCTGATTGTCTGCTCCGCTTGTAAAGTCCCCCCATTTGTAAAATATAATGTTACGGCTAAATGAATTGATTCAGATCCCGGGTGCCATACCGTAGTAGTGTTCATCGTTGTTTGATATCGAACCCCCTGAGTTGGATTATTAGCTGAACCCTGCCTAAAGAAAATATCCTGTGGTTGCGTTAATCCGGTAATTCGTGTACTATACTCTATACGTCTTGTCACTGTAGATGCCGTTGGCGTTTCATAATACTTTGCATACATATAATTCATTAATATACTTTGAGTAATTCCAAACGGATCACTAGAAGTATACAGCGTGTAACTCAATCCCGCTTCTCTCAATACTCTTTTCTGCTTGCTACGATTACACCGCCAACCATCACACACAGGATCACTGCCCCCGCAATAATTCCACTGATAAGTTCCATAGAGACACCTCCCAAATGTTTTTTGATTTTTTGATATTTTGATATTTTGATAATTCCACTATACGCTATGATATTCTATTTGACAAATAACAAATATGTATACCTGTCTCTTATACACATCTCCGAGCCCACGAGACG
>CAMGCK010000114.1 GCA_946040795.1 uncultured Lachnospiraceae bacterium
GTTGTTCTGCTGACACATACTTATCCAGACCATTTGATCAGTTTATTCCGGAACAGTGATCCGTTGATTTGGAACGAGTGCACAGTTTAAGCGGAATATGCAATGTCTTGTCTTTGACATTTATTATGTGTTAATTTATGATTATTACAGTTATAGTTGAACAATGATTTTCTCTTGTGAAAGATAGTTTTGAACATGATATTAGATGAATTATTAAAACTTCAGGACACAGCCTACGCTGACTTCCAGGCCAAGCTCACCCCCGGCATTCCGCGTGAACGTTTCATCGGCGTGCGGATCCCGGAACTTCGAAAACTGACCAAAAGTCTGTGGAAAGAGGCTGCGCGTCAGAAAAAAGAGGATGGAAAGAGTGAATTGGCCGATGAAATCGAACAGTTCATGCGCGACCTTCCCCATCGATATTACGATGAGGACATGCTCCACGGACTGTTTATCGAGCAGTTGAAAAACTACGATGAATGTGTAAAACAGCTGCAAATCTTCTTGCCGTACGTGGATAACTGGGCGGTATGCGACATCATGTCACCGAAGATCCTGAAAAAGGACCTTCCTCGGACGATGGAGCTCATCTGCGCCTGGTCTGCATCGCCGGAAACGTATACCTGCCGGTTTGGTCTCGAACTTCTGATGAGTCATTTTCTGGACGATGCATTCCACCCGGAATATCTGGAGATTCCGGCATCGGTCCGCTCCGAGGACTACTACGTGAAAATGATGGTGGCGTGGTTCTTTGCCACAGCGCTTGCCAAGCAGTGGGACGCGGCGGTTCCGTACATTGAGGAGAAAAGGCTGGCGCCCTGGATTCATAATAAAACGATTCGGAAGGCCATTGAAAGCTACAGAATTACGGATGAACAGAAGGCGTATCTGAGGACGCTGAAGGTGAAGTGAGGCGGAAAGGATCAATCACATGCTGAATAAAGAAAAAGATTTATTAATTCTGAAAGAACAGTATACACAGATGGACGCATGGCTCAGCGAGCGCATCCGGACTGTTCTTCCCGCCCTCATGCAGGAGTGCGAGGTGAATCTCTGGGTCGTCATCTGCAGCGAGTACAATGAGGATCCGGTGTTAAGACCATCACCCCCGGCACGCATGCAGACGGCATCCCATCGGCTTCTATGGCCATGGCGCGGGCCCGCTGTTTGGTCTTTACGACAACCAGGGACCGGTGCCGCTGCGTGGTGAACTGCCGCTTAAGGACCGTACTTGTTACGCGCTGGAGCTGAACGTGCTGGAGTACGTGCCGGAGTGGAAGCAGGATGTGTGGTTCTATATGGAGGAGACGGTGGCGTTCTCGGATGGTGAGACGTGGTTCATGGATCCGGAGGGAAGAGAGAAGATTACGCTGATATGAATAAATTTTGGGGACATCTGACCACCGTCTGCCACCATCGGCGGCTGGTGCGAAAATACTGCTTCAAGGTGGGGTTATATTGGCAGGGACTCACGCATGATCTGTCCAAGTTCAGTCCGACGGAGTTTCTGGTGGGCGTCCGCTACTTTAAGGGCACCTACAGTCCGAACGACGCGGAACGGCGGACGCGCGGATATTCCTCGGCGTGGCTGCATCACAAGGGACGCAATAAGCATCATTACGAGTATTGGATCGATTATACGGCGGATGGGGATCATCACATTGACGGACTCCGCATGCCGGAGAAGTACGTAGCGGAAATGATCTGTGACCGGGTCGCGGCAAGCCGCACATACAAGAAGGACGCGTATACGGACGCGAGCCCTTGGGAGTATTATGAGCAGGGCAAGCTTCGGGCAATGATCCATCCGGAGACGCGGGCGCTGCTGGAAAAGATCCTTCTCATGCTGAAAGAGGAAGGCGAAGAGAAAACGCTGAAGTATGTGAGGGAAGAAGTGGTGAAGAAATAAAATGAACAGAAAAAAGCCTGTGAAATCCGTGGATTTCACAGGCTTTTTAAATCTCACCCCCACACCGGAAATTCCAGCACTGCTTTGAACAGATCACCGTCGATCACAATGTTCAGCGAACCGTTCTGCAGCTCTGCCATGCTCCGGGCGATGGACAGGCCCAGCCCGTTTCCTTCCGTATTACGGGAGGAGTCGCCCCGTGTGAAGCGTTCCATGAGTTCCTCTTCGGACATGTTCAGCTGCTCACGCGAGGTGTTGCGGAAGGTGATCACCGCACGGCTGTCTTTTTCTTCCAGAGAAAGATAGACGCGGGTACCGGGCTGCGCATATTTGCAGATGTTGTTCATCAGGTTGTCAAAGATGCGCCACATGCGGCGGCCATCGGCCTGAATACGGACCTCATTTTCGGGTTGGCTCGTGATCAGCGTCAGGTCGGCTTTCTGAAGCTTTTCTTCGTATTCACCATCGGCCTGGGAGAGGAAGACCGCGGCATCGCAGGGCTGCAGGTCCACTTCCAGGTTGCCGGTGGAGGCCTTGGATGCTTCCACCAGATCTTCAATCAGGCGCTTCAGGCGGGTGGACTGGCGCGTCAGCACTTCTGTATATTCCCTGATCTTCGGATTGTCACAGTCCTCACGGCCAATCAGATCCGCGTAATTGATAATGGACGTGAGCGGCGTTTTGATATCATGAGAAACGTTGGTGATAAGCTCGGTCTTCATGTGTTCGCTCTTCATGCGCTCATTGACGGCAAGGGCAATGCTGTCGGAAACATTGTTCAGGTTTTCCGCATGGGCCTTGAAAGAGGGCAGCAGGAAGGAGGTATCCGTATGATGGTCGATGTCCCCGGATGCCATGGCTTTTCCGCCTTTTTCCAGCTTGCGGAGGTTGATGGCTACCAGTAGGATGAGCGGAATCACGATGGTCTTTTCAATGATGAAAAGTGTGAACTGGATATCAGGCTCATAGGCGTTCATGGCCAGACAGAGGAACTCCAGAAGCGAGACTGCAAAGGTAATGATCACAGTTTTCCAGATGATCGGAATGCCTCTTAAAATTTCCAGATTCAGATCAAACAGTTTACGGAGTCCGCGGCCAAACCATTTCAGAATGCGCCATAACAGCTTCAGGATCCGGAATGTCAGCGTGTTGGAGAGAAGGTTGCGCTGCTTCAATCGGGAGGCGATGCTGATGCAGTAGCCCAGAAGGAGGGAAGCTATATTCAGGCTCAATGCGATGATGAGGATGATTGTGAGGACGGAACTGAATACGCGGGCATCAAGAACGGCAAAGCCTGCACTGCCGATTGCCAGCATGACGACTGTCAACACATCAAAGGGAATCACATTGAGGGGCCCGGGACAAAGCTCTTCTGTATCCGGGCGTCTGGAGGCCGAAGCCATCAGTGCAACAAAAGAACCGATCAGGGTGAGCAGTGAGATGCCTGCAATAAAATAGATAATGTAACGCAGATTGTAAGCAAAAGAAATCAGGCGGGCCTGCATGGCGTAATGATCCGCTGTGGGGAAAGCCATGTTGACACCGGAGTAAACGGTGTAGCAAAGGTACGGAGTGTCACTGTACTCAAGACCCGGAGGGTGGATTTCAATTTCCTGTGTGTTTTGCATCCAGTCGATCTTGTCAAGAGGGGTTCCCTTTGCGAGTTTGGCATTGACGAATTCGGAGACTGCCACCATTCTGCCTTCTTCATTCAGAACCGCATAATAGTAATTGCCGTGGTCCGGAAGAACCAGCGGCAGCGCGGCGTTGGGATCGTAATAACATGCCCAATAGGTATCTTCCGCGACATTGTAGCCTTCGCTGTATACGGGATCATACAAGCAGTTGCGGATCATGTCCTCTTTCGGGGTTACATAGGCATCCGATTCAAAGAACATACAGATGCCCAGCACACTTCCAGTCAGCAAAAAGGCGGAAAAGATGCAGAGTATGAACAGGATCGTTTTTCCTGCTGTTGTGCGGATAAAGCGTTTCATTGATTGCGTCCTTTCTCGATTTTGTAGCCCTGTCCGAAGACCACCTTGATGTAGCGCGGTTCCGCAGGATCGATCTCCAGTTTCTCACGAAGGTGACGGATGTGTACCGCCACGGTGTTATCAGTGCCGAAGGGCTTCTCCTTCCACACTTCGCTGTAGATCTCCTTGGGAGAAAAGACGCGGTCCGGACTTGCCATGAGCAGTTTCAGGATGTCAAATTCCTTTGGCGTGAGGGCGATGTCATCGCCGTCCAGCGTAACGGTTTTGGTCTTGTCGTTCAGCTCGATACCGCCGATGACATAGACCTCCTGCAGCGGAGTGCCGCCGCCGAATTTCAGATACCGGCGGAGCTGCGAGCGTACGCGGGCAGAGACTTCCAGCGGGTTGAAGGGCTTGGTGATGTAATCATCGGCACCTACGTTCAGGCCGAGGATCTTGTCCGTGTCTTCGCTTTTGGCGGAAAGCATGATGATGGGAACTGCGCTGGTTTCACGGATCCTGGCCATGGCCGTGATGCCGTCCATGACAGGCATCATGATGTCCATGAGGATCAGATGGATATCTTCCTTTGCAACTGTTTCTACTGCCTGTTTACCATTGAAGGCGGTGAAGATCGTATAGTCCGGGTCGGACAGGTAAATTCGAAGCGCGTTGACGATATCGACCTCGTCATCGCAGATTAAAATGTTCGGCATATGCATACCCCTTATCTTGATGGTTCCATTATAGAGGTTTGTCGTTAAAGAGAAAAGCAGTAAAAAGATTAAGAATTGATGAAGGTGACTCCGGGCTTTACCAGTTGATGATTCTGAAATGAAAAAGGACGTTTCCGCACCACCCTGGTGTCAAACAGAAACGTCCCCATTGTCATCCCCATTGTCATCTTATTCTTCCTGCAGTGATTTCATGTATTCGATCGCGGCTTTATGCCCGGCTTCCACCGCCAGCTCCAGCCAGGTGACGGCACGTTCCAGTTCATCGTCATTGTCGGAATTGGTGATGTAATAACGGGCAGCTAAAAAGCGGGCGTCGTTGTCACCTTCATCGGCCAGGCGGCAGACATGCTGAACCGCGGGCACGGTGGTGTCCTCCTCCAATGGGTGACCGGTGGCCTGAGCGTAGGAAAGAAGTTCCAGGACAGAATAGTAGACCTCGTCCGGAAGGTCGTTTTCAAACGGCTCGACCGGGTATTCGTCACCCCGTAAATTGGGCTCTTCATTAAAATTCATCATAAAAATCCTTTCGTGTGACCCCAAGTTGACAAAATGAAACGTCCCCGGTGTCAAGGCGTCCAGAAGGGCGCGGCACTGGGCAAAGTCTGTCAGGTCGGCCCTTCGCCGTGAAACGCCTTCTGAGTTTCATCCTTTGTAAGAAGCACCACTGTTTTACAATGCGGTGAAACTTTACTTTGCGTTAACATTCGCGCACGTAGTAGAGAGATTATAGTTTTTTGCACCCCTAAGCGCAAATTACAAAAAGTTGCACCATTCCGGCGGACAGTTTTTCGAATATTCGGATTGACTTTTTTTATTTCTCATAGTATCATCTAGGCATAAAGGAAATGGGTTTTCACCGGGTAGGGATTATTCCTGACAGGACTTGCTCGTTTCTTTTTTTATTTCTAAAACATCATACAAATACATTTTTCCAGAAGAAGCATGTCTAATCAAAAGTCTAGCGCTGAATACATTATATCTTTCTATTTCACCATTTTCGCTATATACTGGCAAAGCAAATCTTGTGTCATAGCGATACCATCCATTTTTCGCCTGTCTACTATGTTTATTTTTTCTATTATCTTCATAAGTTTTAGATGCTGCAATTTCTATCATCTCTGGAAGTGCCTGTGCAGCATTTGCTTTAGCTTTTGCAATAGTACCCTTTATATGTTTTGTATAATTGGATCCTGTATATTCATCTGGAAGATCAGTTCCTATGAAAACAATGTCATCTGTTTCTGCGATTTGATAAAAATCTCCCACATATTGTCTAAGATATTTTTCAACATCGCTCCATTCAACAGAACGCTTTCCCTTGAATATAATGTCGTTAATCATAACAATATTATTCCCATCAACATCCTGGATAACAGATACATTTCTCTTAATGTTTTTTGTCTCATTTCCCTGATTGATTTCTTCGCATATTTCAACTAACTCAAAATATCTTAATAACTAAGACTTCCCATACCTAAAATGGGCTTCGCACCTTGAAAATTCAATACTT
>CAMGCK010000115.1 GCA_946040795.1 uncultured Lachnospiraceae bacterium
ATTCCTCTACGTCTCGTGGGCTCGGAGATGTGTATAAGAGACAGGTAATAACTCCCGCTCCACTCTTTCTGGCACTTCAGATACCCCGTCAGCACCACAAACATCGGTACGCAGCAGAGTGAAATCGACCGCCCTATGAGGGCAAAGAATCCCCAGTAATCTGTCACTTCCCGGTAATAAAAACCGTTTCGCAGATAAAAATGCAGAACCAGTACCAGAATTCCGGCTGCGATCCGGACAATGTCCGCTCCAAAATCACGCTTCGACATAAAAAACCTCCGACAAATCATTTGATGAAATGATTCTATCGGAGGTTTCTTTCATATCAGCGGACAGTATTCTTAAGAAAAACTTACTGTTTTTGCTCTTCCGGAATAATGATCGTCTCCGGCAGACTCACGACCGCCGCAAACTGGTCGCCCTCCACTTCCACACGAAAGCTTCCGCCCAAGGCTTCCGAATACGTCTTTGCAATGGCAAGTCCCAGGCCGTTTCCTTCCGTGCTGCGGGAGGCATCGCCTCGGGCAAACCGCTCCAGAATCTCCGTTTCGGAAAAAGTCATCCGGTAATTTGCCACGTTCACCATGCGGACGATGATCTGCCCCTCCGCCGTTTTTACCTGCAGATGAATGCGGAGGCCGGGCATCGTGTACTTGATGGCGTTGGACAACAGGTTGGAGAAGATCTGGTGGAGGAAAATGCCATCGGAAAGGATGCGCAGATGATCCGTTTCATAATGCCGGATCACCTCAAAACCGCTTGCATTCAGTGCTTCTTCCTGGTCGCCGATGGTCTGCTCCAGAAGCCGGATGAGATCGATCTCCTCCTGCCGGCACCTTACCACACCGCTGGAAACCTTGGAAAGATCGAATACCGAATCCACCATCTCCTGAAGATACGCGGATTTCTGCTGCAGTTTTTTAAGATTTTTCCGCCCGTCCTCGGAGAGTTCCTCCTTATCCAGCAGCTCACCGTATCCGATGATGGACGTCAGCGGCGTGCGAAGGTCGTGGGAAACATTGGCAATGAGGTCCACGCGCATACGTTCACTGACACGGGCCGCCTCAACAACTGCTTCCTGCTTCCTGCGGACGGCCTTCATCCGGTCCGTAAGGACAAAAAGGACAATCGCCGCTTCGCAGAGAAGCGTCCACATGACCGTCAGCCGTACCCGGTCCGGCATGAATGTCAGGAACTGGGTCGCGACTGCGGCCAGCATCAAAATCGCGCTGACAAAGGTGGGAATCATAATCATCAGCGCCGTTCCATTTTTACGAAGGCTGAGCTTTTCCGTCAATCGATGCAGCGCGCTCCAGCTCACATCGGACCGGATTCGGCACCAGCTGACAAAAGTCCAGATGCCCCATACTACTCCGAGTGATGCCAGAGCTGCCAGAACGATCGACCGTGTCTCAATCGGTACAATCGACGCCGTCCCCGTCGGATCGATCATGAACATTCCAAGCATATTTTCATAATACTGCACCAACGCCCCGACTGCAGTGACGAATATTGCGATGAAAAGAATCGACAATTCCATGCCCTCTATGCACCGCTCTCTTTTTGAGAATACAAGAAGCCCTGCAAGCATGGCAACTGTCATGATCGAAGCTATGGATAACACGATCTGTGTACGCGCAATTTCGCTGCGAACTGCAGCGCGGTAGATCATCTGTGCCGTATCAGGGTCGTAATACGGTTCCGTCTCATCCGGCACGATCTCCAACCGCGTAGTTTCTTCCGTAATTATTCCATCCTCTGCACTCATCGTTGGCTCGACTTCGTTGATTTCCCGAGCGCCGGTCGTCTCCGCGTTCCACTCGGTCGTTGCGGGAAATGAAGTATCCTGCTCAAAGAAGCCGGCGTCCCTCGGCAGCATTTTCAGTCTGCAAAACGAAAGGACTGCCACCGTCAGAAACACCGCTGATAAAATAATCACACCATACGCATATTTTTTACTCAAGAACATCCCAAATCCTCCCGGTCATTTCCTACTCAATGACATATCCGATTCCCCACACCACTTTCAGATAATCCGGCCGCTTGGGATTCACTTCGATCTTGTCGCGGATCCTTGAAATGTGCACCATGACCGTATTCTCCACGGAGTAAGCTTCGCTCTCCCAAACGTGCGAATAGATTTCCTCCGCACTGAATACATGCCCCGGATTCCGCATCAGAAATTCCATGATGCGGTACTCTGTGGGCGTCAGCCGGACAATGTTTCCGCGTACCGTCAGCTTCTTCTCATCTGTATTCAGTCTGAGGTCCCGGATCTGAAGAACGTTTTTGTTCTCCCCTTCCCGGATGGAACCCAGATGGTCGTATCGTCTGAGAAGCGACTGCACACGCGCCAGCAGCTCCTCGCGATAAAACGGCTTGACGAGGTAATCATCGGCCCCGGAAGTAAGACCCAGCACCCGGTCACTACTTTCAGTCTTCGCGGATAGCATCAGGATCGGCGAATTGCTGATCTCACGGATCTTAACCGTGGCCTCGATCCCGTTCATTTCCGGCATCATCACATCCATGATGATAAGGTCCGGATGATATTCGCGGACGGATGAAAGCGCTTCCAGACCATTGGCGGCGGTACGCACGTTGTATTCTTCTTTTAAAATTTCCGATGCGATCTGCACAATGGACGGATCGTCATCCACAACTAAAACACGATACATAAAACCCCTCGTAATTGTCACATTAAGCACTTTCTTCAGCGATCAACCGTTAGTTCATTTAATATTCACCAATCGTATAATTCATCCGGAAAAGACATGCAATCATCTATACAAAAATCTGCCGGTTCTCGATATTAGCACTCTCTCACGTAAATATTATATCACAGGATCACGCCGCCGTTTCTTACAAAAATCATACATTTTCAGAAGAAAACATTGAATGTTCCCGAGCGAAAATATATATTAAACTTAAGTAACTGCCGAATGGATGTGCTGAATCCATCCGGTAAACAGAACAAATATCCGAAAGATTGACACCATTGTAACCATCACACCATCGAAAGGATCACACCATGCATACTGAAATTACGCCCGAAAAGATCTGCTTTCTGAATGATAAAAACGAGCCCATCGCGATCCTCCGCACGCCGGAAGGCTGCGTGGACAGCATCAAGGCCGTTCCCGGGATCACCGAAAATTTCCCGGTCTATAAAATCACCCGCGAGTATCCCGCGCCTGTCTCCGCTGCCGATATCACCCTCGAAGTCCCGGAAGAACCGCGCTTTTACATGATCCCCGGCGTCAATTACAACGGAAACGGCTTCGGTTCCGACGGCGATCCCTACAATTTCTTCGGCAATGAGTCCGAGTATGAAGGCTACGGCTGCGAGGAAGGTCCGTGGGTATACCGCCTGGATCGTATGGCCATCCCCGCATGCACCTATGCGGAGAATTCCCTGGTCTCATCTGCCCTCTATGCCGCACCGGATGGCGCATGCAGCTGCTCGTTCTATGCGGAAAACGGAACGTCGTACCATCGGATCCTGTGGCCAATTCAGGAAGGCCCCAAGGTCTTTGATCACGGCTGGCTGCCGGCTTATATAGAGGAAATGGAGCCGCGAAAGGAATTTTCCTGCTATCTCTACTTAAACGCGCTTCCAGTTGAAACCATAATTCCGACAAATTTCTCAACGGATTCCCCAATGGCAGCATCGATTGATTCTGCAGACCGCACATCCCTTCGCACCGGCTTCCACTACGGCCCCTTCCTTTCCGCCGCCTGGAAGCAGTTCTCCGTGATTCCCACGGAGGTCTACCCGAAAGAAAAGATCTATGACCTTGGCATTTCCTACGCCAAAGCGCTCTACACAGAAGAGCCGGACGGATTCAGAGGCTTCAACATCGGCTTCCGATGGGAAAGCTCTGTGAGCGGCTGGGAAAAGCGCAAGGGACATGTGTATGAGATCGGCTGGTGCGGTCAGAACGCGATGCTTGCCAATTCCATGATCCGCCACTACCTGACGACCGGTGACACCGAAGCTCTGAACATGGGTCTGAACGTGCTGGATGCCTGGATCAAATACGCGCCGCTGGAAAACGGCCTGTTCCGCACCAACATGGACAATGCCTCCGGCGCCACCCCGAACGACAACACCGCCGATGCCTGCAACCTGGGCACTGCGGCTTACCAGTTTATGATTGCGGATGAGCTGATGAAGGAAGTGCGCGCGAAAGTCGCTGCCGGTGCAATTTCGGCAAAAGAAGGTTCGTCTTCCGACACCATCACCGCCGATACGCTCTCTCGCCCCGAATATATGGAAACTGCCCGTTCCATCCTGGACTTCGCGCTGTCCGTACAGGAAGAAAATGGCCGGTTCGCGAAGAGCTGGACCTTTGATAAAAAGACGGCGCAGGGTGAAGGAACCATTGGCTGCTTCCTGGTCCCGCCGATGATCCGCCTCTACGAAAAGACCGGCGAGGAGAAATATCTCACCGCTGCCCTGAAGGCGTTCCGGTACTATCGGCAGGAGCTCCTCACGAACGGCTATACCGCTGCCGGCGCGCTGGATACCTTCTGCGTGGACAAGGAATCCTCCATTCCGCTTTTCAAATCCGCGCTGGCGCTTTATGAACTGACGAAGGAACCCGCTTATCTCGAAGATGCCGTGACGGCGGCGGAATATCTGTCCACCTGGCAGTGGCATCATGACATTGTCTGGCCGAAAGGAACGGTTCTCGATGGCCTTCAGTATCATACCTGCGGTACGACCTCGGTTTCCACGTCCCATCATCATCTGGACTGGTACGCGCTGGTCTATGCGGATGACATGTATCGCCTGGGTGAGTACACCGGTAACTGCGAGTGGAAGGAACGCGCGCGCGCCATTTATACGAATGCCACGCAGATGGTGTCCGATGGCACGCAGAACGTCCTTGGCAAAACCCGTCCGGCTGGTGGGCAGGATGAAGGCGTTCTTCACACGCGCTGGGGCTGGGGACATCGGCCGTTCAGTGTGACGGAGTGGCTGGTGGCGTGGCCGACGGCGTTCAGGCTGGATCTGATTCAGATGGAAAGCGGAGCGGTTGATGCACTTATTGCAGACTGCTGATACGTTGAATTATCATTTATACAGTACGCGTGCAAATGGATTCGATCAATGAATGTGTTTTGAACTGCTAAACGCTGCGTTTCCTACTCGGTGCATGCGCCGATTCGCATTCTCTCCTGAACAAACGCACAAAAAAGCCTCGCATCACCTTAGTAATGCGAAGCTTTTTTGTTTACTCAGAGGCGGTTCATCCCATTAGATGAACCGTCTCTTCGGCCTTTGGCACGTGTTCCCGAGAATGCTGCCAGCATGCACCTCCTGACGGAAGCCTCGCTTAGCCGCAGTTCCAAAACACATACATACAATCGAACCTGTTCGCACGCTGTAATGTATGAAGTTCTTCAACGTATCAGCAGGCCGCAAATTCGAACCGCCTGGATTCAACGATTACTCTCTGTCCCTTCAGGTATACCCTTCCTTTTTCACCACGACTTTGCCTTCCTCATCTAAAAGCGGTGTGATTCCCGCCCCGTATCCGGATTTCCACAGAAGATAATGCACACCTGTTTCTCGATCGACCAGGATCATGCGATTGCCATCGTCTCGAAGCTGTGATCCATCTTTATAAATCATTTCAAATCTGCCTTTCATGTTTTCCTCCTTATTTTGTCAGTTCGTACTACCGTTGTCCGGCTTCCTTGCCTGTTTACTCTTTCTTCTTCGTTTTTATCGATGTAATGATCAGCACCGGAATTGCCACAAGCTCCAGGATGCCAAATGCCCGTCTCAGTGCATCCGGAATCATCCATCCAAAGATGCTGGTTCCCGCCAGTATCACATTCAAAATGCAGATCACCAACAGGCTGATGGCCCATAACCGATTGTTTTTCATGATAATTCTCCTTTCGACAAAGGCATGTGTTTTTCAAGCCTGTGTCCTGTATGATTTAATACTAATCCCTTCAGCCGTCATAATAAAGATGGTCTGCAGAGAAATATAATAGTTTACTCAAACTTCCCACACCAATAAGGTGTGCTGAACCTTGAAAATCCAATATTTC
>CAMGCK010000116.1 GCA_946040795.1 uncultured Lachnospiraceae bacterium
ATATTGTGGTCTGTGTTACGCTTTCTCCGTGGTTTTCGATCCGCACAGTTCCCAGAAGGTCACGGCCGCTGCCGCTGCCACATTGAGGGAATCCATCTCGTGCATCATCGGAATAATGGCGGTGTGATCGATCCGCCGCAGGGTATCTTCACACAATCCGTTTTCTTCATTTCCAAAGAAAACCGCCAGTTTTTCAATATTTTTCAACGATGGATCCGCCAGGGATACCGCCTGATCGGAAAGCGCCATCGCAACGGTCTCAAAGCCGGCATTTTTCAGTTCATCCAGCAACGGACCGGGCCATCCGGCATGCTTATTGCCTGCATAGGTCCAGGGGATCCGGAACACGCCGCCCATGCTGACGCGGGATGCGCGTCGGTACAGCGGGTCCACGCAGCGGTATGTCAGTACCACGGCATCAATACCAAGTGCGGCTGCTGATCGGAAGATTGCCCCGACATTGGTGGGATTTTCCACATCCTCCAGTACAGCGATGCGGCAAGCCTCCTTCAAAACTTCCGCAAGCGGCGGCAATTCCCTGCGCTTCATGGCACACAGTACACCGCGGGTCTGCTTGAATCCGCTGACTGCCGAGATCTCATCGAGGGTCGCCGTATAGACCGGAACCTCTTTCATATAAGTCAGGATCTCCGCCACTGTCCGCTCCGTTTCATCTTCGCTGTCCGTTGAAGCTTCTGTAAAGCGCTTTTCAAGCAGCATGGACTCCGGTTCATAGCCGGACTGCAGCGCGCGAAGAACTACATTGGCCGTCTCCGCGATAAAGATTCCCGGGGCCGGTTCATTCATGTGCTTCAGCTGCGCTTCATTCCGCGCCGCGTACACCGCAAGACCGGATATGGTGTGAATATCAAATACCGGTATAAACATAACCGTCTCCTTCCGTTGTGTACTTTATTATATACCATAACAGCCCGGCTTTCAAAATAATTTATCGCGGAATTTTTGAAAAATCGCCTTGCCGCGGCATCCGGCCTGAAAAGCCCGCAAAAACCTTCAGTGATCCTTGAAAATCGTAGCCGATTGTATTATGATCAAAATAACAAATTACCCCGGAGGGCAGTCATGAAACTGAAAACCGATATCAATGTTCAGGAATTCCTGAGCGCTGTCAAAAAATGCGTCAGCGATGTTTATTTAAATACCGCTGAGGGCGATCACATGAATTTAAAATCCGCGCTTTCGCAGATCGTTTTTGCTGCAGCGGCCGATAAGCTGGAAACGCTGGAACTGACTGTGGAATATGAACCGCTGGATTACAATCTCATGCAACCCTATATCGAAGAATAAACGCAGATCAACGGACTGAAAGCGGTTCGGATTACATATGAAAACGGAAGCTGTACAACGTACAGCTTCCGTTTTCACTGTAAATATCCGCTGCAGATGTGCAGTTTGCAGTGCCAGGCTGTAAGGAGTACAACATGATATCACCATTTTACGACGCCGAGTGGATCACAACTGAAGAATTTGCTAACCAGCCGATCATTGACATCTATCACAAACAGTACATCGATGTTCCCGCGCCGGAATGTCCGGATGAACTTCGGAATTTCCATGCGCTTTTTTTAACGGAATTTGACCTGGAACAGGTGCCTGACCATGCCAGCCTCCGACTGACCGCTGACGATTACTATTTCCTGTATATCAACGGAGCCTTTGTCTGTCAGGGCCCTGCCATCGGTTATCCCACGCGCTATCATTGGAACGAAATTGATGCCGCCGCTTTCCTGAAGCCCGGCCAAAATGAAATTCTGCTGCATGTCTATTATCACGGCCTTCCCTGCCGCGCCTACACAAGCGCAGACCGGCGTCAGGGCTGCATTCTGTCCATGACGGATGCAGATGGAAAGGTGCTGCTTCAGACGGGTGAGGACTGGGTCTATGCTGTGGATCCATCCTATACGGGACAAAAAACCATCGGCTATGACACGATCTATACCGAAGGGCGCGACCTCCGCCTGAAACCGGGTGAAAAACGACCGGTCGTCGTCAAGCAGGCAGATTATGTATTTGCGCCGATGCCCGCAAAGCTCCTGCAGGTCTATGAAAAAAAACCGGACACCGCTCAGCCCCTTGCAGGCGGCGGATATTTCCTGGACTTTGGCGAAGAGATCACGGGAACCCTGGCCTTCACAGTCCGCGGGACTGCAGGAGAAACCGTACGCGTGCTGATCGGTGAAGAAACAGAAGACACAGATACCCGCGTCCGCTTTGACATGCGGTGTACCTGCCTCTGCGATGACGCCGTCATTCTGGACGAGGGCACGCAGGAATACCGACAGTTTGACTACCGCGGCTTCCGTTATGCTGCCGTGATCCCGGAGCAGGGCGCGAAGCTGACGGATCTTAAAGCCATCGTCCGGCATTACCCCTTTGACGATGATTTCTGCACGCTGGAAACGGAGGATCCGATTCTCCGCGAGGTCTTCCGCATCTGCAAAAACGGTGTGAAATACGGTGCGCAGGAGGTCTATGTGGATTGCCCGACCCGTGAAAAGGGCCAGTATTCCGGTGACATGACCATCACAAGCGGGTCTCACATTGTCCTGACCGGAGACACCTCGCTCCTGAAAAAGGCCATGGACGATCTTATCCACTCTGAATTCATCTGCCCGGGCCTCATGGCAGTCATCCCTTCCGGCCTCAATCAGGAAATTGCCGATTATTCCCTGCAGTTCCCCATCGTGGCGCTCCGCTATTACCGCTATACCGGAAACCGTGCCTATCTGGCGGAATGCCTGCGGGTCGCAGAGCAGATCATCGAATATTTCAGACAGTTTGCCCGGGAGGACGGTCTGCTGGAAAGTGCTTATGATAAGTGGAATCTGGTGGACTGGCCCAGGAATCTGCGCGATGATTACGATTTTGACACGGAGTCCCATGTGCCCGGTGTACACAATGTGCTGAATGCGTTTTACATCGGCTGTGTGATGCAGACAGAGGAGATCCGCGCAATTCTCGGCGTGAAAAAAGAAAAAGAAAGTCCGGCGCTGATCCGGGCTTTTGAAAGGGCTTTTTATAACAGCGGCACAAAACTGTACACAGACAGTGAGCACGGCACACATTCCGCCCTGCATTCCAATATTTTGCCGCTCTTCTACGGTTTTGCGAAGAAAAACGAAGAAGATCACCTCCTTCGCTTCATCCGCGAAAAGGGCACGATCTGCGGTGTATACATGGCCTGGTTCCAGCTGAAAGCGCTATGCCGGTACGGCCGATACGAAGACGCTTATGCACTCATCACGGATACCGGCATCCATTCCTGGTACAATATGGTGCGTGAAGGCGCAACCACCTGTTTTGAAGCCTGGGGCGCTGATCAGAAGTGGAACACCAGCCTGTGTCATCCCTGGGCATCCGGGCCGATCTCTGTTCTGTATGAAGATATCCTGCCGAACCGGCCGGAATACGGAACCCTGAAGCTGAAAGAAACGCTCAACAGATTCACAGACCTTTAAAAGAAATACCCGATTTTCCAGGGACAGGAGTTATTATGTCTGATACAAGAAACATCCGCAACATGACTGAAGGCTCACCGGCCAAACATATTGCCGCTTTTACGGTGCCGGTGTTCCTGGGTATGCTGTTCCAGCAGTTTTACAGTATGGCCGATACAGCCATCGTCGGAAGACTGATCGGCGCGTCCGCCTTTGGTGCCGTAGGCAGCGCAGGCGGTGTCATGTATTTCTTCTTCGGCTTCTGCACCGGCATCATGGCCGGATTCGCGATCCCGGTCTCCCAGGCATTCGGTGCCGGTGACGCCAGGAAGCTGAAAAAGATCGTCGGAAACAGCATCTGGCTGACGGCAGTCATTTCAGCCATTATGACGCTGCTGACGACCGCCTTTGCACGACAGCTTCTGATTCTCATGAAAACGCCGGAAGATATTCTGGACACGGCGTATGCCTACCTGATCGTGGTTTTTTCCGGTCTCCCCGCCACCATGCTGTATAATCTGACAGCCGCGTATCTGCGCGCCATCGGCAACAGCCGTGTTCCCACGATTTTCCTTCTCATCTCTTCTTTCCTGAACATCGCGCTGGATGTGCTGATGATCATCGTACTGAAGATGGGAGTTCGCGGCGCGGCACTGGCAACCGTCGCTTCACAGTTGATCTGCGGTGTGGCCTGCCTGATCTACATTGCTGTAAAATGCGAGCCGCTGCACGTCAGCAGCCGGGACCTGATTCCGAATAAGAAAGCCGTTGGCAGTCTGTTCTCCAACGGCTTCCCCATGGGACTTCAGTATTCTGTGACGGCAATCGGGGCGATCGTCCTCCAGTATTTTATCAATCAGCTTGGCACCGCCTACATTGCAGCCATGACTGCGGCCAACAAGGTCGGTATGTTTTTCTGCATCCTGTTTGATGCCCTCGGCTCTGCAACCGCCACCTTCTGCGGCCAGAATACCGGCGCAAGAAAGCCGGACCGCGTCAATCGCGGCGTACTGGTCACGCTGGCCTTTGCCTGCTTCTATGGGGTGCTGGTCTTCCTCATCATGGTGCTTTTCGGCAAGAATCTGACGATGATCTTCCTCCGGAAAGAGGAGACAGAGATTATTTCCCTCAGTGCCAAATGCCTGGTCATCATGAGTTCCTTCTATGTACTGCTTGCCATCATCAACGTGCTTCGCTTTGCCATTCAGGGCATGGGCTACTCTTCACTCGCCGTTGTCGCAGGCATGCTGGAACTCATCGGCCGTGCGGGCGCCGGCATCATTCTTGTACCGCTGTTCGGCTTTACCGGTGCATGCTTCGGTTCTCCGCTGGCCTGGGTGTTCGCGGATATGTTCCTGATCCCGGCCTACATCCTGTGTGTGAAAAAACTGAAAAAGCAGCTTCAGCCGCTTTCAACCAATGTAAACTGATCAGGCATCCCTGAGAAGTTACTGAAAACATCAAATGCCCCTTTCCTACCGATGACTGATAAGAAGGGGGCATTTTCAGCAGTTAACGCATGGATATTCGCAGTACAGCAGACTTTCAGGAAATGTTCAGCGTCTCTCCGGCGCTGACCGTGATCTCCCCTTCAAAATCAAATGTACCTTCCGGGACAATGATCTGATGGATCGCCAGTTTTCCTTCATGCATTTCGATCCGGCTCTTTCCGTTTTCGTAAATGAATTCGCCCCATCCGGATGCACAGGAGAAGAAACCTCTTATATCACCTTTCTGCTTCGGCAGGAAGGTGTATTTTTTACCGTAAAGATCACAGGTGTAACCCAGAACCGCCGGCAGCAGGGCAAAACTCGCCATGGAGCGGGCATAGTTGCTGCCGCACTCAAACTCATTCCAGGGGTTGCGCTTCTCACCGTCAAAGCGGTCTCGAATCGCGTCGACGATCTCAAAACCCTCCTTGAGGAGTCCGTTCATGATCATGTAAGAAGCCGCTGCGTACTCCATGCCGCAGAAGACTTCAGCCGCATAGGTGATCGGAATCGCCGGCTTAACAGCGTCCTTCGGCCAGTCGCAGATCTTCACACCGCCCTCATCGTCATAGGCGTAGAGACGCGCGGGGTTGAATTCGTTTCGGAAAGACTTTTTGAAATTGTACGTATACACGGATCTCAGCGCGCTGACGGTCTTCTCCGGATCAAAGATCTCACCGAGGCCGGCCAGTCCCGCGTGCCATCCGCCGATGACCTGATCAATGCAGCTTCCGTTCGCAATCTGATACTTGATCTCTCCGGTCTCTTCATTCCAGTAAGCATCGATCGTATCTTTACCGA
>CAMGCK010000117.1 GCA_946040795.1 uncultured Lachnospiraceae bacterium
GTACGGCTCGGTGGCCTTGAAGCTGAAGAAAAAAGGTATCACGGTTGTGTGTGTGATCCTGAGTTTCTTGATCGGCCTTTCCCGTGTGGTTGTCGGTGTACATTATCCCACCGATATTCTTGCGGGCTGGCTTCTGGGTATTCTGATCATGTGCGTGGTTTCATACCTGCAGCGGAAGATCCGTGACAGAAGGATCCTGTTCCTGATCCTGTTTCTCACAGCGATTCCCGGATGGTTTTACTGCACCTCCGATGACTTTTATACAGGCTTTGGTGTTATGACCGGATTTTTCCTTGCGGTTCCCTTCGAGGAACGTTTCGTGAAATTCAAGGAGACACGCGTTATCTGGCGGGCGATCCTCCGTATCGCGATCGGCATCGGCCTGTTCCTGGGATTGAATTCTCTTTTCAAACTGCCGTTCTCCGAAAGCGTGCTGGAAGCGGACAATTTTATCGCGCATCTGATCCGGGCCTCCCGTTACGGCGTCATTGGATTCCTGATCATCGGCGTATATCCGCTTTCTTTCCGGCTGCTGGATCGGAAACTTGAAAAAGAGAATGCGTAAAGCGACAAAAATCCGTGCAATATTGCTGCACTTGGATTATAATTAAAATGTTAATTAAAGAACTCCGTGGAGGTACATCTATGAATCTGGATCAGTTCACGTATGACGGATCAAGAAAAATCGATCTGTTCCATGCGGAAACCGGAGCATCCAAAGACGAGAAAAAGAAAAAAGACGAATACCTGAAAAAGACCGCTGAAAACATTCAGAAGATCGCGCTTTATCAGGAAAAACTGTATGCAGAAGGCAAGGAAGGCTTGATCTTTGTTCTGCAGGCACGTGACGCGGCCGGCAAGGATTCTACGATCAAGCACATCATGACCGGTGTCAATCCGCAGGGCGTGGAAGTCCACGGCTTCAAGACGCCGAATAAGGACGAGCTGGCCCACGACTTCCTGTGGCGTTTCAACAAAGTCCTTCCGGCACGCGGCATGATGTCCATTCTGAACCGTTCCTATTATGAGGATGTTCTGGTCGTTAAGGTCCATGCACTGGATAAGACCTACAAGATGCCGGCGCGCTGCCTGGGAGAAGGCTTCTTTGAGCGCCGCTATCGTCATATCATGAATTATGAAGAGGAACTCTACGACAATGGTTATGAGATCCTCAAGGTGTTCCTGGATGTTTCCAAAAAGAAGCAGAAGGAGCGTTTCCTGGAACGCATCGACCGCCCGGAAAAGAACTGGAAGTTTTCCACCGGTGACCTGGACGAGCGCAGCCTCTGGGATGATTACACCAAGGCCTATGAAGAGATGATCGACAACACGGCTTCCAAGGAGTGCCCCTGGTATGTCATTCCTTCCGATCAGAAGTGGTATGCCCGTTACCTGATCACAGAGATCCTGGTGAATCGTTTTGAAAAGATGGATCCGCAGTTCCCGGAGCTTCCGGAAAGTGAGATGAACCGTCTTCAGGATGCCAAGGCCCGTCTTCTTGCCGAGGATGCTGATGAAAAGAAGAATGATGATAAGGAGGAAGACTGATGCTTCATCTTTCTGTAAAGAATGCAGGAGTGGAAAAGGCTTCAGCAAATGGCGGAAACGAACTCTTCCTGGTGTACCGCGGAGTATACGAAGAGGGCGATGTGATCGCGCTTACCGCTGATGAATACCCGGTATTTGTTCGGGTTCACCTGGAGGATGCTTTAGGCGACGCCGTTCTGTACCTCACCGGCGCACTGGAATACGAAGTTCCCTTTGGTGAATACACGAAACGTGTATCTCCGCAGGCTTTCGCGGGCGATGTCCATTACATGCATGCTGCCGTCCTGCAGGAGGAAGAGAAGCACAATTATGTGGACCTCATGTTGAATCCCTATGATCAGCATGATACGGAGACGGTCTTCCCGCACATGACCGCCAATGCCGAGACCCGCGGTGAAGCGGTTTTCTATTCGCTGAATGTCAATAACGGCATCATCGCCAATGATTCACACGGCGACTGGCCGTATGCTTCCTGGGGCATCGACGGCTGGAAATATGCTGCCATCACTGTTCATTTTGGCCGTCCGGTCGATGTGGACGCGGTAACAGTTTACTTCCGCGCAGATTTCCCGCATGACAACTGGTGGGAAAAGATCGCTTTGGAGTTCTCCGATGGTGAGAGACGTGCATACGACATGCAGAAGACCGGAGAGGGGCAGAAGCTTGTCATCAATAAAAAGGGCATTACGGAAATTACAATGAAAGAACTTATTATGTCCGATGATCCTTCACCGTGGCCGGCACTTTCGGCACTGAAGGCCTGGGGCAAGTTAGCATAAGGAGGTTGTTATGGGATTTATGGACCAGTTTTCACTGGAAGGTAAGATCGCGCTGGTGACCGGTGCGTCTTACGGAATCGGTTTTGCCATTGCCAGCGCGTATGCACAGGCGGGCGCGACCATCGTATTCAATGACATCAAGCAGGAGCTTGTGGACAAGGGCCTTGCCGCTTATGAAGAGCTGGGGATCAAGGCACACGGTTATGTCTGTGATGTCACGAATGAAGCAGCAGTACAGGAAATGGTTGCCGATATTGAGAAGAACATCGGTAAGATCAATATCCTGGTCAATAATGCCGGTATCATCAAGCGCATCCCGATGCATGAGATGAGCGCAGAGCAGTTCCGTCAGGTCATTGATGTGGACCTGAATGCACCGTTCATCGTTTCAAAGGCCGTTATTCCGTCCATGATCGAAAACGGCGGCGGTAAGATCATCAACATCTGCTCCATGATGTCTGAACTGGGCCGTGAAACCGTTTCTGCTTACGCAGCCGCTAAGGGCGGTCTGAAGATGCTCACCCGCAACATCTGCTCTGAGTACGGTCGGTATAATATTCAGTGCAACGGCATCGGACCGGGTTATATTGAGACGCCGCAGACTGCACCGCTTCGTGAGCCGCAGGCCGATGGCTCCATGCATCCCTTTGATGCGTTCATTCGCGCGAAGACACCGGCAAACCGCTGGCTGAAGCCGGAAGAACTGCAGGGACCGGCGCTGTTCCTGGCGTCCTCTGCATCTGATGCAGTAAACGGTCATATCCTCTATGTGGATGGCGGTATTCTGGCGTATATCGGTAAGCAGCCCGGGTAACGCGAAAGCAAAGACGGATATCGAGGGGACGGTTTGCGCAGCAGAGCGCGGGCGTTACCCCGGCAATTTGCCTGCAAATTGTGTATATCATAACGAATAAACAAAAAGGAGATCACACCATGCGTATCGCACTCATCAACGAGAACTCACAGGCTGCAAAGAATGCCCTGATTGAAAAGACTCTGAAGTCTGTCGTTGAGCCCCTCGGCCACGAGGTCATCAACTACGGCATGTACAACGCCGACCAGGAGAACCAGCTGACCTATGTCATGAACGGCATCCTGGCAGGCACCCTTTTAAATTCCGGCGCAGCTGACTTTGTTGTCACCGGCTGCGGCACCGGTGAAGGCGCAATGCTCGCCCTGAACTCATTCCCGGGCGTTCTTTGCGGCCTTGTTATTGATCCGGCTGACGGCTTCATGTTCCGCCAGATCAACGATGGCAATGCCATTTCCATCCCCTACGCCAAGGGCTTTGGCTGGGGCGCAGAAGTAAACCTGGGTTATGTTTTTGAGAAGACCTTTGGCTGCGAAGGCGGCAACGGCTATCCGCCGGAGCGTGTCGTACCGGAACAGCGCAACAAGAAGATCCTGGACGAAGTCAAGAAGATCACCCACAATGACATGGCGGACATCATCGTGAAGCTGGACCGCGAACTTGTCAAGTCTGCATTTGGCGGTGAACACTTCAAAGAGTATTTCTATCGTGACTGCAAGTGCGAAAAGATCCTTGCAGCTGTTAAGGAAGTTCTCGGCGAGTAATTTCTGAAAAAGCGACAGGCCTGCGGACATAAGAACGCAGGCCTTTTTGCAACTGCAGGAGAAAGAGGGCAGCTGTCCCCTTGATGAACACATACGGAACCAGGGTGAGCTTATGAACTTATACGATATCCCCGAACTTGAAAGCCGCAGTGTCAATGCGGAAAATCCCACAGGTGAGCGTTCCCAGGGCGGTACTACGGGCGGCGGCAGAAAAGGCGCGCCGTGTCTTAAGCACATTGCCCCGGGGGAAACGGTCACATTGATGAACATAGAAGGTCCCGGCTGCATCCGCCACATCTGGATGACATTTCCGCCGGAACTGCGGATCCTTCTTCGGGCGATGGTCCTCCGCATGTACTGGGACGATCAGGAATCGCCCAGCGTGGAAGTACCCGTGGGCGATTTCTTTGGCATCGCCCATGCCAGACAGCGCGACATGGAGAATGAACTGACCGCGTTCCAGGGCGGAAAAGGCCTGAACTGCTGGATCCCCATGCCGTTTAAAAAGTCGGCGCGCGTTACGCTGGAAAACGATTCGGACATCGAACTCCCGATGCTGTTCTACCAGATCGACCTGACCCTGGGCGATGCATTAAGTGACAGCACCGGTTATTTTCACGCGCAGTTTCGCCGCGTGAACTGTCAGCCCATTCACACGGATTATGTGATCCTCGATGGCATCCGCGGCAAGGGCCGATACCTTGGCACGGTCCTCGGCGTCCGCGAGGGCTGCCGCGAAGTGAACGGCTGGTGGGGAGAAGGCGAAGTCAAGATGTTCTTTGACGGTGAAGAAACGCCCACCATCTGCGGTACCGGAGCGGAGGATTACATTGGCTTTGCCTGGGGCCTCGGCGAGGGGTGTAGCCGTTATCAGGGCTGCCCGCTGGCGGATTATGATGAAAAGCTGTATTCTCTGTACCGTTTTCATGTGAAGGATCCCATCGTGTTTAAGGAATCCCTGAGGGTAACTATTCAGCAGATCGGCTGCGGGCTGGAGTCCGATGCCAAGCCGGTTCTGAAAGATGACTTTGTGCGTTATCCGGCGGCCGGTGTGCCGGCGGACGGAGATCTGTGCTATTATGACCGCACGGATGATTATTCTTCAGTAGCATACTGGTATCAGACACTGCCGACGATGCCGTTTCCTGTTCTTCCGGGCAGGGAAGAGCGAGTGAAAGATCTGGGGATTTTGCGTAAGGCGGAAAAAGAAGAGGCATTGGCTGAAGGGGCGGTAGAGAGCATCGATACAGAAGGCAAGGCAGAGAAAACAGTTACGCAGGAGCCTGCGCTGAAAGAGACGGATCCGATTCTGTGAGAGTTGTTTTACCATTGAAATCCACACAAGCCGCCCGCTGTGTCGTTCCGTTTGCTGTTTTTCTTCGATATAATAAGATCATCAACTGAAGGAGGCAACAAGCCATGAACACAGATAAAATCTACGCAGAACAACTTGCAAACGAATACGCACCCAAGGACACCTCTAAAGTGATTGCCCTGCGCAAGTTGGATGCAAGAGCCAAGCTCCCTGCTACCGTCTTTACTTACAGCTTCGGCATTATTTCTGCCCTCGTTCTGGGCGTAGGAATGTGCCTCTCCATGGGGCAGATCGGAAGCGGTACCACCGGCAGCTTCGTACTGGGCATTGTGATCGGCACCATCAGCATGATCGGTATGAGTGCGAACTATCCGATCTACAAGCGCATTCTTGAAAACGGCAAGAAGAAGTACGCCTTTGAGATCATGGAGCTTGCCAAAGAGATCAGC
>CAMGCK010000118.1 GCA_946040795.1 uncultured Lachnospiraceae bacterium
TGTGCATATGTTCGCTTGTGCAAGCACGCTCCCCTATGCCCATCTGCCCTTGTATCAATAAAAAAGTCCCCGAGATATTACTCTCAGGGACGAAAATATTCCGCGGTACCACCCTTATTCCTCCCGTTTCCGGGAAGCTCTCTTTTGCCTTTTACGCAGACCTACGGCGAAACCTACTTCTTGTGTTCAGCCTCGCAGCTCAGGTGTGAAATTCGTCCTCGGACTGAACCGGGAAGCGTTTCCAGCCGCGCCGCTTCCTCTCTTGCGGAAATCCGATTCCTACTGTGCACCGTCATAGCCTTTGCAGAAAAGTATTGTATCGAAAAATGCAGAAAAAGTCAATGCTTTGGAACCATTAATCAATCGCATGATCGATCGTAATGTGTCCGCCCGCCCAGACTTTCTTTCCGGTCCAGTCTGCATCGGCATCCGTCCAGAACGGGTCATCCGGTGTGAGACCAAGCGGCAAGAAAACGGAGGAGCAGAGATACAGACTGCCGATGTTGATGTAGCTTTCCGCAAGCTCCGGCTGGAGGCCGTAAACGCCCGGCTGCAGGAAACCTGCTGCGTCAAACATGTCCGGTGAGCTCATGACCTTACGGATGACCGCCGTCAGGCCGCAGCGCACAGACGCCGGAGAGACCTGCTCTTCCAGCATATGCTCAAGCGCTGCCTGAGACAGCATCTGGAACATGCCGAAACGGTAACAGATGGAACGGCCGATGACCGGATAAGTGCCTTCCGGAGAGATCATGCGCTCCAGTTCGGAGGCATAGCGTGCAGCGCGCTCGATCGTTACGTCTTTGACCTTTTCCGCTTCCTTCAGGACGTCGCCGAAGAGGAGAACGAGGTCCGTTAACATCGGCTGAATAACGAAGGAATTGTAGTAATCCCAGTGGTACATTTCGCCGTCGCCGTAGACGCCATCGCCCTTGTACCAGTCCTGAAAATACCAGATGGCGTAGATGATGCGCATCTGATCGTAGTCCTCACCAAGGAGATACAGACCGGCTTCCACCATGGCCGTGAAAAGGATCCAGTTGGTCTTTACCGGAACCTGACCGCGGGAAGAGCGGAAGGCATCCGCAAGGAGTTTCTTCGTTTCTTCCGGAAGGGATGCGGTGAACTTCGGTGCACGTACCAGCGCATGGGCCAGGAATGCGGTGTCGACAAGCGGCTGACCGCCGGTGGTGAAATTCATGAAATCCAAAGAGGCGGGATCGGCGCAGTTTTTCAGGCAGACTGCGGTCTTTTCTTTCCAGGACTTCTGAAGTTCCCGTTCTTCCTCACTCAGACTTTCTTCCGGCACTTCCAGCCATGCGGAAAATCCCAGCATGCTGCGGCCAAAAGCCTCCAGCGGGGCAAAGCCTTTTCTGGGCTCGTGGAACTTAAGCGGCATCGTCGCTTTCAGTTTTCCCGCGTAAAGTGCATCCATCACCGGAGTGACGATCTTCAGCAGGCGTTCAAGCCATTCCTGTCTCATGTTCATTGTGTTTCTCCTTGTATGTATTATGTTTTCAGTTGCTTTGAAAATAGCGGATCAGTTTATCGCGCAAGCAGAGAAATTCCGCCCAGGCTTTTCCTTCACGGTTATCGATCGGTATGCCGCATTGTTCGGCATATGCATGTACTTCTCGACGACTCACTGTCACGTTATAGTAATCAGCGACTGCACCAATCGCCAGTACCTGCTTAATCAAAGGTTTTGACACCTCTTCAGGAAAACCATCGGCCAGAACAAAACTGCCATCATTTCCAATCGTCGTAGGCACGACATAGCGAACCGCAAATCTGTACTGAATATATTCATCCAGATATTTTTCCAGTAAAGCTGTCATTGCCGCAATATCCTCATCCTCAATTCTGCAGTAAACACATTCTGTAATCTCTCCGGAGATTTGTAAATATACTTCCACCTCTGACCAAACTTCGGTTCCAGCGCTGTCAGGCAGCTCATCGGCAGTATTTGAATTTTCGATGCTGTCTTCCTTCAGCTCATTTGCTTTTTCTTTATAAAACTTCCTCACTTCGGCCGTTTCAGCGCCCATGACTTTCAACAGATGTCGGGAAGGTCGAGCGATGGCATAATTTTGCGGCGGCAAGCATCCGCAAAAAAATAAACAAAAGGATATTATTATCAAAGTGTCCGATGTTGCAATAATTTTCCGCATATCCCCTTTTATCAGAACCGATTCAGTATATCGATCACCGTCTCCAGCTGCTCCGGCTTCACTTTATCCTGCATCACGCCGGCCTTCACACAGTCCGCGAAATAGCGGATCTCATTGGCATAAGCATTGCTGGAGGGCACGCCGACTGCATCCACGATGCCTTCCGTATTGTCCAGAGGCTTGATGGCAGTACCATCGCCCAGATAGACCTTGAAGCCTTCACCTTTTTCGTTCGTTACCAGCGCATTCTCGAACTGGAAGCGGAAACCGCTCTGGAAGGGATAACCGCCCTTGTACCAAGCAGATTCGCAGCTGATAAAGAAATCACCGAAGTCGTAGTCCGCGGTAAGGTAATCCTGGTCGGGTCTTCGCGCACGGCGAAGCTGATAGTCCACAGGCGCGCCGAAAGCATAGACCATGAAGTCCAGATCGTGAATGTGCAGATCGTAGGGAATGAAGCCGCTGCGCTTCTCGTCCTGCATCCAGTTGTCCCAGGACCACTTGGGGATATTGCCCAAGCGCCACATGTGGGCGGAAAGCAGTTTGCCGTACTCACCGGACTCGTAGTATCGGCGAAGCATTTCATATTCCGGCCACCAGCGGAGGCACTGTGCCACCATGAAATTCACGTTGTTCTTTTTTGCGGTGTCAAAGGCACGCGCCACATCTTCCTTCTTCAGGGAGATGGGCTTTTCCGTGATGACGTTGATGCCCTTTTCCATGGCCATGCAGGCATAATCCACATGATAAGGAGTCGGAAGGCAGATGTCCAGAATGTCCATCTCCACCTGTTCCAGCATGTCGGTAAACTTGTCAAAATGCGGGATGTCCGGATACTTTTCCATCTGTTCCGGACGGATATCGCAAAGCGCGACCACTTCAATGTCCTCCATGGCAAGCCATGCGGGCATGTGCGCGCCGGAAATATTACCGACGCCAACCAGACCGACTCTTAATTTATCGCTCATTTTCCGTATACCTCCGATGTTACTTTTTCCAGGTACTTTTTCGCGTGTGCCACACCGGCCTTCTGTGCCGCATCGCCCGCGATCTCACACTCGATGGTGACCCAGGAATCGTAATTCAGTTCCTTCAGTTTCTTAAACAGCGCGTAGAAATCCACCTTGCCTTCACCAAGCGGAACTTCTCTTCCCAGGTCGTGGCCGTTTGTCGGGTAGAAGCCGTCCTTGGCGTGCAGGTTGCGGACGTAGGGACCAAAGACATCCAGGGCGTCCACGGGATTTGCCTTGCCGTAGAGGATCACATTGGCGGTGTCCAGGTTGACATACAGATTGCCGGTACCCACGGTCTCAAAGCAGCGCAGCATGGTGACCGGCGTTTCCTGGCCGCTCTCAAAGAGCAGATTCTGACCATTGGCCTTGCAATGCTCCGCAACTTCGCGTACAGCATCGCAAAAGGCGGTAAATTCGGGATCCAGCGGATTTTCCGGAATGTAGCCCATATGGGTGATCACATCCGTAATTCCCAGTTTTTTCGCAAAATCCGCGCCATCCTTCAGATTCTTCACGCGCGCCGCCCGGTACTTGGCCGGAACGAGGCCCAGCGTTTCCTGGCCTTCATAGAAATTCCAGACCTTGGGACCTTCCCAGCCGCACCAGAAGCCGGAGGGCGTCACACCGTATTTGTCAAGAAGCGCAAGCACCACCGGAACGAATTCATCCGTCCAGCTTTCCGGCGCCCAGTTGACCAGCTGGCAGTTGTCAAAGCCCTGCTCCGTAAGTTCTTTTAAGCGGAGTTCCAGATTCTCCGCGTTTGAAAACTGTACCGTACAACCGATTCTCATATAAAACACCTCACTGCATACGGCGGCTGTCAGAAACAGCCGTCATATGCCCTTTGTATATCTTATTTTGTCTTAATGCGGAAGACGACCGGATTCTCGGTCACAAGTTCCGGCACGTCGATGGCCAGACACTCATCCGTGACCTTCCAGGTCAGCTTGCCGGTGTAGCCCGGGATCTTCACCTCGGAAATGATGCCCATAAATGCCGTGTGGCTGGTGTCGGATGAATGAGCCAGAGAACGGATCTCGTAGTGACCGTCTGCGCTGGGCGCCATGGCGATAGCATACAGCATGTCGCCGTTTACGGTGAAGCGGAAATCGCTGGACTTGTATTCCGGAGCGGCGCCGTCGGAGAAGCCACCTTCACGGATCTCAAAATCGCCCTCGGAGGAAATGCGCCACGGCTTGGTGCCGTAGATGGCCTTGCCGTTTACCTTGAGCCACTGACCCACGCCGCGGAGGATGGCAGCATCTTCTGCGGGGATGGTACCATCGGCCTTGGGGCCGATGTTTAAGAGCAGGTTGCCGTTCTTGGAAACGACATCCACCAGAGTCTGCAGGATCTCCGGAACGGACTTGTAGGAATTGCCCTCGGTGTAGCACCAGCTGTTTCTTGCAACGGCGGTATCGGTCTGCCAGTAGTAGGGCTTGGCTTCCTTGAAGGAGCCTCTTTCAATGTCCGGCAGTGCGCAGCCAAACATGAACGCATCGTGCTTGTAGCAGATGACACCCATCTGTCCCCACTCGGTGCAGCGGTTGTAATAATAAGCCGCAAGCTTCTTCAGGTGACCCTTGGCGGCCTTTTCCTGGATCCACCAGTCAAAGTACAGAACGCGCGGCTTCAGCTTATCGATTATTTCCACAGTGCGGATCAGCCAGTCATTCAGGTATTCTTCGCTGATGTCCATGGCATCATTGTCGCCGTGATTTTCCGGTCCCGGAACTGCCGGCCAGTAAAAATCGCCGCGTTTTAAGGGCTGTGCACTGATATCGCTCTCGTATTTCATGCCCTGGTCCATGAACCAGTAATGCTCGATGCGGTGAGAGGAGCCGCCGGTGGTCAGGCCCTTCTTATGGATGGCCTTCGTCAGGTCGCCGATGAGGTCGCGCTTGGGGCCCATTTCCGCCGCGTTCCAATGCGATACTTTACTCTTGTACATTTGGAAACCATCATGATGTTCGCAGACCGGCACTACGTACTTTGCGCCGGCATCCTTGAAAAGCTGCGCCCATTCATCCGGGTCAAACTTTTCCGCCTTGAACATCGGAATAAAATCCTTGTAGCCAAAATCCTTGTGCGCGCCGTATGTTGCCAGATGATGCTCATAGGCCTTGGATCCCACCTGATACATATTGCGGGAATACCACTCGCTGTCAAATGCCGGTACGGAATAAACGCCCCAGTGAATGAAAATACCGAATTTGGATTCCTTGAACCATTCCGGTACTTCATACTTGTTGAGGGATGCCCATTCATCCCTGAACGGTCCCTTTGCGATCACTTCATCAATTTTCTTTAACCACGGTTCCTGTCTGTAACTCATAAAAATCTCCATTCCGCCGCCTTAGGCTGGCGGCACAAATAGTAATGAA
>CAMGCK010000119.1 GCA_946040795.1 uncultured Lachnospiraceae bacterium
GGTAAGTTCCAGTTAAGCCCTACTGGAACTGGAATTTACTTTTCCAATTGACCTTCACTCTTCACTCTTCAGCGCATTTTTTCTGCTGCCAGGCAATCAGTTCATCCACGACCTCCCCATAGGACTTCACGCCGCTTTCTTCAGAGAAGGCTTTGAGATAGGTGTCGTTGGTCTTCGTGGCCACTTCTTCCAGGCGGCTTTCATACTGTTTGTAATACAGAGAGGTGTCATCCAGATCCTGCATGACCAGAAGATACCGTTTGTCCTCGGCTGTCTTTTCTTTGATCAGGTCACGGAGCGCGTCAATGTCGCTTTCGGCCAGCTTATTGTAACAGTACACAAAGGCCATGTAGTAGCCGGAATAATTGAAACGGACATCGGCCGATGCCTCCGCCGCAAGATATGCCGCAAAGTTTGCTTCCTCTTCCGCCGCGATGCCCAGACGGTGCGCAGCCTCATGCAGCATGGTAAACGGCATGCTGACGATGTTTTCATTCTCCGGCACCGTGGACTCCCCGGTCACCGGCATGAACTCGCCCGTGATACCGGAGTACATGAGGAGTTCGCCGAACACGGACAGTTTTTTTACCGGGCGCTCGGAACCATTGGAGAAGACGGCATATTTCCGTGAAAGAGGCACATATCCTTTTCCGGCAATCACCGCAAGTTCATCAAAATCCTGCCGAACCAGACTGCCTCGCGCATTCCGTACCTGGCGGTCCGCATATTCCGCAGCCTTGTCAAAATAATACTCCGTGGCCTCCGCAAGTTCTTCCTTACTGTACTTACGGACATTAAGGTCAATCTCCTTAACGAGCGGCGGCGCGTAATGATTCAGCATCCATCCGCAGATCACTTCAAACGCGATGACAGATGCCAGAAGAAGGACCGATGTGAGCCAGTCCAGGAAGGAGGTCCGCTTTGCGATCATGACAAAAAAGGATGTCATAATGCCGATCACAAGGCCGATGGCAATGAGGTCCCAGGCTGCGACCGGGATGATTGAAAAAAGAGCGGAAAGAACTCCCATGAATGTCTTTGAAAACGTGCGGTAAGCCGGGAACAGGACCGCTGAAAAGCGTTTAAAAAGGAACATGGATGCAGCAGCCGCCGCAAGCAGAAGGATCGAGGCCATCAGCCGGCCGATCCATTTGTGCTCATGATTCTTATAACGCTCCTCTGTCCGATATCCGGCCATCATACCCTTCCTTTCCGCAGAACGATTCATCTGCACGAAAATCCTGTGCTTCCAATACACAGAAGCTTTATAGAATTATATTATCACAGGGTACGATATTTTTCACGTGCTTCATGGATTTTTCACACGTTTTGCCGGATAATCCTGCAAAAAGTCCGCAGTTTCTCCGTTGCCATTTTCCGCCATCGGTGCTACGATGTTCAAATAACGATCAAAACCATCAGCGAGGTCCAATTAATGAAAGATCTTATTCTGAATACTGTGCTTACCGACCGCGAGATCGGCTTCTTTTATCTGGGACAGGAGGGTTACATCCTGAAATCCGGAAAGACTGCGATCCTCATCGACGGCTTCCTGACCGGTCCGCTGGCCGCCCCCGGTCTCCTGTGGGGCAGAAATTACGCTGCGCCCATAAAGCCGGAGGAACTGGATTTCATCGACTATGTGATCTGCTCCCACGACCACAGCGACCATACGGATCCCAATACGCTTCGCGGCATTCTTTCCGTCAATGATCACGCAAAATTCGTCATGCCCGCCGCTTATGCCATGAAAACGGTCACTGAATACGGGGTTCCGGCGGATCGCCTGATTCCCGCTCATGAGGGCGATGTCCTTACCCTGGGCGATTTCACTGTCACCCCGCTCGCTTCCGCGCATGAGGAACTTCATATGGATGAAAACGGCGATTATTTTGAAATGGGTTATCTCTTAAAAACCATCGGCGTCACGATCTACCACTCCGGTGACTGCTGCATCTATGACGGCCTGAAGGAAAAGGTCGGCAAGGTGGATATTGCCATGCTGCCGGTCAACGGACGGAGCTATTATAAGCTGAAAAACAACATCATCGGCAACATGACGCTGGAGGAGGCCTGCATTTTTGCATCGGAAGCGGAGGCCAAGCTGTTCATCCCGATGCACTTTGATCTGTTCCGTACGAACTGCATTCCGGCCGCCTGGATCCCGGACGCTGTGGAACAGTACGCAGCCGGTATGCATTATGAGATCTTCACACCGGGGGAACGGTATATCTACATGAAATAATTTCTTCATATTGTGCTTGATATTTTTCCCGGAAAGTGTTAAAACAATAGCGACAACTGAATCCGATGTCTTCAGGGCAGGGTGAAATTCTCGACCGGCGGTAAAGTCCGCGCGCCATTATGGCATGAACCGGTGTGATTCCGGTACCGACAGTGATGCACAGTGTGCAATAGTCTGGATGAAAGAAGATGTGTTTTATTTTCCATGAAATGACAACACCTGAAAGACATGCTCTTTCAGGTGATTTTTATTTTCAGAGGAGAAAACCATGAAAAAAATGACTGTTCGTTCCATTGCCGTCGCTGCCATGCTCAGCGCGGTTGCATTTGTGCTGATGTTCATCGAATTCCCGGTACCGATCATGCCGGCCTTCATCAAATTCGATATTTCCGACCTTCCCGCACTGGTTGGTGCCTTCTCTCTGGGCCCGGTATACGGTGTGGTCATCGAACTCATTAAAAACCTGCTGCACGGCGTAATCAAAGGAACCACCTCCGCATGGATCGGTGAACTTTCCAACTTCACCCTGGGCGCTGTCATGTGTCTCGCAGCTGGCTTCATCTACAAAGCAAAGAAGACCCGCGTGAATGCCATCATCGCTTCTATTGTCGGTGCCGTTGCAATGGGCGTGATCAGCCTGGCTGTCAACTATTTTGTCATTTATCCGATGTACTTCTTCCTTGCAGGATTCCCGAAGGATATGGTCATCGGCATGTATCAGGCCATTCTGGGTTCCATCGCCGAAATCCCGACCGGCAATGCGCTCTTCAACTGCCTGCTGGTATTCAATGTACCCTTCACTATCGTCAAGGGACTTGTGGACGCGCTTATCTGCTTCTTCATTTACAAGCCGCTGTCCCGCCTGATCAACAAACAGTAACCCCCATCGGTCTTGTCATGTTGCGGTACCACGCATCTGTTTTGCTTGAATACCCGGACTTCTGAATCGTTTTGTACCATGCATATTTACATAAAAGAGGCAGAGAAAACACCCGTAAAGAGTGTTTCTCTGCCTCGTTTTTTATAGGCCGCAAACCGTCCCCTCGGCTTCATCGTGAAGGCCTTAAAACATCATGCACTCCACGTAATTTTCGTTAAAGACCGGCGAACCTCCCAGATCCACATGCTCTGCCATTTCCGTGATCCGCAGGCTTTCTTCCCTGCAGGCATCGGAAAGCAGAATCATTTCCGCGCCGCGAAGCGCCGCATTACCGATGACGCAGGCCTTCTTCGTCAGTTCTTGAGGGAACAGACCGATGGCTGCCGCCGATTCCACGTTCAAATGGCTGCCAAATCCGCCTGCGATGTAGAAGGTGTCTACGTCGCAGGCGGATGTACCGGAAGCCTCCAGTACCGTTAAAATTCCCGCACAGACAGCGGCTTTGGCAAGCTGCACATTCCGGATATCCTTTTGTGTAAGATACACATCGCCAAGGAGCGTGACATCGTCCTCCAGGTAACCGGTCTCATCCAGATCTTCCCGTTTCAGGAGTGCTGCCACCGCATCGATCAGACCGGAACCGCAGATTCCCGCAGGACGGATTCCGGATTCCGTGCCGTCATCGCCGGCATGCATGATGGCCGTACTTCCGATAACCTTGATACAAAGTTCATCCCCCTCCAGCGTCACCTTTTCAATGGCACCCGGAATTCCCTGACACCCGCATTCGATGCCCGCGCCTTCAAACGCCGGACCTGCCGCCGTGGATGATACATAGAGCTTTCCATTCTTATACAGTGCGATCTCGCCGTTCGTACCGACGTCGCAGAGCAGATCGATTTTCTCACGGTTTGCGCTATCCGCCGCATTACCGGCATTCTCGCTCGCTTCTCTCAGGACTTCTTCATTCCGTTCACCGTGATCACTTCCGTTTCCGCACATACCGCTTGCCAGCACCGAACAGGTGATATCCGCGCCGACAAACGCATGCATGCATTTTGGAAGGTACATGGGCTTTCCGAAAAAATCTCCCGTCCGGTCAAACAGCTGATCCGCCTTAAACGGATATGCGGAAAGCGCAGTCGGATCCATGCCCTCCAAAAGGTACAACATGGTAGTGTTTCCGGTCATGACATATCGGCTGATGGATTCAAACAGACCGGCCTTCTCAAGCCGCTCCCGGATCATGTCCCGGATCATCCGCATCATGGCGGAAACATAGTCTCCGCTCTCATGATTTTCCGTGCGTGCACTCATCTCATGCGCAATACGCCCCATGACATCCGCTGCAACGGCACTCTGCGGATTGCGGAAGCCATCGCTGAACACAGCCTGTCCATCTTCAAATACGCGAAGTGCAACCGTGGTGGTACCGATATCCACCGCGCAGGTATATGCCCCCCGAAGCTTATCCGGAGCGGCATTTTGAAAAGCGCCGCAGGCCGGAGTTTCCGTCTCAGTATCTGCAGTCTTTTGTACTGCTTCTACGCCTTCTACCAGGATCTCTGCCTGTTCCCTCAGGCGGATCACCGCGTTTCCGAGAGCAATGGTTCTGCAGGACAATCTTCCGCCGGCACGAATTTCCGCTTCATCCGGCTTCGATAAAGCACCTTCTGCCTCGATCCGGCACTTTCCGCACACACCGCGTCCGCCGCAGGGATGCGGAAACAGAAGCCCCGCCTCCGTCAGAAGCTCGGAGACCTTCCGGCTGCCTTCAAATTCAATTTCAGTTTTGTTATCATTCTGCCAAACCGTTAATACTGCCATATTGTACCTTATGCTGCTGCAGCATTTTACTTTTCCACACAGATCCTGAAATCCTCAGATACCGTAAGTTCTTCTTCGCCAAATATTCCGCTGATCACGACCGCCTCCTCTGATGCGGCCTGCATCCACAGTTCCGGCGCGTTCAACGCAGGATCCCCGTTCCAAATAGAACGGAATGTAATCTTTTCTTCCGTCTGATCCAGAATTTCCATACCGTTAAATGTCAGTGTAAGAAGGTCTGCCTGCTCCAGTGTGAGCGTAAGGACCTGGCCTTCCGTAAAAGCATTCAACGTAAGATAAAGATCCACGCAGCCATTTTCCGCTGTCTCTGCACTGTAATACACATTTTCTGAAGCAGGAATCAGTGCCGGACTGCTCGTCAGACCGTCGTCCTTAGCCGGATTCAGTTCTTCAGCAACTTCGTCCGGGTTTTCAGCCGATTTTCCTTCCGCTTCCTCATAATACGCGCAGCTTGTGGTTTCTCCGGAATATCCAGCGTTGTCCGCCATATAATTTGAAGCTGCG
>CAMGCK010000120.1 GCA_946040795.1 uncultured Lachnospiraceae bacterium
ACACAAGGAGTATCGTCGGCAGCGTCAGATGTGTATAAGAGACAGTTGTTGTGTATGACTATATTGAATTTAAGAAAAACAATTGGGAGGTGTGAAGATGGTAAGCATATCGAATGAAAGGATTCAATGGATTTTTCAAACTCTATCATTCTGGAAAAGAAGAATGATGACATCAGTAAATAAGACTGATATCATGATTGCAAATGTTATGATCGATGAATATCAAGACATCATATTTAACGTTCTTGACATGAAGGACGAATATGAAAAATGGAAGGTGGAGAATCCTCAATGATAAGATACTACATTTACGAATGGCACGGACTCGATACCTGCGGGATCGCACCGGTATTCAGCACGGACGATATCATCCTTTGGCATCGAGCTGCTGCCAAGATAAAGGCACCGGCATCCAGGACAACTATCCGGGAAGGACTTGTTATTTATTCATACTTTAATGTTACAACAAGAATGAATTCCGAAGACGCGCTGCAGGAGTACAAGAACCAATACTACTGCGTCAAACCTAAATATGTACAGGAGGGCTTACCAAGTGTTAAAAAAATCTTATCATTTATCTAAGAAGCTTCGGATCACAAAGATCGAGCGGATCTTTTACAAGATCGTCTGGAAGGTTTACATAAACCGCGATCTTATCCTGCCGTGTTTAATCATACTTCTTGTGATAGGCCTGTATCTTCTCGCAAACTATGCGGAAAGTGTGACACCATGACAGTACTTGAGCTTCTCATGCAGCTTGCTGATGATACGATGATCGCCATCAGTGAGGAACCTTCCGATCTTCCTGAGTATGTCGGCACATGGAAGGATGTACCGGATCTGATGCGGTATGAGTGCTGCGTTATCACAGATGGGATCCGCGTCGTGAACGGATTCCTTCATATCAAATACATCCGCCTCAAAGGGCGCGTGTAAATATATGCTGGCACCGGCGTACAAGGGCAGAAAGGTGGCAAATATGAGTTTTGCAAAGAACTACAATAGAAACACCCGAGTGTTTGACGTGGACGTGAAAGGCCTCGAATTTGAGGCTCTTGGCGATCTCTTCAACAACAATGGAAAAGATCGAGTTTACCGGATAACCTGCGCGTGGATCTCGAAGAAGGGCAAATATGGCGATCACGCCGTCCTTGGTACTCCCAACTTCCTCGTGTCTCTTCCGTCTCACATGACCGACATCATCACAGAAATGCTGAAGGATGAGGAGGCCATCGACTGCATCAAGAAGGGTGCTGCAGGATTCCGGGTTTATACTTACGAAGCAAACGGACGTCATTGCTTCAACGTGGAGTTTGTAGACCTGTAACTACCAGCACCGGCGGGGCTCTCACATGCAGGGCTCCGCTGTTTATTTTTGGAGGTTTAGACAATGAAAGTAAACGTGGACGGCATGAGCATTTCGGACATCCTCGACTTGTCTCAGGCAGACATCAGCAGGCTGTCAAGATCTGAGCTTGCCAAAGTCACTTCACGCCTCGCATCCGCTGCGAATAAGCGCATCAAACGAGCGGTCGGAACGGAATATGAAAAGACGGTAAAGGACCGTGCCGGCGGGTCGAATTTCTCCGTAAAAGGTAAAAATCAGGGCCAGTTACAAGGCGAGTTCGCTAGGGCACGCCAGTTCCTCACATCAAAAACAAGTTCCGTTACAGGCGCAAAAAAGGTCTTTGAAAGCGCAATGAAAAGAATCGGTGCACCGGATGCCGAAACCGCTTCGAAGCTTTGGGGAGTTTATAACCGGGTCAAAGAGATGTATCCGGATCTTGTAACGCGTCTTGGATCCGACCGCATCCAACAGATGATCAGACAGGAACATATACAGGATCCGGAAGAGTTGATCTTGTCTTTACAGGAAAGGATCGAGAATGAGTATGAAGGGCTCGAAGAAGAATACCAGGAGGAAGAATCTGCCTTTGACTCCTTCTCCGATTTTTTTGACATCGGGGAAAATCCATTCCTTTGACGAAGTTGAAAAGATTCTGGATGACAGGATCACAGACGGAAGCTGGGTGAACACCAACAAGAAAACATTATATTGCAATGTGCCATGTGCCTTCGACATCGAGACAACTTCCTTTTATGATCAGTGTGGAGACAAGGCCGGTCTGATGTATGAGTGGACGCTGGGCATTAACGGCGCGGTCATCATCGGCAGGACGTGGGACGATCTTCTGGAGTGCTTCGACAGGCTATCAAAGCACATGGGCCTTTGTTCGGAAAAACGAATGATCTTCTATGTTCATAACCTTGCTTTCGAAATGCAATGGATCTCATACCGGTTCAACTGGGAGAAGGTCTTTGCGGTAGATAACAGAAAACCATTGTACGCGCTGACGGATACCGGCATCGAGTTTCGATGTTCCTATATCCTGTCCGGGTATTCACTGAAAAAATTAGGTGATGAGCTGCAGGTGTACAAGGTTCAGAAGATGGTGGGAGATCTTGATTATGAAAAGATCCGTCATTCCGGCACAGCAATGTCCGATAAAGAGCTCAAATATTGTGAGAATGATGTCCGGGTGGTCATGGCATATATACAGGAAGAGATCGAGCGGAATGGCAGCATCACGCGGATCCCGCTCACAAACACCGGTTATGTCCGTAAATACTGCCGTGATGAAGTGCTATACGAACATGGAAACCACAAAACGAACACGGATAAGTTTTGGAATTACAGAAGGCTCATGAAGGCTCTCACGCTGGATGAAGCGACACTGCTTCAATGCGTCCGCGCTTTCCAGGGCGGATTTACTCATGCAAGCGCCTTTTATTCCGGGGATCTTCTTGAGGATGTATACAGCATCGACTTTACAAGCGCATATCCGGCGGTCATGGTAACGGAAAAGTATCCGATGGGAAGCTGCGATCACATCAAGATTTCATCACCAGAGCATTTCTACGACAACATCCGGTTATACTGCTGCATGTTTGATGTCCGCATCACGGGTCTTGAGGCGACATTCTTTTATGACAACTATTTGTCTTCATCACGCTGCCATCGTATGACCGGAGCGGTTCTGAACAATGGTCGAGTGGTCAGCGCGGATTCGCTCATAACAACCATGACAGATGTGGACTTCCAGATAGTGAAGAGAACATACAAGTGGAAGAAATTCGAGGTCACAAATTTTCGCCGGTGGCGACGCGGGTACCTTCCGACGGACCTTGTGAAAAGCATCCTGCATTTATACAGAAACAAAACGGAGTTGAAGGGCGTTGAAGGAATGGAGACGGAATATCTCCGGTCAAAAGGTATGTTAAACTCTGTCTATGGTATGTGCGTCACCTCCGTACTTATGCCGGAGAGAAACTTCACCCAGGAGACAGGATGGACCAGCACACCGCCGGACATTTCGGACGCGGTGCAGTCATATAACGACAATATCCGCCGGTTCCTGTATTATCCTTGGGGGATCTTCGTGACGGCATACTGCCGTTATAATCTATGGACAGGTATTTCCAGGATCAAAACGGACTATGTGTATTCTGATACCGATAGTATAAAGTTTTTGAACTACGAAAAACACAAAGGATATATTGACGCATTCAACGCGAACGTGGAACGAAAGCTTCGGAAGGCCTGCGAGTATCACGGCATACCTTTTGAGTATGTTGCACCGAAGACAAAGGAAGGTGTGGAAAAGATGCTGGGCGTTTGGGATTACGAAGGCAAGTATGACCTTTTCAAGACGCTGGGTGCGAAACGATACGCCACATACAAGGACGGCAAATTTTCCATCACCGTGTCAGGCGTCAATAAGAAGGTAGCATCTCCGTGGTTACGATCTCAAAAAGAGGATATCCGGGAGGTGTTCGACTTATTCGAGGAAGGTCTGTGCATTCCGAAAGAGTATACAGGAAAAATGACACATACCTATATTGACTACCCGCAGGATGGTATCATCGAGGACTACAACGGCGTGAAGGGAGAATATCATGAGCTGTCTTCCGTTCATCTGGAACCGGCAGACTATTCAATGTCCATCGCGCTTGAATATTTACAATATCTTATGGGAATAAGAGAAAAGGAGAATTAAATGAGAAGAAAAAGAAGTATGGTTATCGTATCCAATAAGAAGGATAACACCGACATCAAAATGCGGATCCTGTGCAAAAACTGGAAGGAAGCGCAGAAGATGATACCGGAATTACAGGCGGAGTATCCGCTCGACTTAGTGTATGCTGTGGAGTGTAAATAATATGGATAAAGTAAAAGCTATCGAAGAATTAGAGCATTTTTCATCACTTTTAATTAAAGGAAAAGAATCGGAAGTGCCGAATATTTATACTATCAGATTTTCATATAAGAGCGAGTTTTTAAACGTAATAAAAGAGGCTGTTGGAGCTCTTAAGGATATCGAAAAAATTGGAAAATGTGAAGGATGCAACGGATATGAATGCGAAAATTGCTCGAGAGAGTTTAGGATGGATATGTACGACGAAAGGTTGTAATAATGAAACAGAAATATTATTCATTAAAAAATATACTGTCAAAGGGATGCTTTTATAATGTAATATTCGGTCAGCGTTCCAATGGCAAGACCTACGCGGTGTTAAAGTATGCGCTGGAACAGTATTACAAGACCGGCGGACAGCTTGCCATCATCAGACGGTGGCAGGATGACTTCCGCGGTAAAAGAGGCGCGTCCATGTTTGACGCTCTGATGGACAACAACGAGATCATGAAGATCACAAACGGCGAGTGGACCGGTGTGTACTACTGGTCATCGAGGTGGTATCTCTGCAGGACGGAGCCGGAGACGGATAAACGAGTGGTTGCAGATGAGCCATTCGCTTATGGCTTCGCAGTATCCAGCGGAGAACATGACAAGTCTTCATCATTCCCAGGTGTTACCACCATCATGTTCGATGAGATGCTGACGCGCACTTATCTGCCG
>CAMGCK010000121.1 GCA_946040795.1 uncultured Lachnospiraceae bacterium
GGTTATCCACATACTTTTCAACTCTTTTTATTTTTATCATTTATTTATCAACAAATTGTGGAAACTTAGTTGAAAACTTGTTGTTTTTAAGTTGAATAATTTTCTATAATTCAATATTTTCAACGGCTTGCGAGTTTTTCACACGATCATGTGTTCTATCTGTTTATGGTGTACAACTATTCCTTAATTTCTGTCAGATTTGCTCTCAAAAGCCATTTTCAACAGAAATAACAAAATACTTATCAACATTATCCACATATTTTTCCACATCATTTTGCTTTACAATCCCTTCCATTTCATATATAATGATTATGGTTTATTATGCCCTAATATCGGCTTTTTTTAACACTATTATTTTATCAATACCCGACCAAGAAGAGGTTTTCCCATGCTGGAGAAATTAAAAAGCAGCTGGCAGCTGATCAAAAACAATGTGCGTGATGAATTTGACATCACCAACGTATCCTATAAGACCTGGATTGAACCGCTGGAAATCTATGACATGCAGGATGATACCCTGCATGTTGTTTTCACGGGCGGAAATGACAGCTTTGCCATCGGTTATATCACCAAAAAGTATACGCTGCCTTTGCAGGCCATGATTGAAGAAACTACCGGCATTCAGTGCAATGTAGAATTCATTCAGGAACCGGCCAAAACCCCGACCACTACTTTATTTAAAAAAGCTCCGACACCGGTCAATCCTCTTTCCATCGCCATGCAGAATGCCAATCTGAACCCCAACTATACGTTTGATACCTTCGTAGTTGGTGCCAATAATAAATTTGCGCATGCTGCATCTCTTTCCGTAGCAGAATCTCCGGGTCAGGAATATAATCCTCTTTTCATTTACGGCGGTCCCGGCCTTGGAAAGACACACCTGATGCATTCCATCGCCAACTTTATTCTGACCAATAACCCAAAGACGCGCATTCTTTATGTAACATCCGAGGTATTTACGAATGAAGTCATTGATGCCATCCGTAACAAAAACGGTGTTACCATGACTGAATTCCGAAATAAATACAGGAACATCGATGTCCTTCTCATCGACGATATTCAGTTCATTATCGGCAAGGAATCCACACAGGAAGAGTTTTTCAATACATTCAATTTCCTGTATGAGAACCGCAAGCAGATCGTTCTTTCTTCTGATCAGCCGCCCAAGAGCTTTGTCACTCTTGAGGAACGTCTGAGAAGCCGTTTCGAATGGGGCCTTTCCGTCGATATTTCCGCGCCGGACTATGAGACCCGCATGGCCATTCTTCGTAAGAAAGAAGAAATGGAAGGATATACCATCGATAACGAGATTCTTCAGTACATTGCAACTAATATCCGCACAAACATCCGTGAACTGGAAGGTGCTCTTACCAAGATGTACGCTTATTCCAAGCTGCATCCCAATACACCGGTCACTCTCGAAACCGCAAAAAACAACCTGAAGGATATCATAAGCCCTCAAAATGAAAAGCGTCTGACTCCAGAGCACATTCTGGAAGTCATTGCCGAACATTACGGTGTACGTCCCGAGGACATCAAATCCCAGAGAAGAACTAAGGAAATCGTCCTTCCGAGACAGATTGCCATGTATCTGATTCGTGTGCTGAATGACATTTCTCTTGAAGATGTGGGTAAGATTCTCGGAAATCGTGATCATTCCACCGTTATTCACGGTTATGAAAAGATCATCAATGAAATGAATACCAATGCGGAACTGAAGAATTCCATTGATATTATCAAGAAAAAACTCTCACAGTGAATAATTTTCTGAATTGCTGTGAATTAAATAGTGGAATAATGTGAATCGATGTGTATAAGATTTATTCACAACAATATGTACGAACTCAAATCAAGTGCTTTTTTGTGAAAACAGTTTATAACAAAATTTTTTTTCCACAGAGTTTTCATTCCACGTTAAGCCTTTATTTTCAAGGCGTCCGGCTGTTTTTCACAAATCAACAGCCCCTATTACTATTACTACTAAAACCTATTATTTATTTATTTCTCAGAGCGGCATAATCCTTTACACAAAAACCTCTTTGAGGAATTGTGTAAAAAAAATATACAATAAAGGAGCGATCATGAAAGTTATCTGTTCAAAAGAAGATCTGGTAAAAGGTCTTAACACGGTTTCCAGAGCAGTGCCCGTACGTACGACTCTTGAAATTTTAAAATGCGTACTTCTTCAGGCAGAAGACGGCGAATTAAAGTTGACTGCAAATGATACATCGCTGGGAATCGAAACTAAGATCGATGCCGTCATTCAGGAACCGGGCAGTGCCGCTATTGACGCCTCTTTATTTTCTTCTATTGTAAGAAAACTTCCGGATTCGGATATTATGATCTCCTGTGATGAAAACGACGGCGTGTATATCAAATGTGAAAATGCGGATTTCCATATCAGCGGCCGCGGAGCGGATGATTTTATTTTCCTTCCGTCAGTTGATACTTCCGCAAGCGTTTCTCTCTCTCAGTTTACTATTAAAGAAATGATTAGTCAGGTCATTTTCTCCATCGCGGACTCTGATCTGAATGCTGCAATGTCCGGTGTTTATATTGAAATCTTTGATAACAAGATCCGTATGACCACTCTTGACGGTCACCGCATTTCTGTACGTGTTAACGAACTGAAGCAGGAATATGACCGTGTTTCCTCCATCGTCCCGGGTAAGACGCTAAATGACCTTTCCAGAATCGTTAACGGCGATAATGAAAAGGAAATGGTCATCTCATTTGCGCGCAATCACATTATTTTTGAATACGACAGAACAAAGGTCGTATCCAGAGTTATAGAAGGTGAGTATTTCAAGATTGAAGCTATGATTCGTGAAGAACATGAGACTCATCTTGTCATCAACAAGAAGGTTCTTCTGGACTGCCTGGACCGTTCCACTCTTCTCATTAATGAAAATGATAAGAAACCGGTCATCATGAATATCACCGATGAGTACATTAATCTGCGTCTGAAGTCTGCCATCGGCAGCATGAATGAGGATATTGCCATCCGCAAGGAAGGTAAGGATATCAAGATTGCCTTCAATCCAAAGCTTCTCATGGATGCTCTTCGTGTTATTGACGATGAAGAGATTGATGTTTACCTCGTTAAATACAATTATCCCTGTACCATTAAAGATAAGGAAGGTACTTACAGCTACGTTATCCTTCCGGTCAACTTTACGGAGGAATAAAAATGGTTTTGCACTTAGTAGGTCCTTTCATCAAGCTGGGTCAGGCATTAAAGGCTGCAAAGTTGGTTGAGCTTGGTTCCGATGCCAAGGAAGTTATACAGAATGGTGAAGTTTTTGTAAACGGCGAGGTGGATACCCGCCGCGGAAGAAAGCTTTATCCGGGCGATGTTGTTGAATACGATAACGAAACTATAGAAATCGTGGAGTAATATGGTCATTCAGAGTATTGATCTTGAAAATTTCAGAAATTATGAACAGCTTCACCTGGAACTTGGAGAAGGTATTCACATTTTCTACGGTGATAATGCACAGGGAAAGACCAATATTCTGGAATCGGTGTACATGGCTGCCACCAATAAATCTCACAGAGGATCCAAGGATAAGGAGATGATCCGATTTGGATGTGAGGAAGGCCATATCAAGGTGATCTCTGAAAAAAACGGTGTGGATTATCGCATCGACATGCACTTGAAAAGCGGAAGAAGCAAAGGAATCGCAGTTAATGGGGTTCCGGTTCGCAAAACAAGAGATTTTCTGGGAATTGTGAATTGTGTGCTTTTTTCTCCGGAGGATTTGCAGATTGTAAAAGAGGGACCGCAGGAAAGACGCAAATTCATTGATACCGAGCTTTGCCAGTTGGATAAGATCTATCTGAATTCTTATGTGCAGTACAAAAAGGCATTGGAACAGCGAAATCAACTTTTAAAGGATATTCCTTTTGAGCCGTCTCTCATAGAGACCATGGATGCCTGGGATACGCAGCTTCTGATCTACGGAAAAGAGATCATTGAAAGAAGACAGAAATTTATTGATGAACTTCGTGAAGTCACATCACCTATTCATGAGCATCTGACAGGAGGCCGTGAAACGCTGCATATCTATTATGAGCCCAATGTTACAGAGGAGGATTTCACAAAAGAACTTCTTCAATCCAGAGAAAGAGATATTAGGGCAAAGACCACCACAGTGGGTCCGCATAGGGATGATATGAGTTTCATGATTTCCGCAACGGAAAATGATCAGACCATAGATGCACGTGTTTACGGTTCGCAGGGCCAGCAGCGTACCTGTGCGCTTTCTCTTAAAATGGCGGAAATTGAGCTTGTTCGTGAAAAAACAGGAGAATCACCGATTCTTTTACTGGATGATGTACTTTCTGAACTGGATTCCAACCGTCAGAAATATCTGCTGGACAGTATTAAAGATACACAGACAATTATCACCTGTACCGGCCTTGATGATTTTGTAAAACATCGTTTTAAGGTCAATAATGTTTACAAGGTTGTAAACGGAAAGGTGGAATAAGTCTGAAAATATTTTTCAGACAATACAGTTTGACCTTTATTTGTTTTTTAAATGAAGGCCACATGGAGGAAAATTATGGAAAACACAAACGAATATGATGCCAGCCAAATTCAGATTCTTGAGGGTCTGGAAGCAGTAAGACGTCGTCCGGGTATGTACATCGGCTCTACTTCCATCCGCGGTCTGCATCATTTAGTTTATGAGATCGTAGACAATTCAGTCGATGAAGCGCTTGCGGGAATCTGTGATACCATTACAGTTACGCTGAATAAAGACGGTTCCTGTACCGTAGAGGACAATGGACGCGGTATTCCGGTAGGAATGCATGCAAAGGCCGGTATTCCGGCTGTTGAAGTTGTATTTACGATTCTTCATGCCGGCGGTAAGTTTGGCGGTGGAGGATACAAGGTA
>CAMGCK010000122.1 GCA_946040795.1 uncultured Lachnospiraceae bacterium
ATCCGGTGCAGCATAGACCTGGCCGGTTGCATAGGGGTAACGGCCTACGTCATGCGGAGCGAAGTCGAATCTCCATACCGGCATGGCAGCGAACTCCAGTACCGGACGGGAAAGGGCATTGACCAGTTCCGGGCAGTACTTTAAGAACAGCGGAGTGGACGGATAGCTGACGTCAACGGTACCAATACAGCCGTTGGAGTCATTCTCCTTGGAAAGGAGTGCCATCTCACCCTTGGGAGTGCAGATCAGCTTGTGTGCTGCGAAGGTGTGGCGCCATGAAGCAGCGACGATCTTCTTGTAATCTTCACCGCCAACAGCTTCAGCGTCAGCAAGAACACGGGCGTCAAGAGCTTCACAAGCAGCCTTGATCTCGTCGTAACGGTTTGCGAAATCATCGAAAGCGTCCATCAGGGTAGCGCCGGTGTGTGTGAACCATGCACGGCAGGGTGCGCCGAAGTAGTTGATGGAAACCGTATCTTCATAACCGATCATGGCATAGGAAGAAACAGGAGTCTCGGTTACGGTTACCGGCCACTCGGTGTGGAGGTTGTTTCTGTCCATGAAAGCATTGTTCGGGGTAGCCATGAAGAGGTAGCCCCAGTCGATGGTGATATGGTCACCGGAACCTGCCAGCACATGCTGCTGAGCACGGCCGACATAAGAGAAGTTCAGTGCGCCGCGCTTGAAGGTGTTTCCTACAAGAGTCGGATGAGCGTTGCCGTCATAGCAGAGTTTGCTGGAAGCGCCGACTTCAACGACTGCTTCATGGGAAGCGCCATCGGTGGAGCAAACGGTCAGGTCTGCATAGGTGATGGGAGTGGAGAGCGTCTCCAGGTCATCCGGAAGCATCGGAGTACGGAAAGAAGCCAGCAGGCAAACCGGTCCGGCCTGCATGGTGAACTTGGTAGCAGTCGGGGTAACTTCCACGCCCAGGGTCTCTGCGACCTTGCAGCTGTGAACACCGAGCCAGCCGTACTTTACGCCGTCAACGGTGATGGTGCCGTAGATGTCCTTCTTGTCACCGGCCCAGTGAATGGTATGAGCCTCCGTGGGCTTGTCAGCCGGCATCCAGTAAGAAAGGTACGGGTCATTTACAACGATGGGCAGCGCAGGCAGCCGGTCAAATTTTGCCATTTTAAATCCTCCTCAAGGCAATTATATTCTACTGACATATTAGGGAACAACCGCAGAAAAGTCAAGGCTCGGTAGGGTTTGAAAATTATTCAAAAAAGGGATTATTCCGTTCTTTGCTGAAAGTGTGCATTAAATTTATAGAAGTGAAGCAATCGTTGTGGAATCGGTACATTGACGATATGTGGAAAAAAGAATTAAAATAGACGGGTGGTCCGCAGGAGAAACTGAGCATTCAGCGGGAAACTGCGGATGATCGTTTGATAAAAAGTGAAAGAATAAGGTGAAATATGGCAAAAGTACAGACAAAAGAAGAGCGCGATGCCCTGTTCTCCAGCGCGCCCGTATCCAAGGCCCTGATGACGATGGCCGTGCCCACCATCATCAGCCAGCTCATCAATCTGATCTACAACATGGCGGACACATTCTTTGTGGGCCGCGTGGGAAATCCCATCATGATTGCAGCGGTATCGCTGTCGTTCACGCTGTTTCTGTTCACGATTCCGTTAAACGGCCTGTTTGGCGTGGGTGGAGGAAGTTACATCGCCCGACTGATCGGCCTGAAAGAATATGACCGTGTCAAGCACGTCAGTGCCTTCAGTTTTTACGGAACGCTGCTGATCAGCTTCATCTACGCACTGGCGGTATTTATTTTCATGGAGCCGCTTCTGTGGGTGCTGGGGGCATCAACGGAGACCATCGGCTACGCGAAGCAGTACGTTATGATCGTTGTGGTCTTTGGTACGATTCCCACCGCCATGTCCGGCATGCTGTCACACATTCTCAGAAACGTCGGCTATTCCAAGCAGTCCGGCTACGGCCTCTCCGGCGGCGGTATCCTGAACATTATTCTGGATCCGCTGTTCATGTTCGTTCTCATGCCCGATGGATATCAGGTCGTGGGTGCGGCTCTGGCAACGGCGCTTTCCAATATGGCATCCATGATCTATTTTATTGTGATCCTGAAAAAGACGCAGCATGAGACCGGTCTTTCCCTGGATATCCGGAATATCCGTGTAACCGGGCAGGATGCGGCGGAGATCTTCAAGGTGGGCGTGCCGTCGGCCATTACAACGCTTCTCATGGATTTCTCCAATATGTTCCTGAATCGTTCCATGGCTGCACATGGTGATCTGCAGCTGGCGGCATTCGGCATCGTCGGCAAGATCGAGCGCCTGTCCAATGCCATCTGCCTGGGTATTTCCATGGGCATGCTGCCGCTTGTTGCGTACAACTACGCGACAAAGAATTATCAGCGCATGAAGGAATTCATCAAGGCGGCGACGATTGCCGGTCTGACGATCTCCCTTGTCAGCATTACGTTCTATGAGATCTTTGCAGGCGGTCTGGTGCGCGTGTTCATCAGCTCCAAGGGCGATGCTCAAGCGGCTGCAGCGACGGTGGCTTTCGGTATTTCCTTCCTGCGGGTGCGTTGTCTGAACGCGCCGTTCACGCTCTTAAATTTCATTACGACAAACAGCTTCCAGGCCATGGGCAAGGGCAGTTTCGCGCTGATTCAGGCCATCGTCCGGCAGGTGGTGCTGTATATGCCGCTGATATTTATATTTGATAAGCTTTTCGGTCAGATCGGTCTGATGGCGTCTTATCCCGCGTCGGAGCTGTTCAGCAGTATTGTGGCAGTGGTGATGCTGGTGGGGCTGATCCGGAAACTGAAGAAGTAATGTGAGCTCGATTTTGAGTAAAAGGTGGTGTAAAAGCAAAATAAAAGATTTTTCAGGGAGGTATAAAGAATATGATCAGAAAAATAATCCGGATAGATGAAGATAAATGTAACGGGTGTGGTATTTGCGCGACTGCATGTCATGAAGGAGCAATCGATATCATAGATGGAAAGGCAAAGCTTGTCAGAGAGCATTTCTGTGATGGTTTTGGAGACTGTCTGCCGGGATGTCCAACCGGAGCAATCAGCTTTGTCGAGCGGGAAGCACCGGAATATGATGAAGCAGCTGTTAGAAAAGCACAGGAGAAAAAGGGAATGGAGAAAACTGCCGAAAAGAAATACAGCGGCTGTCCCGGATCAAGAATTATGCAGCTGCATAGGGAGGATGAACAGAAAATGAGCGTCAAAGAGCAGTCCGAGAAACTGGAATCAAGACTGCGGAACTGGCCGGTTCAGATCAAACTGGCACCGGTACAGGCACCCTATTTTGACGGTGCAAAGCTTTTGATTGCCGCTGATTGTACTGCATACGCATATGCATCCATTCACGAAGATTTCATGAAAGGAAAAGTTACATTGATTGGCTGTCCGAAGCTGGATGCAGTGGATTACAGCGAAAAGCTGACACAGATCATCGCAAAAAATGATATTCAGTCAGTGACGATCGTCAGAATGGAAGTTCCATGCTGCGGCGGTCTTGAGATGGCAGCAAAGAAAGCACTGCAGGCCAGTGGAAAGTTTATTCCGTGGCAGGTAGTAACAATTGGAATCGATGGAACAATCAAAGAATAAGAAGGCGAACAGGGAGCGCCGTTCTTCTTAATGGCCTCCAGCATGGTATCGAATTCCTTGTTCAGCTGCGCTTCATTCTCATGTTGTGCGGCGCTCCGCGTTGACCGGGGCATTGGCTGCATCGCATCATATTATGTTCAATTGGAAATGTCGGCGTCAGTGTTTACCCGGGTAAGGCACCACTTCATGTACCTTCAGCACTCCGTCCTTTACGGTAAAGCGCACATCCAGTCCTGAAAATGCCACACCGTATTTGTGCTCCGGCGTCTGGTTGCTGCGGGTTCGGGGATCCTGCCGCAGGACCTCCAGGATCGTACTGCGTTTTTCAGCCGGAATCTTCTGGAGAAGTTCTTCCGGGAAATCCACTTCAATGGCGTATTCCTTGACATCGCCGGCAAAACCATCGGTGGCGTCCGTGTGGACATCCGCGTAGGGCAGATAGGGCTTGATGTCATAGATGGGAGTGTTGTCGCGAAGATCAGCGCCCAGCACATGCAGGACCGGGCCTTTGTTTTCCGTGAATTCGATGCTTTTCAGCTTCACGGAAGACAGGCCGATGGGATTAGGCCTGTAGGGCGAACGGGTCGCAAATACGCCCATGTGAACCTTGCCTCCCAGACGCGGCGGCAGGACTGTCGCGGTAAAGCCTTTGCGTTCCACACCCTCAAACTGCCACAAAAGCCAGATGTAATTAAAGCCGTCCAGACCTTTCACAGCAGAAGGATTCCGATACTCCGGCTCAAAGACGATGGTGCCTTCCGACTCCGGAAGCAGTCCGCTTTGACGCGGAATACCGAACTTTTCATGAAAATCCGTATGAATGTGTGCAATGACTTTTAACTCGCTCAAAGGGGCCTCCCGTCTGTAGTGAAATGGATATTTGTCCGCAATGATCCGCAGACTTCTTAAAATTATATCACAGCGTTTTGTTTCCTAAAAGAGTTTACCGTGTTTTATTGAGAAAAAATACGGGAATTCATGAAAAATCCGTTGAATTATCTTATAAAGTTTGACCTTCTTACTATATTATTGTAAAATAAAATGTCATCGTGTGAAAAATGACAAAAAGGGCATGCCATCGCATCCCGGGAGTGCAGATCAGGCACCATCAGTGTCTTCAGCGAATGGAGAAGAAGC
>CAMGCK010000123.1 GCA_946040795.1 uncultured Lachnospiraceae bacterium
GCGCCTGGACCACTCCGGACCGCTTTTTCGAGCTTCCGCAGCTTTGCGAACTGGCTCGCAAGGGTTATGTCATTGCCACCTGCGGTCACCGCAGCGCTGTTGAAGGCGCACGCATTCCGTCCTTCTTAAAGGATGTGAAGTGTGCCATCCGGTTCTTAAGAAAGAATGCTGCAAAGTATTCCATCGACCCGGAGCGCGTCATGATCTTCGGTACCTCCTCCGGCGGAAATACTTCCCTGCTGGTTGGCCTCACCGGTGATGACCCGCAGTTTGAAACGGAAGAAAATGCCGGCTATTCCGATGCTGTCAAGGCCGTTGTGGAATGCTTTGGTCCGGCGGATCTCCGCATGACCTTCCACTACGATCCGGAACGCGTCATCGATGAAAACACCCCCGGAATCGACCTTGCCCTCGGTATGTTCGGTAAGGAATTCAAGACCTGGGGCGAGCAGATGGATTACATCAGCCCGGTAAATTATGTAAAAGAAGGAAAGACCTATCCGCCGTTCCTGCTGCTTCACGGCACCGCTGACCGCGTGGTTTCCTACGACGAGACCGTAAAGATCTACCACAAAATGCTGGACTGCGGCATCAACGCAAAGGCCTATGCCATTGAAGGCGCAGACCATGAAGGCGATTTCTGGAGCCGTGAGCTTTGGGAGATCATTACGAATTACATCGCCGAAATGCTGTAAGACATACAACAAAAAACGCAGAAAAGAGAGACTGAATGAAGAGAGTTTACAATTTCTCCGCAGGTCCTGCGATCCTGCCGGAGGAGGTTTTAAGAGAAGCCGCTGAAGAAATGCTGGACTACCGAGGATGCGGCATGTCCGTTATGGAGATGAGCCATCGCTCCAAGATGTATCAGAACATTTTTGATGAGGCGGAGGCGGATTTCCGTGAGCTTCTGAATATCCCGGAAAATTACAAGGTCCTGTTCATGCAGGGCGGCGCGCATCTGCAGTTCTCCATGGTTCCGATGAACTTCATGAAGAACAAGGTCGCGGATTACATCGTCACCGGCCAGTGGGCCAAGCGCGCGTTTGAAGAAGCCAAGCAGTATGGACAGGCAAACTGCATCGCCTCCTCTGCTGATAAGACCTTCTCCTACATTCCGGACTGCTCCGACCTTCCCATCAGCGAGAACGCGGACTATGTCTACATTTGTGAGAACAATACCATCTACGGCACCAAGTTCAAGACACTGCCTAATACCAAGGGGAAAGATCTGATCTCCGATGTGTCCTCCTGCTTCCTTTCCGAGCCGATGGACGTCAGCAAATATGCATATGTATATGGCGGCGTGCAGAAGAACATCGGACCGGCGGGCGTGGTCATCGGCATCATCCGCGAGGACATGATCACCGAGGATGTGCTTCCCGGCACTCCCACCATGTGCCGTTTTAAGACCCATGCGGACAACGGTTCCATGTACAACACTCCGCCCTGCTACGGCATCTACATCTGCGGCAAGGTCTTCAAGTGGCTGAAGAACATGGGCGGTCTGGAGGAGATGCAGAAGCGCAATATTGAAAAGGCAAATGTGCTGTACGATTTCCTGGATCAGTCCAAGCTGTTCATTCCGAACGTGGCCAAGGCCGATCGCTCCATCATGAATGTCACTTTCGTGACCGGAAACAAGGAGACAGACGCCAAGTTCGTAGCAGAGGCTGCGGCATCAGGCTTTGATAATCTGAAGGGACATCGATCTGTGGGCGGTATGCGTGCCTCCATCTACAATGCCATGCCGAAGGCGGGTGTGGAGGCGCTGGTGGACTTCATGGATCGTTTTGAGAGGGATAATCGGTAACTTTGCGGCAAAAGTCTGACATCCTGAAAGACACACCACCGCTCACTAACAGTCACGCGCTTGATTGTCTTCTCAGGATCAGCAGCCTTATGACGCCAACACATAAACAGGAGGAATATAACATATTATGGGTATTTCATATAATAAAGAAACAAGCACCTTCAAGCTGGACACTTTGGGCTCCAGCTATGTCATCAAGGTCTATCAGGAGGGCTACCTTCTGAACCTTTACTACGGCAAGAAAATTCCGGATACCAATTTAGGTCTTTTCGAAATGCGCATGCCGAACGCCTCCTTCTCCCTGGCCAACCCGGTCATCGGCGAACGCGGCTTCACCCCGGACACCGCCCCCATCGAATACGGCTGCAACGGCGCCGCGGACTTCCGCATTTCCGCCCTGGCTGTCCGAAACGTGAACGGTGACGATGTTACCGACATCCGCTACACCGGCCACCGCATCTACGCCGGCAAGCCGGCCATCCCGGGCATGCCCGCTTCCTTCGCCAAGGAAGATGAAGCAGAGACTCTGGAGATCGATACCATCGACAAAGTGACCGGCCTTCAGGTCACTCTGATCTACACCGTCTTCAATGACTCCAATGTCATGACCAAGAGCGTCCGCGCGACGAACACCTCTGAAAACACGCTGTGGATCGAGCGCATCTTCTCATCCTGCAACGACTTCCCGTCCATGGATTACGACATGATCACCCTGTGGGGCCGCTGGATGAAGGAGCGCAATGTGGAACGCCGCCCGCTGGCACATGGTGTCCAGGGCGCAGAATCCAAGCGCGGTGTCTCCGGTCATGCGCAGAACCCCTTTGCAGCACTGGTTGCCCATACCGCTACGGAAGATCAGGGCGAGGCTTACGGCTTCAACTTTGTTTACTCCGGCAACTTCTCTGCGCTTGCTGAATGCGACTTCAACTGCACCACCCGCTTCATCATGGGTATCAACCCGGTGGATTTCGAGTGGACCTTAAATCCGGGCGAGACCTTCCACGCACCGGAAGTTGTCAGCGTTTATACCGATGAAGGTATCGGAGAAATGAGCCGCATCTTCCATCGTTTCTACAACAGCCACCTGATCCGCAGCAAATATCTGACAGAAAAACGCCCGGTCCTCATCAACAACTGGGAAGCCACCTATTTTGATTTCAACACTGATAAGCTGGTTGCCTTTGCCGAAGCCGTTTCCAAGGTCGGTGTGGATATGCTCGTCATGGACGATGGCTGGTTTGGCCACAGAAACGATGACAAATCCTCTCTGGGCGACTGGTTCGTCAACGAAGAAAAGCTGCCGGGCGGCCTGCAGCCGCTGATCTCCAAGGTCAATGAGCTGGGCCTCAAGTTTGGTATCTGGTACGAGCCGGAAATGATCTCTCCGGATTCTGAACTGTACCGTGCACATCCGGACTGGTGTGTTCATGTTGAGAACCGCGATCCGATGCTCGGCCGTAATCAGCTGGTGCTGGACGTTTCCCGTGAAGACGTTCGCGACAATATCTGGAACCAGATGTACGAGGTTCTGTCCAAGAATAAGATCGACTACCTGAAGTGGGACTTCAACCGCAACATCGCCGACGCGGGCAGCGCGCTGCTTCCGCCGGAACGCAAGAAGGAATTCTTCCATCGCTTCATTCTGGGCACCTATGATCTGATGAATCGTCTGATGACGAACTTCCCGGATCTTCTGTTTGAAAACTGCTCCGGCGGCGGCGGACGTTTTGACGCCGGCATGCTGTACTACTCTCCGCAGATCTGGACCTCTGATAACACCGATCCGCTGTCCCGTCTGGCCATCCAGTTCGGTACTTCCATGTGCTATCCGGCAGCTACCATGGGCGCGCACGTTTCCGCAAGCAAGCGTACCGGTTATGAGACCAAGGGTAACGTGGCACTGTGGGGAAGCTTCGGTTATGAGCTGGATCCCAGAAACTTCACGGAAGAGCAGATCGAGCTGGTTCGGTCGCAGATTGCCGATTATCATAAGTACTATTGGCTGATCCGAAAAGGGGATCTGTACCGCATCACCGATCCGTTCAACGGTTCCAATAAGGCCGTCTGGTCCTTCGTTGCAGAGGACAAGTCCGAATTCATGGTGACCATCGTGACCATTACCAAGTGTGAAATGGATCACATCGTCATTAAGATGAAGGGCCTGGATCCGAACAAGTTCTACAAGAACGAGGCCGATGGTCAGATCTACTCCGGCGCACTTCTGATGTATGCCGGTCTGCCGTTAAATCTGATGCAGGCCCTCAAAGTCAATGAGGATGGCGCGAGCCTGATTCTGCATTTTACGGAGGCCGGGGAGGCCTGAAGCCGAGACGGAGTCGAGGGGACGGTTCGTAAGAACCGCGTGGCCGACCTGAGGCCTGAAGCCTGTTTTTCTAACACAAAGGGGCGGCGTGAAAAATCGTAATGATTTTTCACGCCGCCTTTACATATTGGTATCAATGAACATACTGTTCTTCTAAAGCAAACCGAAGGTAGGAATTCGACTTCTTGATATACAGACAATCATCAGCTGATTTACGATGATAAGCCATACCACCAAGGAAATGCATTCCACCATATAGTAATTCCGTACTTCTCATCTGGCTTCATCTGGCCCATCAACACCACCTGTACCAACATTTGATCGCCAGAGATATCTCCCATGCCCCCCAACGAATCAAACTCACTCGCTGCTGCAGCATAATTATTCTCCAAACTTTCCCGGAGTTCATCACTAAGAGTATCAATTCTCCAGTTTTCCCATTCCACTGGTATTCTGAACATAGATGAATCATCGGTAATAAGTTGTCCCGAAAAATCAGTAATGACGATTTCTTTACAATCTCCATAGTATGATTTCAAAACACTAACTA
>CAMGCK010000124.1 GCA_946040795.1 uncultured Lachnospiraceae bacterium
TTGTCAGCCTCCGTAATTATCGGACTCAGCTCCCAACTAAGGTTTTTCCAAGGTGGCCGTTGTAACGTAACCTTAGGAGGACCATGTTATATCCATTTAACTATGCGAACTTATTATTTCCGAATCCCTGTTATTTTCGAACTCGGAGTGAAAACCATTTAGGAAAAAGGGCGGCCCTTTTTTTTAGGAGTGCCCTGTTCTATCCATTGAACTATGCGAGCTTATATGAAACGGCAATTTACAAAATGTGGAATGGGCTATGTACATGCTCAGTGATAAGGATTTCTCACTCCTTCATTGACTTGAAGAAGTGAGAAAAAAGTTTAGTATAGTATAACAGAACTTTTCCGTAATGTCGACTGTATTTTATTACAATATATTCGAGGCCAACTGGAAAGTAACCCCAAAATCAGGCCTTCAGCCATGCTGAAGACCTGATCGTACGGCAGTTTCTGCGAAAAGTTGACAAAAAGAAACGTCCCCGATGACACCCGGTGACGCATGGTGACACACCGGGCACATCTGTTGCCTCAGTTGTTTCTTGAGCATTTCTCGGCATCGATTGCCAGCACAAACATCAGCGCCCTCAGCGTATCACTCGGATCGGCCACATTGATGGAGTAGGTGTCTGTCCAGTTGAACAGCTCCTTGCTGATTTCTGCGACGGTGTAACCGCGGCGGTCGGTAATTTCGTAGTCCCATTCCATGAAGGAGCCGTCCACATGCCAGCCGTTATAATCGATGTTATAAGAGGGCTTGAAGAGCGTGAACTCGCGGCTCAGGCAGCCGATGTAATTTCCATGCTCATAGATCTCGAACTTGGGCAGGAAGGTCAGTATGCGCTGCACGACCACGCCGACTTCATTATCATTGGCATCGTAGATCACCATCTTGTGGCCCCAGGAAAGCTGGCTCTTCACCCGATACAGCACGCGGCCGGTTTCATCAAAAATATCATAGCTGTCAAGCCAGGAAAACATACGCTGTTTGAATAAAAGTTTCATGCTACTAACCCTCAAAACAATTAAAAATCAAAATTGCGGAGCGCTTAGGTCAGCTTTTTGTGCGTCTTAGCCGGGCACCATAGTTCGGGCGAGAGCCCACGGAAACCTTGTGCGGAATCCGCATGACCATAGCTCTCCCATGACATGAACTATAGCGCAAAAACCGGTGCATATAAATGCTTTTTTGAGCAAAATAATTGCAGTTATTTCGCAGCGCTTCTGTGTGCCGGATCATTTCTGCCGCTTCAATCTTGCACAGAACTCTTAATCATTTCAGTACCTTCTGCATCATCACGCTGCGCAGCTTTCCCTCAACCTTCTGATGCTGTTAGTGATTGCGGAATCAATCTGTCGGAATTCTACAGTTGTTTTCTTGCATCAGCGAGCAGTGAGGCGTTTGCCCGGGGGGATTCTAAAACCATTGCCGGCCAATCGGGAATAGAATTCGCGCGGAATATTTTCAGTGGCAAACCGGACAAAGTTTTGAAGAAATTACTGAAGGCATAAGCATTGACTTATTGCTGGGCATGTATGATAAATACCATGAGATGGATATTCATCAGTTTATCGATGCTGTTTTTGAAATTCAGTCGCTGAAACATACTGAATCAAAACTGCGGCGTCTCAGAAAATATGCAGCATTCAGTCGGTCACAGCTGGCGGAACGTTCCGGCGTTCCGGTCCGTACCATACAGCAATACGAGCAAGGACAAAAGGATATTAAAAAAGCTTCTTTTACCGCGATATTGAATCTGAGCCGCGCCCTTTCATGCTCACCCAATGCTTTAATTTGACAAAGGATTCACCGGAGAAAAACAGAAACCTAACCCAGCGATCATCTGATTTTCAAAAACTGGAAGTAGAGCTGGAGAAATTTCTAAATCGCAAATAATGCAAAAAAAAGCAGGACAGGCTCCCAGCCTGCCCTGTTTCATTTTATTCTCAAATCGTCTCAATTTCCGGATCAAAGATCGGCATGATCTCCAGCTTGAACAGGTTGCGCACATGCAGGCTGTCGATCCGCGCCTTCTTTTCCATATCATCGATCACACCCTCGCGAATGTATTTGTCCAGCATCGCGTAAGTAAAGCCCAGATTGTCCTCATCGGTCTTACCGCACAGGCCGTCGATGGGAGGCTTTTCCACCAGTTCTTCCGGCAGTCCCAGCACGCGGCCGATGGCCTTTACTTCCGTCACAGTCAGCTTGGAAAGCGGGCTGAAATCGCCGACGGAATCGCCGTAGCGGGTAGAGTAACCGACCCAGTCCTCAGACAGGTTGCAGGTATTGGCGACGCGGCCGTTCAGTGCCTGGCTCACCGCATAAACCGTGGCCATGCGGATGCGCGGCGGCAGGTTGGTGCGGGTCAGGGTGCCGACTTCCACTTCCACGCCGTGCTTTTCGCCGTTCTCAATGGCGTCGATGACAGCATCGGCTGCGGCGCCGATATTGACCTCCACATTCGCGATGCCGAGGTGATTGCAAAGGAGACGTGCCATATCGATGTCTGCCTGTACGCCTCGGGGCATCAGGACGCCGATGACTCGATCTTTACCCAGCGCTTCCACACAGAGTGCGGCGGTGACGGAGCTATCCTTGCCGCCTGAAATGCCGAGGACTGCGTTGCAGCCGGGGCCGTTCTTCTCAAAAAAGTCGCGGATCCAGGCGACGACCTGGTCCTTTGTTTTTACAGCGTCAAAAGTGTAATTCACGGCGGGTCCTCCTCGTAAAATTCATAGGAAAAATATAGCACGGGGAGGGGAGATGTGCAAGGGATTGTGAGGAGAAGGGGGAGCAAATTTGGAGGAGACAAAGAATAATATAACTCTATACTGTAAAAAGAATCAGCATTTAGTATACAAGGGGGAATTGGAAACAATGAAACATAAGGGCTGGTGGTTTTTGTTCATAATAGTGATGGTAATAGTAATTGAAGGGACGATCTTTCCGTTCATATATTTGTCAGTGCAGCCGGCGGTAATTATATTTACGATAATCAATGTTTGCCTGATCATATTTGCCTTTATCAGACAAGACCCCATAAGCATAATTGTGGCAATTTCCTTGATCATAGTATGCTCAGTCATTTCTGTAATATATTGCAATCATATCCAGGAGAATTATTCGGACTATATGACGAAAAAGTATTTAAGAGAACTGGAAAATTCAGAAACGGGGCGGTAGATTGGTCTGTAAAAATTGAATTGTGTAGCGAAATTAGTATTTGTGGTGGTTGCGGTCTTTTCTTTGGTCACAGCGGCGAGCGTGTAAAGGGCTTGATTTTCTGCAGCAGAAAAGATGAGGCACGAGAACTTTCAGTAAAATTCAATAGAGCTCGGAAGAAAGATGGTTCACTGTATCGCACAACGGTTTTGACTGGTGAGGATAGTCAGGAACAGCGAGAAGCAGTGATCAATCGTTTGACGGATGATGAGTTCAGCGAAAACCAGTTTGATTATATTTTTTCAGTCGATGTTTTCAATGAGGGCTGGGAGTTTCCAGGTGGCAAGATCGAGCCGGAAGAAACTCCTCAGGAAGCATTGGCACGAGAAATTCGCGAAGAGTTAGATACGGAAATTGCAGTGGGAGAGCTTATCGATACGATCGAGTATGATTATCCGAAGTTCCATCTGAGTATGGATTGCTTCTGGTGCACAATTGTAAGAGGTGATCTTACGCTGAAAGAAGCAGAAGATGAAAAGTGGTTGGGCGTTGAAGAATTGGATAGCGTGGAGTGGCTGCCGGTGGATGTGACGTTGATTCCGTTTTTTTATGATGGAAAATATCATTATTTGAAAATCATGGGCTTTGGCGAAGTATAAAGTCAATTGTGAGTTGACCTCAAAGTAGTATTACGTTGTTACAATGAACATGTAAGGAAAAGTGATTCAAACAGTGCTTTTCAGGAAGGGGAATTATGAAATATTCAATCGTTAAAACTAATATCGTAAATGTTGTATCGGATGTAGTGGTATTGCCTTCAAACGCTAATTTAAGAGAAGGAAGGGGAACTTCGACCGCTTTATTTGAGGCCGCAGGCAGAAGAGAATTGACACAGGCTTGTAAAGAGCTCTTAGTCCAGATTGGAGAACTGGAAGTTGGTGATGCTGTTCCGACTTATGGCTTTGATTCAAATGCTAAATGCATTATTCATTCAGTCGTACCGAAGTGGGTCGATGGCAATTCGGGTGAATATGACGCACTTTGCAAAACGTATTTCAATGCAATGACAGCAGCAGATTATTTGGAATATGAAACTATTGCAATGCCGCTTTTAGCTTCTGGTAATAACGGATTTGATCTTGAGTTGGCACTTGAAATTGCTGTGAAGAGTATAGAGCAGTTTGAAGGAAAATCATTAAAGCAGGCAGTTCTGGTAATTTATGGACGGCAGATTGCAGCGGTTGTGAGAGCTCATGATTATCAGTATGTGGAAATTGCTGATAATATTGAGCGTGTAAAAAAGACTAAAAAAGATAATTATCCTGAATTATTCACGGTTGTGCCGTGAAAGTGGCTGAAAAGCCACGTTGTTAC
>CAMGCK010000125.1 GCA_946040795.1 uncultured Lachnospiraceae bacterium
TACACAAGGAGTATCGTCGGCAGCGTCAGATGTGTATAAGAGACAGGTTAAGTCTGTTCGTGTTAAGACTGTTAACGGCGGTACTGAGAAAGTATACGTATGTACTTCCTGCTTACGTTCCGGTTTAGTAGAAAGAGCTTAATCGATCGATTATGAGAAATAAAAAAGCACTCCGAAAGGAGTGCTTTTTGTATTGCTGTCGTATCGGTTTCATTCACAAAATTCAAACAATATCTCGACACTTTTAAAGTTATTCCATTTCAACAGCTGATCATCAAACATATAATATGTCTTGTCATCGAGGACATAACATTTTACTGTTATGATCGTTTCCATATAATTCAACTCATATAATGCCGATTGTGTCATTTGAGGCATTGAATTCGCTTCTCTTGAAATAAAAGACGAATTCTTCATTGTTTCTGTAAACTGTTTGATTTCATCCGGCGTCAATTCCTGACCACTGTTTTCCTGATCATAATATACCACGCCGGAACTTGTCTCCAATTTGAATAAATCAAGAATATCCTCAGCAAGATAGTGATTACCGAAAACTGCCGCTGCCGGCCCGGATGTGGGTTCCAATGCTGTAGTCCGGTCAACAGCCGTTGAGTTCCAAGCATCATGAACGTCCATGTTCTGCCATTCTGCCCGCTTCTCCTTAATTACACAACCTTCGTCGTCCACTCGGAAAGATCCAGCACCCGCGTTGCCACATCCTTGTAAAACTCCGGTTCATGGCAAACCATGAGTACACTTCCGCGATATTCTTTAAGCGCACGCTTCAGTTCATCCTTGGCATCCACATCCAGGTGATTCGTGGGCTCATCCAGCACCAGCAGATTGCTTTCACGGTTCATCAGCTTACAGAGACGCACCTTGGCCTGCTCACCACCGGACAGCACGCGCACTCTGGATTCGATGTGCTTCGTGGTCAGCCCGCACTTTGCAAGCGCCGCGCGCACCTCCGCCTGGTTAAGAGACGGAAACTCCTGCCAGATCTCCTCTAAACAGGTGGTCTCAATATCCTGCGGCGTTTCCTGCTCAAAGTAGCCGATCTCCAGGAAATCACCGGTCTCCACAGAGCCGGAAAGCGCCGGAATGAGACCAAGCAGAGACTTTAACAGCGTGGTCTTGCCGATGCCGTTTGCGCCGCGCACCACCAGCTTTTCACCGCGCTCCATGGTGAGTGCCATCGGACGGGAAAGCGGCTCATCATAACCGATGACCAGATCCTGCGTCTCAAACAGGATACGGCTCGGCGTACGTGCTGTTTTGAAACTGAACTCCGGCTTGGGTTTCTCCTCCGCAAGCTCAATAAGGTCCATGTTATCCAGCTTTTTCTGGCGGGACATGGCCATGTTGCGGGTCGCAACACGTGCTTTGTTTCGCGCCACGAAATCCTTGAGGTCCGCAATCTCCTGCTGCTGACGGTTATAAGCCGCCTCCAGCTGGGACTTTTTCATTTCATAGACCTCGCGGAACTTATCATAATCGCCCACATAACGGTCCAGCTTTTTGTTGTCCATGTGGTAGATGATATTGACCACGCTGTTTAAGAACGGCACGTCGTGTGAGATCAGAATGAATGCGTTCTCATAATCCTGCAGATAACGGGTCAGCCAGACGATGTGCTCCTGATCCAGGTAGTTTGTCGGCTCGTCCAGAAGCAGGATGTCCGGCTTCTCAAGAAGCAGCTTGGCAAGGAGCACCTTGGTACGCTGACCGCCGGAAAGCGCGGTAACGTCCTGCGTGAGGCCCAGTTCCATGAGGCCGAGCGCGCGGGCAACCTCCTCCACCTTGGCATCGATCATATAAAAATCGTGCATGGTAAGAAGGTCCTGAATGGTACCGGTCTCCTCAAAAGACGGTTCATTTCATCGGGATCCGCTTCTCCCATCTTCTCATACATGGCATTCATCTCCGCTTCCATGTCGTACAGGGAGTCAAAGGCGGAACGCAGTACGCTGCCGATGGTCATGCCCTTTTCCAGCACGGAATGCTGATCCAGATAACCGGCCTTTACGTTCTTTGCCCACTCGATCTTTCCCTCATCCGGCTGCAGCTTGCCCGTGATGATATTCATGAATGTGGACTTTCCTTCACCGTTCGCGCCGATGAGCGCGATCTTCTCTCCCTTTAACAGGCGGAAGGAAACGTCTTCAAAGATGGCACGGTCGCCAAAACCGTGGCTTAAATGTTCAACAGTTAAAATACTCAAATGGAACCTCGTTTATCTCAGTTATTCGTCGCTTGTACTTTTCTGATATCCGGAACTTCGTCAACCTGTTACTGTTTTTTCCGCCCCGCATCCCTTTTCTGTATCCGCGTAAACGCTATGACAAAACAGATCAGATGGGCAATGAGTGCCAATGTCCAGGTAATGGGATAGGTAACATAGACCGTGCCCAGTGTATGATGCTGCGGGAAGACCGTGGAAAGCCAGATCACACGGAAGCCGCAGACGGCAGTGATGGAAACGATCATCGGAAGCAGGGACATGCCGATACCGCGAAGTGAACCCACAACACAGTCCATCATGCCGCCAAAGAACTGCCAGCGCGCACAGTACATGAAACGGATCAGACCGAATTCAATGGTCTTGGGATCTGTCGTATACAGTTTTAAAAGTGTTCCGCCAAAGAAATACATACTAAGTCCCATTGCGACGCCCACCACTGAGGTCATAATAAGACACAGGAACAGGCAGCGCCAGATGCGGTCGTATTTCCGCGCACCGTAGTTCTGGGATGTAAAGTTGATGTTCGTCTGATGGAACGCGTTCATGGCCGTACCGTTGAAGCTTTCCAGGTTGGAGGCGGCGGTATTGCCCGCGATGGCATAGGAACCAAAGGAGTTAATGGAGGACTGGATCATGACATTGGAAATGGAGAAAACCACCCCCTGCACTCCCGCCGGAAGTCCGATGGAAATGATGCGAAGAAGCGTCTTTCCGTGAATATACATGTGCATGAAATTCAGATGGATCATGCCCTCTGCTTTCACCAGGCACCATGTCACGAGGAACGCGGAAACTGCCTGTGAAATGACCGTGGCAATGGCTACACCCGCAACTCCCAGATGCAGCACCAGCACACAGAACAGATTCAGCACCACGTTGATCACGCCGGCAATCAGCAGGAAATACAGCGGACGCCGGGTATCGCCGATTGCACGGAGCACCGCCGACGCAAAGTTGTAAAGCATGATGACCGGCATGCCCAAAAAATAGATCTTCAGATATAAAGAGGCCTGATCAATGACATCATCCGGGGTATCCATCCAGCCCAGGAAGGTCTTTGCAAACACAAATCCAAAGACCGCCAGCACCGCGCCGAAGATCAGCGAGATCAGGACCGATGTATGCACCGCATCCTGCACGTCCTTTGTGCGGCCGGCACCGAAGCCCTGTGCGCAGAGTACGTTTGTGCCGACGGAAAGGCCCATAAAGAGGCCGATGATCAGGTTTGTCAACGCACCGGTCGAGCCCACTGCTGCCAGCGCGGTATCGCCGACACATCGTCCCACGACGATGACATCGACAGTGTTAAAAAGAAGCTGCAGACAGCCCGAAAGCATCAGCGGGACCGCAAAAACGATCATTTTCCGAAGCATCGGGCCGTCTGTCATATCGATTTCGTATTTTTTAGCCATTTCTCAAACGGGTCCTGTTTTTAAAAATAAAATCCATCAAAGAGGTCAAAGAAATCCTTGAAATTCTCCTTAAGTCTTTCTTTGATGTCCTTTCCGAACTCACTGACATTGCTCCTGATGTCTTCCATGTTGGAACGCATGTCCGAACGCAGCTCATTCATGTTGGATCGAATGTCCGAACCGATTCCGTAAATTCCGGAGTGGAAACTATTGAATGTTTCAGACAGTTCTCCCACGCCCTTCAGCATTTCCGACTGGAAGTTCTTCTTATGCTCGTAATTACCTGCATGATATTTATCAATGACAACCTGATAACGCGCATATGCCCGTTCAACCGCCGTATCCCATGAGGTATACAGATCGCGCTTTGCGTTCTCTCCCACTTCCTTCATCTTTTCCGGATGCAGGCAGAGTTCGTGCAGCATCACCGCAAGTGATGCCGTGGTCTCGGAGATCAGGAAGCCGTTCACATTGTCCGTCACGCCCTCGGAGGGACAGCTGTTTTTAACAAGAACCGACGCCACGCCGCAGGCAGCCGCCTCACGCACCACGAGACCGTTTGTGTCATAGGTGGACGGGAACAGGAACGCATCCGACCGGCAATACCAGGCACGGATCGCGTCACGGTCATGAATGGCACCGGTAAAAAACACCTTGTCATCCAGTTCCAATGCATGCGCCAGTTCTTTGATTTCTTCAAAATTTCCGCCGTTTCCGATGAAGACCATGCGGAAATCCACATTCTGCGACTTCAGGCCCTCCAGCGCTTCCAGGATCATGCGCTGCCCTTTGTACCAGAGCATGCGGCCCACAAAAAGGAATACCGGAACCCCTTCCGGAAGGTC
>CAMGCK010000126.1 GCA_946040795.1 uncultured Lachnospiraceae bacterium
CCGCCATGGGCGCAGGTAAGGTCGCAGCGAAGGCCATTGACGAAGCCCTTTCCAAGTAATCTAAAGAATCCTTGCCTCCGGTTCATCTGGACCGGGGGCATTTGTTTTCAAAGCAGCCCGGAAAGTACGCTTTAGTATTATGTTTGTAGTTTGTCACTTTGCTCCAATGATCCGGAGCAGTCTGTGGAAAATATTTTAAAATACGCAGAAGAAAACGGTCTCTCAAGGATCTGCCGCACAAATCACTTCTGGGATTCTGCATTGTCCGGCGCAGTTTGCGCATTTTAAAGAGCGGTGTGAGCACATGGTCGATGTGCGGGGACTTGAAGAGGCGGATAAGTTTGATCCGTTTGAAAAAGGCTGCCGTATGTAGTGAAGGCTTGCAATGTCCGATGAATTCGATATAATTGAATCAGACATCGCTATCGGAACAGGCATCGACTGATCAGCGGATGCTCCATACGGAAAACAGATGTCCTCGGGAGAATTATGAAGAATTATAAACTTGAAATCAGTTACGACGGTACGCGCTATTACGGCTGGGAACATCAGCCGGATCAGATCACCATCCAGGGAAAGCTGGAGGAGGTGCTGAAGCGCATGGTGAATGCGGAGGTGGAGGTCATCGGCGCCGGAAGGACCGATGGCGGCGTGCACGCAAAGGCCATGGTGGCCAATGTTCATCTGGAAACGCGGAAGACCGACCGCGAGATCCGCGACTATATGAATCGCTATCTGCCGGAGGACATTGCGGTGACCGATGTGCGTGAGGCATCGGTCCGGTTCCATGCGCGCTACAAAGCCGTTGGAAAACTGTATACATATACCTGCTACTGTGGAGATCTTAAACCGGTTTTTGAGCGCAAATATGTGACGGTACTGGACTTTAAGCCGGATGCGGAGAGAATGAGACAGGCGGCGGAGTATCTGGTCGGAGAGCATGATTTTAAGAGCTTCTGCGCGAATCCCAAGATGAAGAAGAGTACCGTTCGACAGGTGGACACCATCGAGATCGTTCAGAAGAAGGACAAGATCTATTTTAACTTCCACGGAACGGGCTTTCTGCAGAACATGGTGCGTATTCTGGTGGGCACGCTGCTGGAAGTCGGAAAGGGCAGCATGACACCGGAAGATGTAAAGCGGATCCTTGAAGCAAAGGACCGCACACAGGCGGGGCCCACGGCACCGGCGCAGGGACTGTGCCTGATGAGAGTGGATTATTAAGAAACACAATGCCCGCTTTCAGGCGGCATGAAAATACACAGGATCAACATAAAGGAGAATTGAAAATGAGCGAAATGTTCAAATGTACCAAAAACTTTCCCATCGTTGAAACAAAGCAGGGTAAGCTTCATGGCTACGTCTTTGACGGCGTGTACAATTTCTTTGGCGTAAAGTACGCAAAAGCAGAGCGCTTCCACATGCCGGAAGAGCCGGATTCCTGGGAAGGCGTTCGTGAAGCGCTGGCATACGGTGTGATCTGTCCGATTTTACAGAGCCCGGCACCCGGCGATGAGATCGTTGTTCCGCATCGTTTCTGGCCGGAATCTGAACACTGCCAGAACCTGAACATCTGGACCACCAGCATCGACCCGACTGCAAAGAAGCCGGTCATGGTCTGGTTTCACGGCGGCGGATATTCCTCCGGTTCCGCAATGGAGCATGTGGCTTATGAGGGCGATCGCCTGGCAAAGTATGATGATGTGGTTACGGTCTGCGTCAACCATCGTCTGAACGCGTTCGGTCATCTGGATCTGTCCGCATTCGGTGAAGAGTATAAGAACTCTGTGAACGTGGGTATTGCTGACCTGGTTGCTGCTCTGAAGTGGATCAAGGAAAATATCGCGGCATTCGGCGGTGATCCGGAGAACGTTACGATCTTCGGTCAGTCCGGCGGCGGCGGAAAGGTTACCACGCTCGGCCAGACTCCGGCAGCCGATGGTCTTTTCCAGCGTGCCATCGTCATGTCCGGTGTATTCCGCTTCAGCGAAGGCAAGAAGGTTGAAGAGGCTGATCCGAAGGCCTTTGCCATCGAGATCATGAGCCAGCTCGGCTTAAAAGAGACAGAAGTCAAGAGCCTTGAGAAGGTTCCGTACAAGTTATTCATCCGTGCCGTCAACAAGGCTGCCCGCAAGTTTGAGCAGGCCGGTTACGCCATCAACTGGGCACCGCACAAGAATGAATGGTATGTGGGTGATCCGCTGGAAGTCGGTTTCCGCGAGCACTTTAACACCGTTCCGACCATGGTTGGTTCCGTTCTCGGTGAGTTTTATTCTGAAATTGAACTGGACGACAAGGAGAATATTCCGGTTGCAGAGCGCGAAGCCGAGGTCATGAAGCGTTATGGCGAGGAAGAGGGCAAGAAGGTGCTTGAACTGTTCCGTAAGGCATACCCGGGAAAGAACGAACTGTTTGCGCTGGACATCGACACCGGCTGCCGTATGGCTTCCGCGGACTATGTTCGTGAAAAAGCAAAGGGTGAAGCACCGGTATTCTGCTATATGTTTGCTCCCTGCTTTGATTATGCAGGCGGCCGCGCACCGTGGCATTGTGCCGATATTCCGTTCTTCTTCCACAATTCCGAGCGCATTCCGTTCACCTATTCCATCGACTATCGTGAGCGTCTGGAACGTGAAATGGTGGATTCCTTCGTGAACTTCGCAAAGAACGGCGTTCCGTCCAGCGACCTGCTGCCTGAATGGAAGCCGGCGGAAGAGAAGGATCTTTACACCATGGTTTACGATGAGAAGACCGAGCTTAAGAAGAACTACGATGATGAGCTGACCGCTTACATCCGTTCCATCACGAAGCCCTTCAGCTTCAATTTCGTAACGCCGGATGAGGATGAAGAGTCCGATCGTCAGTGGCTGTATTGATCTTAATTTTTATTGACATTCAACTATACTGAAAATATACTTGAATAAAAGCATTTATGGAGGGGATTCCCATGGGAAAGTATGTTGTTAAGGCCCGACAAGAACGGCGGTTTTCATTTCAATTTAAAGGCCGGCAATGGCGAGATCATTGCAAACTCCGAGCATTACACCACGGAGAAGGCTTGCATGAACGGTATCGAGAGCGTTAAGAAGAATGCTCCGGTTGCAAATATCGAAGATCAGACGGTAGAAGGCTACACGGTTGAAAAGCATCCCAAGTTTGAGATCTATCAGGATAAGTCCGGTGAGTTCCGTTTCCGCTTAAAGGCTATGAACGGTGAAATCATCGCAACCGGTGAAGGCTATGCTGCAAAGGCAGGCTGCAAGAACGGCATCGAGAGCATCAAGAAGAATGCGGACTCTGAGGCTGTTGTTGAGGAATAATTAATGAAGGCCCGGTTCAAAAGAGCCGGGCCACTATTTGCGATTCGTAATTTGCGATTCGCGATGAGGAAAATGACTGCCATGGACAGAAACGATATCCGTGGGAAATCCGGAGCGGGCAGTAAGGAACAAGAGTTGGAGGAATACAATGTATCAGAATACCATTAAGATCCGTGATCATAAGAACACGGTCGTCATCGCCCATCGCGGCATGAGCGGCCTTGAAACAGAAAATACGGCAGCTGCATTCATTGCAGCGGGCAATCGTACGCATTACGGCATTGAGACCGATATCTGGCGTACCAAGGACGGCAAGTACATTCTGAATCATGACGGCAGATCCGGACGCATCTGCGAACAGGATCTCGTGATGGAGGAGAATACGTTAGCTGATCTTCGTGCGCTGACCTTAATGGATAAGGATGGAGTGACGGATCGTGCGGAACTGAAGCTATGCCTGCCGGAAGAATACCTGAAGATCTGTATGCATTACGGTAAGGTTTGTGTGCCGGAACTGAAGAGCGATTTCACGAAGGAAGAGATTGCGGAGATCCTGAAGGTCTTTGAGTGCTATTTGGATCACACCTGCTTCATCGCGTTCAACATCCACAATCTGGAACTGGTGAAGGAGCTCAAGCCGGATCAGGCCTGCGAGTGGCTGAATACGGATTTCAAGCCGGAGTATCCGGAAATGCTGGCCGCGAAGGGCATGGGCGTGGATTCCCATCATGAAGCGCTGTCAGAAGAAGCCATTGCGGCTTATCATGCAGCGGGCGTAAGAGTGAATGCCTGGACCGTCGATGATCCCGAGGTTGCAGATAAGCTGATCGGATGGGGCATCGATGAAATTACGAGTAATATTCTGGAGTAAAGTCGAAAAGGGGATGCACTATAATCCCCTACGATGAAATCCATGGAGAAGGCCAGAAGGCTGAAACGGAAGATTTTTTTGCAAAGAGGGGGCTTTGAAGCTCATTTGCAAAAAACAGAAGGCTGAAACGGAAGATTTTTTTGCAAAGAAGCGGTTTTGAAGCTCATTTGCAAAAAATAGAAGGATAGAATGGATGGATTTTTTGCAAAGAGGG
>CAMGCK010000127.1 GCA_946040795.1 uncultured Lachnospiraceae bacterium
CATTACTATTTGTGCCGCCAGCCTAAGGCGGCGGAATGGAGATTTTTATGAAGAACCATCACTACGGCGACTGTAATTACCGCGGCAGCATTCAGCGCCTGACCTATCAGGCACCCAAGGAAGACGGCAGCATGGTTGAAAAGTACATGAATGTCTATCTTCCTTACGGTTATGACAAAGAGGGCGGCCGGAAGTACAATGTGCTTTATGTCATGCACGGCGGCGGCGGAAATCCGGATGCATTCCTGGACTGCGCACCCACGAAAAATATGCTGGATGTAAGTTTCGCCAAGAAAGAAGCCGATCCCTGCATCGTGGTATTTGCCTCATATTACATGAAGAGTTTCGGTGAAAACGAGGTGACCGGTCTCAATGTGGAATGGGAGAACCGTCAGATCCTGAACTTCCAGAAGGAGCTCCGTGAGATCGTGGTTCCGCTGGTGGAATCCACTTTCCGTACCTATGCGGCATCGACGGACCCCGAAGGCCTGAAGGCTTCCCGCAGACATCGCGCGTTTACCGGTTTCTCCATGGGCGGCGGCACGACCTGGTATGCTTTTCTGTATAATCTGGAGATCTTTTCCGAGTTCATTCCGCTTTCCGGCGACTGCTGGATCTTAGCCCCCAGAGGCGGTGAGACCTGCACGGAGGAAACCGCAAAGTACCTGTCCGATTTCATCAAGAACGGGGAGTTCGGCCCGGATGATTTCCATATTTACGCAGCGACCGGAACCGAAGACATCGCCCATCCGGCACTTACACCGATGATTGGGGCCATGAAAAAATACACAGATGAATACCGCTTCAGCGAAAACTTCGGCGAGGGCAATTTAAATTACCTGCTGAAGGAAGGTGCGGTCCATTCCTACGAGGAAGTATACCAGTATCTTTACAATTATCTGCCGTACCTGTTCAAGGCAGAGAAGTAAAGCTGCTCCAAAGAACACACAATACACTAGTACATCGTTTCGTAAATAACTGGACCAATAACGCAGAATATTTTTTCGAGTGTGCATGGCAAAAAACGTAGGCGTAGCGGGCTACGTCGAGGCTTTTTACCATGTGCAATCGGGAAAATAGGCAAGTTATTTGGTGTAGTTATTTAGAAATCGGTGTACTAGATAAGCCGGAAGGCATGAAAGGAAAAATACAATGGAACTTGCAATGAGAAAAGATGTTCCGGAGGAACTGACATGGGATCTGTCCCTGATCTACAAAACCGAAGAACTGATGTGGGCGGATCTTGAGAAGGCGGAAGGCCTTGCTGCCGGGATCGTGAAGAATTACAAAGGACAGCTGACCACGCCTGAAAAGATCGTGGCCTGCCTGAATGAACTGGAAGAGGTACAGAAGATCCTGTATCTGGTGGGAAGTTACACGGAGCTTGCAGTATCAGTGGATTATTATGATTCCAAGAATCAGGAAAACGATGCCCGCGCGGGTGCGCGTATGGCCAAGCTTCAGAGTGAACTGTCCTTTGTGGATTCAGAGATCCTGCAGGCGTCTGAAGAAACACTGGAAAAGGCCATCGAGCAGGCTGTGGGATGCAAGAACTATCTGAAGGATCTTCTGGAAAAGAAGGCGCATCAGCTGACTCCGGAAACAGAAAAGGCACTGTCTGCACTGTCCCAGACCTTCGGTACACCCTATGCCGTTTACAATATGTCCAAGCTTGCAGACATGAAGTTTGATTCCTTTACCGTAAACGGCAAGGAATATCCGCTGGGCTATTCTCTGTTTGAAGATGATTACGAATATGAGGTCAATACCGACGTCCGCCGTGCCGCTTTCCGGGCGTTCTATGACAAACTGGCTCAGTATGAGAACACCACGGCGACCGCTTATAATGCGCAGTGCACCATGGAAAAGACCATGGCTGATCTGAGAAACTACAAGGATGTGTTTGAAAGTCTGCTGGCGGATCAGAAGGTTACCCGCGAAATGTATGACCGCCAGATCGATCTGATCACGGAAAAACTGGCCCCGCACATGCGGAAGTACGCGCGTCTTCTTCAGAAAAAGCACGGCCTGGATAAGATGACCTTTGCGGATCTGAAGCTGGCCGTGGATCCGGAATTTGACCCGCGCGTTACCATTGAGGAATCCAAGGAATACGTCAAGAAAGGCCTGGCGATCCTGGGAGAGGATTATGTAGCCATGGTCGAGCAGGCGTACAAAGAGCGCTGGATCGACTTTGCGAAGAATCAGGGCAAATCCACCGGCGGCTTCTGCGCAAGTCCCTACGGTAAGAATTCCTACATCCTGCTCAGCTGGAACGACCGCATGGCCGATGTATTCACCATCGCCCATGAGCTTGGCCACGCCGGCCACTTTGGCCGTACCAATGCCGCGCAGTCTCTGTACGATACCAATGTTTCCACATACTTTGTTGAAGCTCCGTCCACGATGAACGAACTCATCATGGCGCACTATCTCTTAAAGACGAGCGATGACAAGCGTTTCCGCCGCTGGGTCCTTTCAAGCATGATCGGTCACACCTACTACCACAATTTTGTGACGCATCTTCGTGAAGCCTGGTACCAGCGTGAGGTCTACAAAATCATCGATCAGGGCGGTTCCGTCAATGCAGAAGTTCTGTCCGATATCTTCCGCAAAAACCTGGAGCTTTTCTGGGGCGAGGATGTGGAGATTACGAAGGGCGCTGAACTGACCTGGATGCGCCAGCCGCACTACTACATGGGCCTGTATTCTTATACTTACAGCGCCGGTCTGACTGTGGCAACGCAGGTCTGCAAACGCATTGAGGAAGAGGGACAGCCGGCTGTTGAGGACTGGAAGAACGTTCTTCGTTCCGGCAGCACGCTGGATCCGGTGGGCCTTTCCAAGCTGGCCAAGATCGATATCACAACGGATGGTCCGCTGAATGATACCATCGAGTACATCGGTTCCATCATCGATGAGATCTGCAAGCTGACAGAAGAAATCGACGGCATTACGGTCGACTGATCCGAAAACGGTGAACGGTTGTACGCTGAAATAGAAATACCGCATGCTTTTGAGAGCATGCGGTATTTTTTCGGGAACGAGGAGGCCCCATCAGTGACAACGCGGATGTGAAACGATCAGACCAGCGTGCTGTTTTCAGGAGTCGGCGCAGTCAGATGCTCGGCGTTATACAGCTTGCGGTATTCAAGCGGTGAGCAGCCCAGCGTGCTGCGGAAGACTTTGTTGAAGTTCGAGATGCTCTGGAAACCTGCGGAGAAGGCGATCTCCGTTACCGGAATATCGCTTACACGGAGCAAGCGAATGGCCTTCCGGATGCGGCTGCGGTTCAAAAACTCGCTGAAACTTTCGTTGGAATATTTTTTGAATACACGTGAAAAATAATACGTGCTGAAGCCGGTCAGTTCGGCAACATCGGCCTGAGAAAGATCTTTGTCGCAGTTTTCCGTAATATAAGCGCAGGCCTGTTTGATCTTCAGGTAGGTTTCATTGGCGGAAGCAGCGGACTGTGAGGATTCCTTGGGCGCGCGAAGCGATTCTTCACAGATGGCAAGCAGCATTTCCTCAATCTTGATACGAGTACGGGTCTCAGCCAGGACCGGACGGTTCTCGTGGATCCGGCAGACCTCATGAATGCTCTCGCGGAGCAGGCGGTTCAGATCCGGATAGGTTTCATCGATCAGATGCATCTTGGTAAGTGAAAGATAGTTCATGTTGATGTCATGGCAGCGGGTGATCAGGTCACAGCCGAATTTGATACAGCTGACCTCGCCGTTGTTTCCGGCAATGACTTCGTGCAGCTCCGAAGGCCAGATGAGAATGACATCGCCCGGATGCAGCTGATAAGTGGTACCGCTGATGCGCCAGATCTGCTCGCCCTGATCTATCAGATAGAACTCAGCCGTCAGGTGCCAGTGTTCCGGATAATTGTTCTGCTGATAACGGGTAGCGATGATGAATTCGGAATATCCGTCAAAATTTAAGACTTCTTTAGAAGGTGATTCAGACATATAACTCCCCCATTTGGAAATATGCCATATTTGGTGAGCAAAAAGTAAGTATTATTGATTAGTGGGCAGTAAACCTATATTTGTGTATTAAAATATCATAAATAAATTAGAAAAGCAAGATGTTCGACATAAAATCGCAAAAACGAACAAGATTTTTCTATAAGTGACAAAAATGTGTGAGCAATATTTGTTGTTCAATGATATTATGATGATACTTTCCTTGCTTCTGTGCATTGTCCAAAGGTTTATACCCATACTTCGTTACCATCTATGACGTGACATCTTTATGACGTGGCATCTTTATGACGTGGCATCTTTATGACGTGGCATCACCTATGACGTGGCATCTTTATGACGTGGCATCACCTATGACGTGGCATCTTTATGAC
>CAMGCK010000128.1 GCA_946040795.1 uncultured Lachnospiraceae bacterium
AGGGGGTTTTGAAGCTCATTTGCAAAAAACAGAAGGCTGAAACGGAAGATTTTTTGCAAAGAGGGGGCAGGACGACTGATTTGACAAAAAGCAAGCCAGTGCCGCCGGAAATTTTGTCATTTCACGGAAAAAAAGCCCCTCTTTGACAAAAAACAAGCCAGTGCCGTTTGGAAAGAAGATCATCACATAAAAACGCCCACATATGTTATAAAGGGTTATTTCACAGCCCCACCACAGGATTTCTCCCATTATGTCCTTCTTAAATCTATGCTTCTCCATCCTCTCTTTGACAAGTTCAAGCCCCCGGCCTCTGACCGTACCGCTTACCGTTTCCGGTAAATCCGATACTTGTCAGATGCCGAGGGCTTCATTGTTTCATACTCCGTCAAATACGGACTAATCGGGGCGTCAGACACAAGGAAAAAGAGGAGGGAGAGGAACCTGTGCCTGACACTCCCTTCAAAAATTCATCATCTGGGTTCTTCTGTGATCCGCACTGTCGCATTTCCGGCATTCCATCGGCACTCGCAGTAAATTCCCTGCTCCCGCGCCATGTCCGTGTACGCTGTCAGCTGACTGTACTGAGACTCAGTACATGCGGTCTTGATCAGTGTGAACGTATGTCAGCCGATTCGTTTCTGCTTGAAAAATACGCTTCCGCCCTTTCCGGGTGTATCCTGCGATTTCTTCACCGCAGTCTGAAGGATTTCCAGAACGAGCCATTCATATGCCTCTGACATTTTATAATCTGCAGTCAAACTGTTCTGATCCATAAGGATCTCTTCATCATTTTCTTGATGGAAGGATCATAGCATTCCCGCTCTTCTTTGTGAGCACTTTATCGATTTTGACCGTATTTTTGTAATATCTGGTATTTATTTTATGTTTACAGACGTATTTTGGTATTTATTCCATGCTTTCAAATACGTAATTGTAGTATTTTTCCTTAGCATCGCCCTGGTATTTGCGCGAGATGGGAATCTCCTCTTCACCGATCACAAAGCAGTCCCGGTTCTGTTCATCCACAAAATAGAAGTTGACCAGATAGCTCTGATGATGTCAATTATTCACACCGCAACATTTACGCAATCCACACCGTTTTCTGTCAATATCCCTAAAAAACCGATTTCGGAATTGTACATCATTTTTTCCACTTTTATGCTATAGTGAAATAAATTATGACACTTGCAGAAAATGATGACAACTGAAAGGAGTACTGCCATGAACAGAAAATACAATATTGTACACTTACCGGATGACGAGCCCTACCGCTGGTGGCGCCTCTTTGACGACACCTATATCATCCATTACGGCGAAGCCCTGGATACCTTCCTGCTTCTCGGCACAGAGAAAGCGCTTCTCATCGATACCGCATACGGCCGCGGCGATTTCCCGAACATCGTGGACATGCTGAAGGGCGACCGCGAGCTCATGGTCGTCAATACGCACGAGCACTTTGACCATACCGGCGGCAACCGTTTCTTCCCGCAGGTCTATATGCACCCGCAGGCTTTTGAAAACGCTGATCATGCCTTTGGCCCGCTGCCGCAGGAATGGCTGGACAATATGCCCTATCCGAACTACGAAAAAATCGCTGTGGAAAACGGTCACATCTTTGATCTGGGCGGACGTGAAGTTGAAGTTGTCTACACGCCGGCGCATTGCAAGAGCTCCATCGCCTTCATTGACCATGGCCGCCGTCTGATGTTCCCGGGCGATGAACTGGATGCCAGCAACGCAAACCTGAACATCTTTGACTCCGTCGGTGCGTTCCTGGAGAACTGCAAACTCTTAAAGTCCCGTGAGTCCGAGTACGATTTCATCATGCCGAACCATAACGGATGCCCGGTTGCCAAGTCCTACCTGGATGATTTCATTACCGCCGCTGAGCACGTTGTAAACGGATGCCCGGACAATGTAGATCCCGAGGACGTTCCGGATTACTGCCGCGGTTTCTTCAAGGGCAGTCTTCGCGCACAGGTGGGGGATTCCTGCATCAACTACCTCCCGAAGGATTTTGTGTTCCCGGCAGGTCCCATGTCTGAGGTTTTCAAGAAGGAACTGGAAAGCGAAGAATAATCCATGAATCGAACTGAATTCTCCCGTATTTCACCTGAAGAAGCAGGTATTTCCTCAAGAGATATCCTGCGTTTCCTGGATGCCCTGGAGAGCGGTCACACAGAAATGCATGGACTTGTGATCATGCGGCATGGCTGCATTCTCACGGAAGGCTTCTGGGCGCCTTATGCCCAGGGCCAGGTCCATATGTGCAATTCGCTGACCAAGACCTATATGGGAACTGCCATCGGCATCGCCATCCGGGAAGGGTTATTGACCCTGGATACCCGACTCATCGATATCTATCCGGAGTACGCACCGGAAGAGCCGTCAGACTTTTTACAGAAACTGACCATTTACAAGATGCTGCACATGGGTACCGGTTGCTCTCTTTCCCGCCGGATGACGCGGACTGGGTCAAGAATTTTGTAAATCATCCCATTCTTGAAGAACCGGGCACCACGTTCCATTACAGCAGTGTCAATTCCACGCTGCTTGGCAAAATCATTTACAAACTGACCGGCAAAAATGTGTACGATTATCTGAACGAAAAGCTGTTCCAAAAGATCGGCATCGATTATGACAATCTGAATTACAGCACGCAGCCCGGCGGGCGTGACATGTGGGCGTGGCGCACCTATTCCACCACGGAAGACAATCTGCGGCTGATGAAGCTGTATCTGGACGGCGGTGTGGTGACATACCGGAATGAAGCGTGCAGCGAAAACAGTGCTGCAGGTGAGGCCGGTACTGCAAGTGCGACCGTTACGGAGCGTATCCTGGACGAGGAATTTGTCCGGCTGGCTACGACTTCCCGCATCGACAACGGGCCGGCTGTTTCCGCAGACGGTACCCGTCCTCCGCTTACGGACGGCAATGCAGGTTACGGTTTCCAGATGTGGATGTGCCGCTATCCCGGTGCTTACCGGGCCGATGGCGCTTCCGGCCAGTTCTCGATCGTCATCCCGGACAAGGATATGATCATCGCCATGAACCAGCACTCTGACCATCCGGATAAGTCGCTGGAATGCATCTGGGATGTTCTGCTCCCGACAGTTCATGACGAGCCGCTGCCGGAGGATCCGGAAGCGCTGAAAACACTGCAGAGACGGCTTCGTCACATGGCAGTGGAATCGCCCGTGTATCAGCCGTATTCCACACAAAAAGGTACTTTTTCCGGCTCTTACAAGGTGTTGGAGGGTTCCTTTGACCCCTTCGTTCTCAGTATGTCGCTGATGAACGATCCCGCCTCCAATCCGAATCTTGCTGATGCTTTTACCATCCGCTTTGGCACGATGGAAGGCACACTGGAATGGATCGGCAAGGATCGGAATCATGTCACACTGGAGTTCTCCATGGATGGTTCCCGCCGCTATAACCGCCTCCGCTCGCCCTGGGAATATGCTTCCAAGTGCTGGGCAAACGGCTGGTTTGAAACAGACACCCGCTTTCATCTGGAGCTTATGTGGCCGGAAAATGATTCCACCCGCAGTTTTGTCTTTGACTTCACGGCCGATGGTGCAGAGGTTTCCTATGAACTCTTCTCCATTACACATATGAAGGTCATAAAGTATGTGACTAAGGCAGAGAAAAAGTAACGTTAAAAGGGATCGTGAAAAATCATTTTGATTTTTCACGGTCCCCCTTTTGTTGATGGAAATCTTGTTCTTTTCAGGCGAAGGGGCGGACGTTGGAAGTATGCGGAAAGTTTGTGCAAACAAACTTTGAAGACATACGACTAAAAACAAATGTTGAAAGTATGAGGCGAAAGTAAGGTTTAAAAGCATGGGCAAATAACAAACTTAAATAGGATGAGCAAAAGCATATTTTAAAAGCATGGGCAAATAACAAACTTAAAAAAGATGGGGCAAACTTGTACGGCTGGAAATATTGACTTATTGTGGTGATATTGACTTTTCACGATAAAAAAGCCCTTCTTTTGGACAGAATGCTTTTATACGAATTGAAATTTTATCAAAGAAGGGATCCTGATACTTATTTGTAAAAATCAGATGCATGGAATGGATGAATTTTTAGCAAAAAATGGTTTTGAAGCTCATTTGCAAAAATCAGATGCATAGAACGGATGGATTTTTAGCA
>CAMGCK010000129.1 GCA_946040795.1 uncultured Lachnospiraceae bacterium
CTTCGTAATATGCTACGAGCTTCTTTTTGAACTCAGGCACATGATTCTCCGGAATCAATACTTACCGATGGGCGGCTGGCAGTAATCCGGCAGCGGGCATGTATACTTGCCGCCGTTCTTCTTGCGAAGCTCAACCTTGGCCTTTTCAATGAGTTCCGGCTGATCCATTGTCCGAACACAGGACAGTGCCATGACTTCAGCTGCTCTCAACATACCCTTCATACCGATCTCCGAACCGGAGAATGCGGTATTCTGCCAGGAGTGTCCCACATTGCCGATGCAAGCCGTTGCCACATGCAGCGTAACAGTAGGCGTTGCGTAACCCACATCGCCCACATCCGTTGAACCGGAATTATAACGGTTTTCGCGGAAATCAAAGTCACGAGTATCGGAAGCCAGCGGATTCTTTAATGCTTCATCCACGCTGTCAGGATAATACTCTTCCAGGCCTTCCTTGATGGTCTTCAGCGTTTCCTTGCTGTATGTATGCAGGAATTTACGGGCAAGTGCATAGTCTTCTTCTGTCCATTCCGGCGCGCCGTATTCCTTCAGGCACTCGGCCATGACCGGTGCAAGGGTCTTGTTGGCAACATAGTCCGAGAATGCCATGGTCACTTCATAGTGCATCTTCGTACCGGTCATCAGCGCTGCGCCCTTTGCCACATCCACGACGCGCGCAAAAAGTTCCTGCATCTGATGGACCTTGGGGGAACGCACTTCGTACTTGATCACGGCATGTGCCTGGACAACATTCGGAGCGGTTCCGCCGGCATCGGAATATGCATAATGAACACGTGCCGGATCGATCATATGCTCTCTTAAATAGTTGACGCCCACATTCATGAGCTCACAGGCATCCAGCGCGGAACGGCCAAGATGAGGTGCGCCGCCGGCATGTGAAGCCACGCCGTCAAAGATGAAATTTGCACCCATGATAGCAGTGCTGCCCTTTGCCGAAACTTCATTCTGGGTGGACGGATGCCAGCAGTAGACAAAGTCCACATCATCAAAATAACCCGCGCGGGCGATGAACTGCTTGGAACCGGCACCTTCTTCTGCCGGGCAACCAAAGAAGATCACGGTACCGTCTTTCTTGTTTTCCGTCATGTAATCCTTTAATGCCACTGCCGTCGCAAAGTTGGCAGCACCCAGCAGATTGTGACCGCATCCATGACCGGGAGCGCCCGCAGCGACCGGATCCACTTCCGGACAGCCTGCTTTCTGGCTCAGGCCATCCAGCGCGTCATATTCTGCCAGAAGTCCCATGACCGGCTTGCCGGTTCCGTACTTAAACGTTGCGGTAAACGCAGTGGGAATGTCGGCAATGCCTTCAACGATTTCAAAACCTTCTTCCTTCAGGGCTTCAATCAGTTCTCTCGCGGACTTTTTCTCCGTATAGGAGATCTCCGCGTAATCCCAGATATTCCGGGCAATGGCCTTGGTCTTCTCCGCGACACGCGCGACATAACCTGTGATCTGCTCTTTGTCGTTCATACTTCCTCCTTACAGAACCATGCTCAGGAAACGGATGGTGGCCGGATCTCTGGGGCATGTAAATAACGTCTGAGGGTTGCCTTCTTCCTTGATGACACCATCGCAGATGAAGAATACGCGATCGGAAACTTCCTGAGCAAAAGCCATCTCGTGAGTAACAATAAGACAGGTCATACCGGTTTTTACCAGGTCTTTGATAACATTTAAAACTTCCTTAACCATCTCCGGATCCAGCGCGGAGGTCGGCTCATCAAACAACATGACTTCCGGGTCCATGGCCAGCGCACGGACAATACTGAGTCGCTGCTTCTGACCGCCGGACAGCTTCCGGGGATATTCATTTGCTTTATCAGAGAGACCGACACGGGCCAGAAGTTCACGGGCACGTGCTTTTGCTTCCTCTTTAGGAACGTTCTTCTCCAGTATAGGCGCAAGCGTGATATTGTCAAGCACCGTCATGTTCGGGAATACATTAAAATTCTGGAACACCATGCCGATGCGCTGACGAAGCTTCTGAATATCGGCCTTTTTGTCAGTCAGATCCGTATCCTCAAAAAACACTTTTCCGGAGGTCGGAGTCTCAAGCAGATTCAGGCAACGCAAAAAAGTGGATTTACCGCCGCCGGACGGTCCGATGATCGACACGACCTCGCCGCGCCGGATCTCGGTATCGATGCCCTTCAGCACCTGTAAAGAGCCAAAGCTCTTGGTAAGTCCTTCTGTACGGATAATTACATCAGTCACTGGCTTTCATCCTCCTTTCCAGTACACGGAGCAGTCTTGAAAGAGTAAACGTGAGAACAAGATAGATCACGCCGGAGATCAGGAGCGGTTCAATGGCACGGAACGTCGTGGACTGAACAGTCTTGAAACTGGTGGTCAGTTCCACAATGAAGAACGTGGACGCCAGTGATGTACCTTTGATGATCGAAATGAACTCATTGCCGATAGCCGGCAGAATGTTTTTAATGGCCTGCGGTAGAATGACCTTGGACATCAGATGTTTTTCGGAAAGGCCGAGGGATCTTGCAGCCTCAAACTGTCCGGAATCCACGGCACCGATGCCCGCGCGGATGATCTCCGCAATATATGCGGAAGAGTTGATGATCAGCGCCACCAGAATGCAGAATGTATCGCTCATCTCAAACATCGGGAACAGCTTGGGCAGGCCCAGCCAGAAGAAATACAGCTGCAGAAGTACCGGAGTACCGCGCAGGATCTCGATGTATACGGAGGAGATACCGTACAGCACCTTTTTCTTGCTCATGCGAAGCAGTGCGATGCCCACACCCAGGATCGCGCCGAAGATGATGGTTACGACTGAAAGCCAGATCGTTCCCCATAAGCCCCGCAGGAATACCATATAATACTTTTTCAGGATCTTAATCAGAATGTCCATGTTTTACCTTCCGATAAACCGCAGTCACCGGAGGCGGAACTTCCGTCTCCGGTGATCCTTGGCCTTATGTTCCTATCATAATACAGCAGATTGCCGTTAGTCCACACCCAGTTTCTTTGCATAAGCTTCTGCTTCATCATGCCACTTCTGCATGGTACCGTCAGAAAGAAGTTCGTCGATGCAGGTATTGACGATTTCCATCAGACTGTCCGTTCCCTTCAGGCAGGCACCGACACGGGTACCGGTCAGTTCCTCGGATACATCGAAGCGAAGTGCCGGAACTACCAGCTTACCGTCGTTTGCATCAGCGAAAAGCTGTGCAGCGGAGCAGGCAACCACGGCTACATCGGCCTTTCCTTCCATAACGGAAAGATATGCGTCATTCATGGAAGAAACCAGTTTGAATTCCTTGGAACCGTCCATGTAAAGTTTGTACATGGCTTCCTGTACGGAACCGCTCTGGGTGACTACGACCGCGTCCTTACAGTCTTCAACGGTCTGATACTTGTCCGCGTCTTCCGCTCTTATCACAATGCCGTAGCCGTCACCGCCAAAGTAGTAACCCTTGGACATTGCCATGGACTCAGCTCTTGACGGAGAATAAGCCAGTGCGGAAATGGCAAGATCATACTTACCGTCGGCAACACCGGCAAGAACCGCGCCAAATTCCAACGGAACGATCTTCAGTTCAACACCGATCTTGTCGGCGATGTATTTTGCAAGTTCAATGTCCATGCCCTGATACTGATCCTGACCGGACTTGGTAACATCGATGAATTCATTCGGAGCGAAGTACGGTTCCGTACAGATTTCCAAAACGCCCTTCTGCTTGATGGCACCTAAACGATCTGTCATCGGATCGATGGGCTCTTCTTCCTTCTTACCGCAAGCGGCAAGGCTCATGACGCAGACAATCGCAAGTAATAACGCAACCAGTTTTTTCATAATGATACTCCCCTCTTGCCGGACCGATCATTTCCGGATTTCCCGGCCGCCGGCACTTTAGCGTGCTAATGTAACAAAGTGATATTAGCATAGCCCCGTCCGTCTGTCAACACTTTATTGTGCTAATGCGCTAAAGTCTTCCGTATTTCGCCTTTTTCATCGTTTTTCACAAGTTCGGCTTTGCGGCACATCAAATTTTGT
>CAMGCK010000130.1 GCA_946040795.1 uncultured Lachnospiraceae bacterium
TGTTGAATACCATGAGAACTATTATGCGGCTGCATAAGAATACCGCCAGCCGATTGCGCGACTGGCGGTACGAAACTTTTTAATTATTCACTGTCCTCTTGACGGGTAGCACACCAAAATCATTTGCTAATGCGACAGCCCCTTTTTTGTTGACAAAGGGGACGTTTCATTTTGTCACTTTTTTTGAAGGCTTGCCGGTGTGAACTGCACATTGGCGATCATTCCATCGGTACGGATATTATCGCCCGGTGTCACTGAATATTGGCCTTCATCAGCCATTTCTGATCCAAAAGTTTCACTTCTTCGCCAAAGCGGACGCGTAGCCGCACGGACGATGGCGTTTCCTCCACGTCCTCCACGATGCCGAAGCCGAATTTTGGGTGTTTCACTTCTTCACCGATTTTGAACCGGGCCACGCTGTTCACTTTAGCTCGGCTTTCCTGAGTCCGATGGTAGGTATCCAGCATCCGGCTTTTTGCGGCATTGTCCTTCCAGTTGTTTTTCAGCGCTTTATTGTAGTTCTGTTTTTTCAGGCTTTCCCCCACCTTGTAATAGGCGCTGGGCACAGCATTGATCAGCGAGCAGCAGTAGCGCCAGGCGCTTCCGTGGGGGCCGGACTCAAAGTCATACTCCGTTGGAATGTCCATCGTGTGGCGCATGTAATGCGCGTATTCGTGCAGATACAGATCTTCGCGGTCGCTTTTCTGAAGCTGCGAGCGGGAAGAATAAGCGATGAACGGGAGGGTAAAGGAAAAATGCTCTTCGCGGTCCAAGGCGGGCGGGGTATAGGAACCCAGCTGTTCTTCATTCTCTGTGAAGGTGATGGGAACATCGGCGCCGGAGAGGCCCAGCCTTTTATCCAGTTTGGTATACAGCGCGTGGATCTCGGCGCGAAGAACGGGAAGTTCTTTATAATAGTTTGCGGCAAGACGTCCATCGGACACCCAGCGTCCGTTTGAAGAGTCCGCAGCAAAAAAACGGTCGTTTGAATACATATGATAGTTCTCCGTAAAATCACTCCCTACTATCATAAATATCAAACGGCCGTTTTTCAATAGATAATCTGATTGAACAGTCGATTCTGTTTAATCAGTTGAACAAATCAGTTAAAATTTTTCTGCAGTTCACAGAAGACACGGTAAGAAGGCTTTTCGTTGCCGTACAGATCCGTGGAACCATGGACACGCTGGGTCATACGGCCGGAGCCCTCCTCGCCCATGTGTGTGCGGTAATCGTTTAAGGAGAACCACATGTAGCCCACCAGATTGTCGATGGTCGGATAAATCTCACCCAGACGCTCATTCAGGATCTCCATGCGCTTGGGATCGCCGCCCTTGAAGAAGGGCTCGCAGAGGCCGAATTCAGAGACAAAGACCGGCATACCCTCTGCACGGCGGCAGGTAATGCGGATGTGCTCCGGAACATCGTCCGAGGGCTCCCAGAAAGTCAGATACTCGTTCCACATGGCGATGTCTCCGTAAAGTGTGCCGTCATCGTACGGACGGCACTCCACGCGGGAAAGGGAATTGGAAACATAATTGACCAGACGGCGCGGATCCATGGCTTTGATGTAAGCCTTGATGGCCTTAATGTATTCGATGGTCGGCTCTTTGTAAGCATCCAGCTCATTTCCCACGCCCCAGCAGATGATGGAGGGATGGTTGTAATGATAGTAGACCATTTCGTCAGCCTGCTGCTTGGCAATGTTCAGCTGCAGCGCGGTAGAGGACTTGGGGAAGCCCCAGTACGGGATCTCTTCCTGGACCATCAGGCCGTTTTCATCGCACCAGTCAAACAGTGTATCGTCCTGCTGCCAATGGAAACGTGTGAATACACAGCCGGCTTCCTTTAACTGACGGAGGCACTTGATGCTGTGAGACAGCGGCTCAGCCATGCCGAAATCCGGATGAGAGCCCGGCATCCACTCGCAGGCGCGTAAGTAAACCGGTTCGCCGTTTAAAAGAACTTTGGTACCGGAAACCTCGATCTTGCGGATACCGATGCGGGTCGTGAACAGATCCTCTGCGGTTTCCACGTTGATTACATAGAGATTGGGAGCTTTGTTGCTCCAGAGCTTCAGGTTTTCAAACGGAATGGTGAAGGTGTCCTTCAGATCCGGGATCGTGACATCGACAGCGGTCTCATAGGTTGCATAGTCCATCACGGTCACACGCGCGCTGTGAGCGCAGCCGTCCAGGAACGCGGTGCTGAGCGTCAGGGTGCCGGAGGCGCGGCCGTCCTCCATGGATTCGATGTTCTCCGTTACATGCAGATGATCAAAGCCTTCCTGCGGGATGAACTGAACCTCGACTTTGCGGATGATACCGCCGTCATCGGCCCAGTCAAAGTCGTCGCCGTGAGGCAGCATGTCGTCGCGATGTGTATTGTCCACTTCTACGCGGACCGTATTTGTTTCACCGAATTTTACGCGGGTGGTCACATCCAGCTTGAACGGGGTGTAACCGGAGCGGCGATGTTCACCGGCCGGCATGTCGTTCACAAATACACGCGCGCTGTGGTATACCGCATTGAAACTTAAGAAGACGCGTCGATCGTCCATGGCCGCGTCGGCAGTAAAGGTCGTTTCATAAACAGCGTGCCCTTTGTGAAGCATGACGCGCTCATCGGTGTTCCAGGTATGCGGAACCAGAACACTGTCCGTGAAATTTAGTTCGGGGATGGAGAAAGTCCATCGGCTTAAAGGGTATGTTATTTTCATGTGATTCCTCCGTTTGGTTTATCAGAATTCATTACAGCTTTACGATGATATTGGCCTGCGGCATCATTTTGCAAAAAGCAGCGCGTAATGCGTTGCAATCTGGAAGGTGTTGCTGTTCATGGAAAGGGCTTCCTCAAACAGGCGGCGGCTTTCGTCGATTGCGCCCTTTCCGTAAAGGCCAAGCGCTTTCATGAACAGACAGTGCAGACGGTTCTTGAGGTCCAGGTCTTCATCAAAAACCAGAAGATCCGGCAGAGAGACTGCAAAGTAGTCGATGGAAACGTGATCCTCCATGTGGGCATTGCCGTAGTCAATCAGCAGATCAAAGCGATGCTCGGCTTCCCGGTCATTGCCAAGCTTTTTCCAGGCCAGCCCCTGATAGAAGATGGTTTCCGGCGGCTGATCGTTGTAGTACATGGCGGATGCCGGTACGGAAATGCCGCTGGAGGCTTTGAGGAACAGTTCGTTCGCCTTGTCCATGGCGTCTTCTGCCGCTGAAAGACAATCTTTTTCTTTCAGTATCCGGGCTTTTTCTTCCAGCAGACAGCCCAGATAGTAATTCTGGCGGTTTTCCTGCGCACCGTGCAGTTTGCCTTCGCCCAGATTCTCCGGATAAGTATATGCAGCCAGGAAACGGGCTTCATCGTTATTCCGCACGCCAAGTGCCACATTGGCCAGCAGATACTGCTCCGGAACTTTGCCTTCGCCGCCTTCCCAGGGATGGAAGCGATGGCCTGCGATGAGTTCCAGCGCTTTTTCATAACGGCCGGTCAGATTCTGCAGCGTGATGTATTCTAACAGCAGGTCGTCGCGGGAATGTACCAGATCGAGGTGAGCATCCAGAAGCGCAAGACGCGTTTCCGGAGCGATGCCCATGCGTTTTTTCAGAAGATCCAGTTCGTAAAGAACGCGGGCGTCGGTTTCATCCATGGCATAAGCTTTTTCCAGGATCTGCAGCGCGCGGTCTGCATAAGCTTTGTCCGGATAGAGTGTGAATTCGGTCTCGCTTTTAGTGTGGAACATGTTCTCAATTTCGGAACAGATCACGGAAGCACTGCCGTCCGGATTCTCACGGAATGTGAAGTTCACCGGATCATACGTGGACGGACGATGGTGCTGCTTCCCTGATAAACGCGTTTTTCCAGGAAAAGCGGATTCCGGTCCGGCACTGCCGGCTCATATGTGGGGATGACGATGTCCTCTTCCCACACGGACACTTTTTT
>CAMGCK010000131.1 GCA_946040795.1 uncultured Lachnospiraceae bacterium
AAAAATGCCCCCTATGCAAAAAATCCAATCCATTCGGCGCTTATATTTTAGCAAATGAGCTGAAAAATGCCCCCTATGTAAAAAATCCAATCCATTCGGTGAGTGTTGTATTCAATCAAAGGAGATAGAAAATGTCTTATTTCAATCGTCAAAATAAAAACTATCACTATCTCTCTATACATTGATTTGTAGGTAAAAGGCAAATCGGCGCAGCCATTCTAAAAGCAATTAACATGAAAATACACATTGAAATAAAAAACGTTTTCATCTATATTCAAAGTAAGTAATAGGCAGAGCAATGAAAATTGTGGAGTTGCCATGGGACTGGTGGGGTATTGTTATTGCTGAGGCGGACATTTCAAATTCCATTATGAAATCATGCTTTATAAGAAAAATCTTAGTAGAAAGTGAGGCGGCATTATGTTTTTCAAGCGAATGGTAAAGACACCTGCGACGGTATTGAGCAAAGAGGAGCGCAAATCTCCTGCAATGCTTGCTTATGCAAACCTTGGCAGTCTGCCCGGGGAACAGTTCAAGTGGGAAGTGGCCTTCAAAACGGACGATGGCATCGAAAAATTCGTTGTTGAAGCGAGTGATGCTGCGCGGATGTTTGCCGGTGCGACCGGGATGCTGAAGTATCGTGGAACGCATTTTATTGCGTTTGTTGTGGATTGATATTGAGTTTATAGGGGGGACAGCATGGCAAATAGAACGTTTTTGTCCAGAAAATTGAGCAGCAACACGTATGTGATTACCGGCCCCGGCAGCGATTGCTACCTGCTGGAGGGCGAGGATGAAGCAATCATGATCGATGCCGGCGAGGCCGAGGAGAACATCCGGGACTACGCGCAGACATTGACCGACAAGCCGGTGAAGGCGGTCATTAACACGCACAGCCATTTTGATCATACCGGTGGAAACGGCTATTTCGACGTGATCTACGGTACGGAGGGCATCGCGAGAAGCGCGAAGAATTGCATGGGCGCGGATGATACGAAGTACCCGTTGGATTATAAGTTCACCATTGTGAATGATGGCACTGTCATTCCCCTCAAGGGCCGCCCGCTTCGCGTGATCCTTCTGGACTGCCATGCTCCGGGCAACATCGCGATTCTGGACGAGACGAACCGCATGCTGTTCCCCGGCGATGAAGTGGAGTCCGGCCAGGTCCTTCTCCTTCCCGGCTATGCAGAGGAAATGGGCCAGATCCACGCGCGGCACGCATCCAGCGTGGAGACATACCATCGGGCCATGCTGAAACTGAAGCAGTTCGAGGACTGCTACGACATGATCTATCCGGGGCACAATGGTACGCCCATCGTAAAAGAGTATCTGGATACTTATATCGAGCTCGCAGAAAAAATCATGGCAGGTTATGAGGGCATCAGAGACTGCACCTCCCGGACCTATTCGACCACGGACACGCACTATCCCTACGATAACGCAAACTATCGCCGTGGTGAACTGAAGGGCGCGAGTCTGATCTATTGTCAGGACCTGATTTTTGACAGGGACTACGAAAAGGCCGATGCGTTCCCTCCGGCCACCCCGCTTCATGTCATCTGCAGTAAGCTGGCAAGGCAGTAAGAGGCTTTGAACACAAATACGCCGGACAGTAATCAACACCTCGGCAAGATGAGTTTATCAAGAAAAATCTTTTAAAATAAAGGGATTGCATTGATTTTTCCGCGTATTATAGTGAGGTTATATTAAGTTTGAATCGGAGGACATCATGGACTACAATGAACTTTTCAGCAGAGAGTATACTCCTGCTCATGCCACGGTTCCGGAATCTGCGGAATCCGTTCTGAAACTGATGGGCGCAAGAAACGGTCACTTTGACATTGAAAAATTCAAGGCTACCGGTGCTGCAGCTGCATGTGCGGAAATGATGGAAAATACCATCGTCAATGTGGACGAACATTCACCGGAATCCATCGCTTTCTGGGCAAAGCGCGGCATGGTGAAGGAGATTCACGGTGAGGACAAGCCGATGGATTGGGCCGGTTATCTGGCCACCCACGAAATGGAAGCGGAGTTTGATCCGAACAACACTTTCCCGCAGAACCTGGTGAAGAAGTGGTCTTCTTTTGTACCGGTCAGCGCGTTTGATCCGGCTAACAAGGACCGCAAGTACCCGCTGGTATTCGTTCTGCACGGTGCCGGAAATACCATCTATGCCATCGACTCCTGGGGATTTGTCACCAGCGCAGCCGCGCGTGAGTGGATCGTCATCGCGCCGTCTCTGGAATGCGATGTAGTCATTGAAGAGATCCTGAAGGAAGCTAAGGAACTGTACCCGGTGGATGAGTCCCGCGTTTACGTGGCAGGTTTCTCCTACGGCAGCCGCAACACGAACTTCCTTGCGGCAGGTCATCCGGAATGGTTTGCGGCAGCAGCTCCCTGCGGTGGTTTCATCAAGAATCCCTACAACGGCATGTATCCGATGGGCTTCAAGCGTCCGGCAGGTCCGGCCGAACCCTGGTACGCTTGCATCCCGAATGAGGAGTTCAAGCATGAGATGCCCATCATGTCCGTGATCGGCAATCGCGATGGTTTCCCGTTCCCGGTTTATGATTCTCCGGAACTGGACAGCATGGCAGATGCTCTTTCCTGGTGGGGCGCGAAGAACCGCACCGCAGTGCCGAGCAAGGAAGAGATCGTTGCCCTCAAAGAGCAGTCTCAGTCCTTTGCGGAGCGTGCACTGGGCCTTCCGCTTGCAGCAGGCTGCGGTAAGGTGGAAACGGACCGCGGTACAGACTTTGCCATTGGTGACTTTAAGGACGAGAACGGCGTAGTTCGCATGAAAGTGGTCTGTGAAGACAATCATCCGCATTGGCCCACTCCGCATCTTTCCGAAATCGTTTTCGATTTCTTCGATCAGTTCGCAAGAAATCCGGAAACGGGAGAGAGTATTGTGAGAAAGTAATAGAATCTTAGATTATGACAAGAAGAGGCTGTGAAATAACCCTATAACACAAAGAAAGCGCTGTGAAAAATCATTTTGATTTTTTCATGGCGCCTTCTTGTAGTTGATGGGCGCTGTTACTACGATGTGTAATGGGCTTTCATTAACCCTTACAGCATAATAAACAGCGTAATCAGAATCAGCACAATGCTGATCACCACGCTCAGTGAATTGATGGCGCTTGCCAGACCGTAATCTTCACCGATATCGGCGGTGAATGCCGGAGCTGCGGTTGCAATCGGACTCAGGACCAGCAGGGTGAGCGGCTGACGAATCTCCAGCGGTACCGGAAGCAGGAAGTAGATGCCAAGCGCAAAGAGAATGCTGACACCAAAGCGTACGCCCAGGTATTTGAGGGCTTTTTTCAGTTGCGGCAGGGAATCGCCCAGTTCAAAACCGACGCCGAACATGAACATTGCCAGGAACGGGTTGGCATTTGCTGGGACACGGAGAATCGTAATGACCGGTTCCGGGAGGGCGATGTGGATGAATGCCAGCACCGTCATAAGCACGTATACATCGAAGGGAACGGACTTGAAGACCGTCTTCAGAATGCGAAGGACGGAGAATCTGCCGTTCTTGTCTTTGACCATGGAGGCCACGCTGTAGGAGCCGCCCAGGCAGACCAGGGCGTTTCCGGCATCAAACAGGCTGGTGACCACGACGCCGGATGCACCCAGGAAGCTCTGGACAAAAGGCATTGTGAAGTTGCCGATGTTATATCCGGAAACGTTCAGCACACCAAAGGCCTGCTCGCTTTTTCCGCGGTGGATGTTCATGAGGACACCCACTGCCATCATGGTGCAGCTTAAGAGAAGACCAAAGCCCGTGAGAAGAAGCATGCTGATGCCGACCTCCGCACCGGAGAAATTAACGATGATGGAAGCAGGCAGCGTGACCTTGATTACGACCTTGGACAATACATAAAA
>CAMGCK010000132.1 GCA_946040795.1 uncultured Lachnospiraceae bacterium
CAGAAAACAACAAAAGACAACATAATATAGGGGACGATAAATGGACGGTTAAAGTAAAAACAGTGGATCTGACTGTGCATTTTGCAAAAAACAGTAGAAAAATAGAGGAAATGCTATATACTATTCATTAAAAGACGACAGAAAGGCTGGCACTATAATGAATCAGACATTTAACAGTATCAGAGAAAACATTGCAAAAGTCATCATCGGTAAGGATGAGACGGTTAAACTGATCCTGACATCACTTCTTGCAGGAGGACATGTCCTTCTGGACGATGTACCCGGAACCGGCAAGACCATGCTTGCAAAATCCCTCGCCCGTTCCATCGACAGCGAGTTCAATCGTATTCAGTTCACACCGGATCTTCTTCCGTCCGATGTTACCGGTTTGAATTTCTTCCACCAGAAGGAAGGCGACTTTGTTTTCAAAAAGGGTCCTGTTTTTGCCAATATCCTTCTGGCCGATGAAATCAACCGCGCGACCCCAAGAACCCAGTCCGCGCTTCTGGAGTGCATGGAAGAGAAGCAGGTTACCGTGGACGGCGAGACCCGTGCGCTGGATCTTCCCTTCTTTGTCATCGCTACGCAGAACCCGGTAGAGAATACCGGTACCTTCCCGCTTCCGGAAGCACAGCTGGACCGTTTCCTGATGAAACTTTCCATGGGTGAGCCCACAAAGGAAGAGGAGACGGAGATTTTGAACCGTTATCTCAAAAACAAGCCCATTGAAAAACTGGATGCAGTTGTGAAGAAGGAAGATATTCTGAAAGCACAGGAAGAAATGAAGGATGTTTATGTACATCCGCTTCTGATGGATTATATTGTGGGACTGGCGCAGGAAAGCCGTCGGAACAGCCGTGTACTGGCCGGTGTAAGCCCCAGAGGTACCATTGCCCTGCTGCATGCATGCCAGGCTTATGCCTATGTTTCCGGCCGCGACTTCATCACTCCGGAGGATGTCAAGGACGTTGCAGTGCCGGTCATGGCGCATCGTCTGGTACTGGACCGCGCGTCCGTAGGCAGAAATGCTGCTGAAAAAGTAGTGGAGGACATCCTGAATACGGTTCCGGTTCCGACGGAGAACTGGGGGAAGGCGGAATAATGCCACTGATCATTCTGGTGGCCGGTGCGGCGATCCTTTTCTTCCTGCAGCGTATTCTGTACAAGAAACTGTGGGATAAAGGACTCGACATCGACATCCGTTTTCAGGAGCGTTCTGCTTTTGAAGGGGAGAAGGGCACTCTGATGGAGATCCTGGAAAACCGGAATTTCCTGCCGCTTCCGTTCCTGCATGCCAAGTTTGAGATCGGCTCCGGCCTGGTCTTTGAAAACGGCGAGAATGTCAGCACATCGGACCGCAACTATAAAAACGACATATTCTCGGTGCTGTTTTATCAGCGCGTGACCCGCCGTCTGCCGTTTGTGTGCAGAAAAAGGGGATATTACACGATTACATCGGCCGATCTGGTTTCCACGGACCTGTTCTACACCGAACACATGGTACGTGCATTCAAACAGCGCGGGGCGGCGTTTTATGTCTATCCCGGCCCGGTGGATACATCGCTTTTTGAACAGCCGCTGCGTAAACTGATCGGCGATATGACGAGCCGTCAGTTCATTTATCCGGATCCCTTTGAATTCAAGGGACTTCGCAATTACACGGTATCCGACCCGATGAATACCATCAACTGGAAGGCCAGCGCCCGCACCGGCGAGCTCATGGTCAATCAGTATGATTCCACCACATCGCGCCGGATCGTCATCCTGCTCAACCTGGTCGATGAGACGGTTGTCCAGCATCAGCCGCTTCACGAAGAAGCCATGCGTATCGCGGCTACGCTGGCCGCGCACATGCTGCACGAGGGCTATCCGGTACGTCTTGTGACCAATGGCCGCGATGTGGAGACCGGAGAGACGCTTCAGGCCATAGCCGCTAGTGGTGCCGCTCAGGCAGAAGATATCTACCGCAGTCTGGCCCGCGTGGATCTGGCCCGGAAAATGGATGATTTTGCGCCTTACGTGGACTGCGAAATGGAGGACCCGGACTATGCTAACGCGGGTTACATTCTGATTTCCTCCAACATGGAGCAGGAACTGCAGGAAAGTTTTGCGCTGTTATCCAAGGAAGCTGCCGGCATGTGGGTCGTCCCGCTGTACGACAACATGGACTTCCATCCGGCTGCGGGCACTTCCGCTGAGATCATTCGATGGGAGGTAAAAGGCCATGCGTGATTTTGCCGAACGTTTTATGGAGTACCTGCACGGCGCGATGGTCGTGACGGCACTCATGTCCCTGTTTTGCCTGATCATCGAAATGGCAGGCTTCACCTACGTATCGATCCTGCTGTGTTCACTCTCCATGCTGGTTCCCTATCTGGTATCCGGCATTGCTGAAAAACATGTAAAGAGTGTATTTCCGTTCCTTCTTGTGTGCATTCTCAGTGGACTGGCTCCCTGGTTTGCTGCGCCGCACATCGCCATCCGCGTATTCTATGTGATCTTTACGATTGCCGTAATCGCGCTTCGCATGATGGAGCGTGTGAAGGAGAAGCGCGGTCCGCTGTCTTCTCCGCATCCGGGGGTGCTGCTGGTTTTTATTGCCTGCTATGTCCTCGGTGTCGTGTTGAAGAATGACCTGATGAGCACGCTGAATTATTATCAGGCCTTTGCGTATGTTATTCTGATCTGCATATATGAAAACCTGGTTCGTCTGGACAGTTACCTGGAACTCAATAAGGATGTGGCCAATGTCCCCAAACGACAGATCTTCCGCACCAATTATCTGCTGATGTTTGTGTTTGTTGCACTGGCGGTTCTGGTCATGCTGTTCCTTCCGAAGACCGGACTGGATGAACTGGTGAAGAGCATTGGCCGCGGACTTGGGTGGCTGTTCCGGAAACTGATTCTGCTGATCCATTTCAGGGATAATGCTCCGACGGATGTGATTGAAGAAACGGAAGAAATGGTTATGGAGCAGGGCGGCATGATGATGCCGGATGCGCCGGAATCGCCGGCATGGCTCGTGGCAGCCAGTCAGACCATTACACTTGGCATTTTTATTACCTTCATGGTATTCTTCACGATCTCCGTGGCTACTGCCATATACGCGCTGATCAAAAAGTTCTATCATTCGTATCAGGAGAACGGTGACGAGGAAGAGTTCCTGACGCCGGAGGCCGATGAAAAAGCGGCAGCCCCGGGAGAAAATACCGGAAAGCGCCCGCTCTGGTTCGATTTCAGTCCGGATGCACAGGTGCGAAAAACTTATAAAAAGACGATTCTGAAGAAAAAGAAACGGGTGGCTTCTCAGGCATTCACGCCGGAGGAGCTGGAGGATTACGCGGAGCTTTCCGAATCCGACAACCGCGCCGCGCTCCATGCGCTGTATGAAAAGGCGCGCTATTCCAAAGGAGGCGTTGTCAAAGAGGAGCTGAAAGCACTCAAGCGCTGATACGCGGAATTTGCCCTGTTTCAGACGGGAAAATTTGAATGGAGATTTTTATCGTACGACACGGCGAGACCCTGTGGAACCGCGAAAAACGGTTCCAGGGAAGAGCTGACATTGAACTCAGTGATTATGGAAGAGAGCTGGCACAGAAGACTGCCGAGGGCATGAAGGACATCCGGTTTGACCGGATCATATCCTCCCCACTGGTACGGGCGCAGGAGACTGCGAAGATCCTGCGGGGCAGCAGGAATGTGCCTGTTGAAACGGATCCGCGCATCACAGAAATGTCCTTTGGCATCTACGAGGGATGTGTTCTCTCCGAAACACCGGGACTGCAGCTGTTTTTTGACGATCCGGAGAATTATCGCGCGCCGGAAGGCGGTGAAGTGTTCCGCGAACTACTGGACC
>CAMGCK010000133.1 GCA_946040795.1 uncultured Lachnospiraceae bacterium
GCAGAATTGCGGGAGTTCGAAGAACGGAGCAATTCGTGTATCAAAGTTTAGCAAATATACAAGGGCAGATGGGCATAGGGGAGCGTGCTTGCACAAGCGAACATATGCACAGAATGCCCGAACAAAAATGAACAAGCAGGACGGTAGTCCGGATTGTGAATTTTTGCAGAATTGCGGGAGTTCGAAGAACGGAGCAATTCGTGTATCAAAGTTTAGCAAAGATATAAGGAGAGCACTATGGCAGATTTAAACGAACTCAGCGAAAAGCTGGCCGCCATTCGCACGGAAGTCTTAGGCGAGCTGGAAAAAACCACCAGTTCCAAGGCGGTTTATGAGTACAAGAAAGCCGTCATGGACGGCAAGACCGGCCTCATCGGTTCCCTGATGCGTCAGATGGGCAAGATCCCGAACGAGCAGAAGGCGGAATTCGGTAAGAAGGCCAACGAACTGAAGGTCTGGGCACAGGAAAAGTTTGAAGAGATCGACAAGAAGTTCAAGGACGCGGAAGCACGCGCCCGCTATGAGAGCGAAAAGATCGATGTCACCATGCCGTCCGTCAAGCACGTACACGGCAACCTGCATCCGGTCACCCAGGTCACCAATCAGCTGATCGAGATCTTCTCCTCCATGGGCTTTGAAGTCTTTGAAGGCACGGAGATTGAAAACGACTACTACAACTTCACTGCACTGAACACGCCGGCAGACCATCCGGCACGTGACATGCAGGATACCTTCTACCTGTCACCGGAATTCCTGCTTCGTACGCAGACCTCCGCAGGCCAGATCCATGTCATGGAGGCCAAGAAGCCGCCCATTAAGATCCTGTCCCCCGGTAAGGTTTTCCGTTCCGATGATGATGCCACCCATTCACCGATGTTCACTCAGATGGAAGGCCTCGTTGTGGACGAAGGCATCAACCTGGGCGACTTAAAGGGCATGCTGGACGAGCTGGTTCAGAAGATGTTCGGTGAAGGCACCACCACTCGCCTGCGTCCGTCTTACTTCCCCTTCACGGAGCCGTCCGTTGAAGTTGACGTCAGCTGCTTCCAGTGCGGCGGCAAGGGCTGCAAGCTCTGCAAGGGTACCGGCTGGATCGAAGTTCTGGGTGCCGGTGTTGTCAATACCAAGGTCCTGGAGGGCTGCGGCATCGACACCGAGAAGTACTCCGGCTTTGCATTCGGCGTAGGTCTGGAGCGCATTGCCATGTTAAAGTACGGTTTCAATAACATTAAGCTTCTGTTCGAGTCCGATCTTCGTGTACTTGATCAGATCGATGACTGATGAAAGGAGGAGAAACAAATGTTAGCACCATTCAGCTGGTTAAAGGAATATGTTGATATTGATGTAAAACCCCAGGAACTGGAGGATAAGCTGTTCTCCTGCGGTTTTGAGGTTGAAGAACTGATCGAGGTCGGCAAGGATGTTACGAACGTTGTTGTCGGTTATGTAGAAAGCTGCGAGCCCATCGAAGGCACGCATTTAAGCCTCTGCAAGGTAGACGCCGGTACCGGTGAACTCCTGCAGATCTGCTGCGGCGCGGACAATGTCTTAGCAGGCAAGAAGTTCCCGGTTGCCAAGATCGGCGCAACGGTTTACGCAACTGCAAAGGATCATAAGACCATCGAGGGCGTGGCTGTCATCGGCCAGGGCAAGCTCCGCGGCTATGATTCCTACGGCATGCTGTGCTCCGGTACGGAACTGGGTCTTAATGAGGACATGTATCCGGGTGCCGGCTACAACGGCCTGCTGGTTCTGCCGGATGATGCTGAGATCGGCGCGGATGTAAAGCCCATCCTCGGCATGAACGACTGGATCTTCGACATCTCCATTACCGCAAACCGCCCGGACTGCCAGAGCATCTTCGGCATCGCGCGTGAGGTTGCGGCAGTCCTCGGAAAGGAACTGAAGGCGCCGGCACTGGATTATACTGAGACCGAGGTCAAGAAGGACGGCTTCACCGTTACCGTTGAAGCTCCGGAAATCTGCCCGCGTTACATCGGTCACTATGTTTACGACGTCAAGATGGGTGAGTCTCCGGCATGGATGAAGCGCCGTCTGGCACTGGTGGGCATTGGTTCCATCTCCAACATGGTCGATATCACGAACTATGTCCTGAAGGAACTGGGCCAGCCGATGCACGCATTCGACGCCGCATTCCTGGAAGGCAATGCCATCAAGGTCCGCCGTGCAGGTGAGGGCGAGAAGATCGTCACCCTGGACGAGAAGGAATTCACTTTAAATCCGAACAATCTGGTCATCTGCGACGGCGACAAGCCGGTTGCACTGGCCGGTATCATGGGCGGCCTGAACTCCGAGATCCGCGACACCACGGAAGCGGTTCTCTTTGAGTCCGCAAAGTTTGCCCGCGACAATATCCGCAAGTCATCCCGTGCACTGGGACAGTCCTCCGACTCCTCCCAGGTCTATGCAAAGGGCGTCAACGAGTACACTACAGTCATGGCCATGAAGCGTGCGCTGCACCTGGTGGAGGAACTGGGCTGCGGTAAGATCTCCTCCACGCATGTGGATGTGAACACCGGCAATTCCGTTGAGCCGTCTGAAATGAAGGCCAGCGTTAAGCGTGTCAACGGCGTCATCGGCATTACGGTTCCGGATGAAGAGATCATCCGCATCCTGACCAACCTGAATTTCCAGCCGGTTCTTAACGGGGATGAACTTACCATTCAGGTACCGGCTTACCGTGAAGACATGGAATCTTATCCGGACATCGCGGAAGAACTGATCCGTATGTACGGTTATGATCACGTGGTTCCGACCTTCATGCCCACTGCTGAAGTTACCCTGGGCGGTCTGAATCAGCGTCAGAAGTCCGAACTGAAGGTGAAGAAGGCTCTTGCAGCTGCAGGCGCTTACGAAGGCATTCACTATTCCTTCTTCTCACCGGCAGATCTGGACCTCATTAAGCTCCCGGCTGATGCGCCGGAGCGCCATGCCATCCGCCTGATCAACCCGATCACCGAGGATCTTTCTCTGATGCGTACCACGCTGGTTCCGCAGATGCTGCAGGCCATCGCCCGCAATCAGAAGAGAGGCACCATTGCCGGCCGCATCTTTGAGTTCGGCAAGAGCTTCATTCCGAAGGAACTTCCGTTGACCGATTATCCGGATGAGCGCGAGACCCTTTGCATCGGCGTATTCGGTGAAGGTGAAGATTTCTTCACCCTGAAGGGCCTTTGCGAGACCGTTGCAGACGCGCTGAATATTTCATTCCGCTATGCACCGGCCAATCGTACTTACCTGCATCCGTACCAGACCGCAGAGATCTTCTGCGACGGCGAGTGTGTGGGCGTTCTCGGTAAAGCGCTGTATGAGATCTGTGACGAACTGGACATGCGTGTTCCGGCTTATGTGGCCCAGATCGACATGCGTCTTCTGTCCAAGTACTACGGCAAACTTGAAATGTATCAGCCGCTTCCCAAGTTCGACATTGAAAAGCGCGACTTCGCGTTTGTCTGTGACCGTACCGTTACCTGCCAGGACATTGAAGATACCATCTATGCTGCCTGCAGCTATGTTACGGATGTCAAGCTGTTCGATGTATACGAGGGTGCTCAGCTTCTGAACGGCAAGAAGAGCATGGCCTTCAATGTAGTCTTCACCCCGACGGATGAAGAGTTTAAGCCGGCTGTGGTCGATGGCTTTGTAAGCGACATCCTGACCGCGCTGAAGGAAAAGAACAACGTCACCCTGCGTGCGTAAGTGAAAGTGTCCCGCGGGCAGCGGGGCTGAACATATAGTAATCTAAATATTCACGGGAGGTTAGTGTGAAAGAAAGTAGAGGACAGCCATACATGGGCGCACTTTATTAAGCTGT
>CAMGCK010000134.1 GCA_946040795.1 uncultured Lachnospiraceae bacterium
GTATGTGATGAGGCTGAGACCGTTACTGCTGAAAAGTACTGGCCGTTCCCGAACTACGGCGATCTGTTATTCGGCGTAAGATAAAATAGGCCCGACTGGGCTGAAATATTCATTATGAGGCAATGGGGCTTCCGACTGTATGAAAATACAACGGAAGCCCTTTTGTTTATAACCGCGGCTCTGCATCAGCAGAACGCTGTGACTAAATCGCGGAGTGATCCGCAGGAGGAAGAGAGGAAAAACATTATGACAGTTGAGTTTTGGTATTTGATCGGTGCAGCCCTTGTATTCTGGATGCAGGCCGGTTTCGCCATGGTTGAAACAGGCTTTACCAGAGCGAAGAACGCAGGCAACATCATTATGAAGAACCTGATGGACTTCTGTATCGGTACCGTAGTATTTTCACTTCTGGGCTATTCCCTGATGATGGGCGAGGATGTTCTTTTTGGTCTGATCGGCCTTCCGAACATGGATCTGTTTGGTTCCTTTAAGGAATTCATTGCATCCCCGGGCAACGGTGATTTCACCGCAGCATCTCAGTTCGTATTCAACCTTGTATTCTGTGCAACGACTGCAACGATCGTTTCCGGTGCAATGGCTGAACGTACCAAGTTCGTTTCTTACTGCATCTATTCCGCAGTTATTTCACTTTTTGTATACCCGATCGAAGCACACTGGATCTGGGGCGGCGGCTGGCTTTCACAGCTTGGCTTCCATGATTATGCAGGCTCCTGCGCGATCCACATGGTCGGCGGTATCGCAGCCCTGATCGGTGCCATCGTCCTTGGACCGAGAACCGGCAAGTATGTCCGTGATGAGAGCGGCAAGGTCGTTAAGGTCAACGCTTTCCCGGGTCACTCCATTACCCTCGGTGCACTTGGTGTATTCATTCTCTGGCTTGGCTGGTACGGTTTCAACGGTGCAGCAGCTACCTCTGTAAGTGAGCTGGCATCCATTTTCCTGACCACCACCATTGCTCCGTCTGTTGCTACTGTAGTTACCATGCTTTTCACCTGGTTCAAGAACGGCAAGCCGGATGTTTCCATGTGTCTTAACGCATCTCTTGCAGGTCTTGTAGCTGTTACTGCCGGCTGTGATGCAGTCGATGCCATCGGCGCAGCTGTTATCGGCATCGTTGCCGGTTTCCTTGTAGTCATCGTTGTTGAAGTTCTTGATACGAAGCTGCACGTTGATGATCCGGTTGGTGCTGTCGGCGTTCACTGCGCAAATGGTATCTGGGGTACAATCGCTGTGGGTCTTCTTGCAAATCCGGATGCTCCGGCAGGTCTGGAAGGTCTGTTCTACACCGGTAAGTTCGCTCAGACCGGTCTTCAGCTTCTTGGTTTTGTAACTGTTGCAATCTATACGACCATCATGATGGTCATCACCTTTGTTGTGATCAAAAAGACCGTTGGTATCCGTGCTTCTGTTGAAGAAGAAATCAAGGGTCTTGACATTACCGAGCATGGCCTTCCGAGTGCTTATGCAGACTTCGCTCCGTCAGTCAATGCTTACGTTGACATGGCAGTTCCGGTTGCGGTTGATGCGACTGTTGTTACCGGCGATGTTCCGGCAGCTGAAGCAGTACCGGTACGCAAGGTTCCGTCATTTGAGGAGGGTACTGTGAAGTTTACCAAGGTTGAGATCGTATGTAAGGAAGAGCGCCTGTACGCGCTGAAGGAAGCCATGATGAGCATTGGCATCACCGGTATGACCGTATCCCATGTTATGGGCTGCGGCGTACAGAAGGGTAAGCCGGAATACTACCGTGGTGTTGCTGTTGAAGCGAACCTGCTTCCCAAGGTACAGGTCGACATCGTTGTCAGCAAGGTTCCGGTTCGTTCCGTTATCGATGTTGCAAAGAAGGTTCTTTACACCGGTCACATCGGTGATGGTAAGATCTTCGTTTACGATGTAGAGAACGTTGTCAAGGTTCGTACCGGTGAAGAAGGTTACGATGCCCTTCAGGACGTTGAATAATTGAATCTTAACAGGCCTGGCTGCCGCTAAGATAAAGAGCCTCTCCGTGTGTTTAGGAGGGGCTCTGTTTTTGTGACCCGTAATGAGGAGAATGACCGGAATACCGCCATGAGCGGCTTCCGGTCATTTGCGCGAAAAACTGCTTGCGGGATATACGGTACAGGTGGTAAAATGGTTCAGTTATCAGATTTGTTTCATTTGCTTAGGCTTGGAGGAAATTAATGGAAAAAGTCATCGTTCTGGACTTTGGCGGTCAGTACAATCAGTTGGTTGCGCGACGTGTCCGTGAGTGTAATGTATATTGCGAAATCTATTCCTATCGTACCCCCATTGAAAAGATCAAGGAGATGGAGCCCAAGGGCATCATTCTGACCGGCGGTCCCAACAGCTGCTATGAGGAAGGTGCACCGACCTATTCCCGCGAGCTTTTTGAACTGGGCATTCCGGTTCTGGGCCTGTGCTACGGCGCTCAGCTGATGTCTCATGTGCTTGGGGGCAAGGTTGAAAAGGCTCCGGTCCGTGAATACGGAAAGACGGAAGTTTTTGTAGATACGACGTCTGCGCTGTTTGAAGGTGTCGGAACACCTGCTGAAACGGTTAAGGGCATCGTCTGGGAGGACCATAAGACCAATACCAATTCCACGATCTGCTGGATGAGTCATTTTGACTATATCAGTGCGATGGCGCCGGGATTCCGTTCCATTGCGCATACGGCGGATTGCCCGGTGGCGGCAGCGGAATGTGCAGAAAAGAATCTGTATGCCATTCAGTTCCATCCGGAAGTTCTTCATACGGTGGAAGGCTTCAAGATGCTATACGCGTTTGTTCGTAATGTGTGTGGTTGTGCCGGTACCTGGCGCATGGATTCCTTTGTTGAAAACTCCATTAAGGAGATTCGTGAGAAGGTAGGAGACGGCAAGGTGCTGCTTGCACTGTCCGGCGGTGTGGATTCATCCGTACTTGCGGCTCTTCTTGCAAAGGCCATCGGTCCGCAGCTGACCTGTGTATTTGTGGATCACGGTCTTCTCCGGAAGAATGAGGGCGATGAAGTCGAGGCAGTCTTTGGTAAAGGCGGTTCCTTTGACATCAACTTTGTACGTGTCAACGCTAAGGAGCGGTATTATGCCAAGCTGGCAGGGGTAACTGAGCCGGAATCCAAGAGAAAGATCATCGGCGAAGAATTCATCCGCGTCTTTGAAGAAGAAGCAAAGAAGATCGGCAAGGTCGATTTCCTTGCACAGGGAACCATTTATCCGGACGTTGTAGAGTCCGGCCTGGGCGGTGAGTCTGCGGTGATCAAGTCACATCATAATGTCGGCGGTCTGCCGGACTATGTGGATTTCAAGGAAATCATCGAGCCGCTTCGCAATCTGTTTAAGGATGAGGTCCGTAAGGCCGGTCTTGAACTGGGACTTCCGGAGTTTCTGGTATATCGTCAGCCCTTCCCGGGTCCGGGGCTTGGTATCCGCATCATCGGCGAGGTGACGGCGGAAAAGGTACGCATCGTTCAGGATGCGGATTATATTTACCGCAGTGAAGTTGACAAGGCAGCAAAGGCCTATAAGGAAGCAAACGGCGTGGAAGCACCCTGGATGCCCAATCAGTACTTTGCAGCGCTCACGAATATGCGTTCCGTAGGCGTTATGGGCGATGAAAGAACTTACGATTATGCAGTGGCTGTCCGTGCGGTGAGAACCGTGGATTTCATGACCGCGGAAGCTGCTGAGATCCCGTTTGAAGTTCTTCAGACGGTCATGAGCCGTGTCATCAATGAAGTGCGCGGAGTCAATCGCGTATTCTATGATTTGACCTCAAAGCCGCCGGGAACGATTGAGTTTGAATAA
>CAMGCK010000135.1 GCA_946040795.1 uncultured Lachnospiraceae bacterium
CGTTTCAGCCTTCTGTTTTTTGCAAATGAGCTTCAAAACCCCCTCTTTGCAAAAATTCTCCGTTTAGTTCCCCATTGTGCTAATTTAGTCCCATTTCCGCCCGCCAGCCCAAACCTCTCACCAGCAAAGAAAGGACTGTGAAAAACCGAAATGATTTTTTAAAGCATCTTTTTAATGCAAAATGAAAATGCGTTTCCATTCCCGGTCTTTATCAAACTCGATCTTCAAAAACGCCGGATTGCGGAAACAGGTGTAGAGAATGGTCACGGGGTAATATCCCTTTTTCAGCATGAGATCACAGCAAGCACTGCGAACTTCGTGCGGTTCATCGTTCAGAATGCAGAGCTTCTGGCCGATGCAGAGCGCACTGCCATCAGCACTGGTGAGCTCTACGCGGAATATACCGTCTTCCTTCACCTCCAGCATACCGGTAAAGCGGACCGCGTAATCGTTCTCAGCCGGCAGCTGCTCGAGTGGAAACGCCGGATACGGACTGTTCTGCGGAACGGAGGGCAGTTCAATTCGGCCGGAACTCTCGGGAATAAAGTTCTCTTGTGCGATGGAAAGTGCGGTCTGCCGACCCTTGTGTTTAAACTCATAACAAAGTCCAAGACCGGATCCATCGACCACCGGCCGTGCGCCGATATTGACCACGGGCTGAAGATCCTTGATAAACGGTACGGCGTTGTCACTGCTGCTGAAGCTGCTGAGATCCGGCCCGAGGAACAGCGCGACGCGTGTCAGTTCCGGAGTGCCATAGGTACGGAGAATCCGCAATCGGACTTTTTCGGCTGTACGTTTTTCAAAGGTTTCAATGCATCGGTGTCCGATGGCCCCTTTATGTGCCAGTTCCTTCCATGCCCCATCGAGAAAGGCTTCAAAGCACCACTCGCGGACATGCTGACCTTTGGTGAGGTCTTCTTCGAGGAGAATCCGGTCAAAGGAGGTGGGGGCGGGAAGACTGTATGTCAAAGTGTTAGCGTCCGCATTGACAACCGCAGTACTTTCGGCAAGAAGATCCCGGGAATAGGTTTCATCAATGCAGGTGCGGAATTCCTTCAGGCGATTGATCTGGTCCTCCGGAATCCGGCCGGTGCGGTCCGGACTCAGGTTGAGGAGCAGAACACCGCCATTGCCAACAGACTGCCTATAGGTCTCCATGAGCTGGGCCAGGGTTTTGACGCGGGAGGTTTCCGGATTGTGGAACCATTGGTTGAGGAGGGTGGTGTTGACTTCCACCGGGTAGAAAAACGCGCCGACGGCATTTTCGTAGTAGTGCTCCTCTCCCAGGTCCGGGAAGGTGGCGCTTTCTGCGATGGCGCGGCTGAATATTGGTTGAACGGCCCATTCGTCGCGGCGGCTGCGGCCTTCCTCGTTTCCAACCCAGCGTATGGCTTTTTTGTCCCAGATAAACGGTTTTTCACCGCGCGTGACCGATTCCCAGTCGCCCTCTTCCGCAAAGAAATACGGATCGTACATGCGGTACACCGCATTCGGTGCCAGCCGATGGATCATCGCATACCAGGTCTCCGGCTTATAGCAGGGTACCTGCTGCCAGATTGCATAGTCACCGCAGGCACCATCGAACCAGACTTCTTCCACATCTCCGTAGTTGGTCAGCAGCTCTTCCAGCTGTGCCAGAAAATAATCGTTGTAAGCATCCGTACCCCAAAGGCCGGCCTCGCGTTGGTGCATGTCCCAAGGGGACAGATAGACACCGAAGCCGATGCCTTCTTCATGGCAGGCGTCACTGAGGGCCTTAGCAACATCGACCGGGCAGGCTGAGTTCATCACGTTGAAATCCGTGGTCTTCGTGTCCCACAGACAGAATCCGTCATGATGCTTCAGCGTGCAGATCACATGCTTCAGGCCGGCTTCCTTGCAGACCCGGACCCACTGCGCGGGATCGAGTGCCGTCGGGGCATAGTCCGCAAGAGTCTCTTTGCCGGTGCCCCATTGACGGCCGGTAAAGGTGTTGGGACCAAAATGAATAAAGGCCGTCATTTCCTTTTTCAGCCATTTGAGCTGCTCGGGAGATGGGATGACCTCAGAAGCCTTGCATAGACGTGCATCAACAGTGTCTTTTGAATCAAAAGAGACAGAGGTAAAGGCAGTACGCATAGTCAACCTCCGACTTTATAAAACAGAAACAGGAACAGGAGGGAGATCATCAGCAGCGCGCCGCCGGTGATCAACAGGAAACCAAAGCCTTTGGTCCGTTCCGTACGTCTCTTTTCAACATATTCGAGGTAAGTCTCTTCTTTTTCAGCCTTCCCGCTCCCGAGTCCTCCGGTAAGTTTTTTTGCACCCCAGGACAGGCTGTCCAGTGCCCCTTCTTTGGAGATCCACATCAGTAAGCCGGCCATGAGAAGCAGAATGCCCGGCCCAAGAAAAGCGTCGCTTAAAATGCGGAATACATCGGTCACGGGGAGCCCCTTCAGGAATCCGTTTCGTGCCAGGGTGATGAGAATGAGGCCTGCGGAAAAAAGAAGCGCGCATCCGTATTTGATTTTGGTCTGTTTGGTGATCTTTCTCAAAGGAAACTCCTTACACTGAAATATACACGGATATACCGATACATTTCATTATACACGATTTGTCAATGAAATACGCGGGGATTTATCGATTCCATTTATCGCGGGGATGTGTTATGATGAATGAAATTCGGAGGTGCTTTATGCTTCAGAACATTCTGGATTTTGTGAAGGAAAGCCGCATGAACCTGTATGACATTGCAGTCATTCATGACGGTATACAGGAACAGGCGTATTGTCAGCCTGTGAATCGCTGTCATAACTGCTATTCCGTGACTAAAGCAGTGACGGCCACAGCCATTGGTATTCTGGCAGACCGGGGGCTGCTGTCGCTTGATGATGGAATCATGTCCGTTTTGAAGTCGGAGATCACCGGTGATTATGATAAACGCTGGGACGCTGTCCGCATACGTGACGCGCTGAGCCACAAAATGGGGCTGGATCGCGGAATCATGGACGTGGATGTGGATGATACGAATGACTATGGCACAGAGGATTATCTGAAGTACATTCTGGATCATCCGCCGATCCTGCCGCCCGGTGACAGATATGTTTATTCCGATGTGGCACATTATCTTCTGGGAAGAGTCATTGACTGCGTGTGCGGGATCCCCGCCGATGCTTTCATTAACGGGGAGATCTTCCGCCCGCTGCATTTCCGGCCGGCTGCCTTTTTCAAATGTCCGGAGAACCATATCATTGGTGCGACCGGTCTTTTCAGCCGCGCAGAGGATCTGGTGAAGATTGCCGCGCTTTACAAAGACTATGGCGTGTATGATGGAAAACGCATCGTGTCGGAGGAATGGGTCCGTACAGCGGAAAAAGAGCAGTTTGACATCTATCCGGTCGATGGTACTTCCTTTCTGGGAAAGGGCGGCATGTACGGTCAGATGATCCTTTACAGCCGCGAAAAAAATCTGGCGGCAGCCTGGCTGGGATTTGAAGACGGTGCGCATACGCCGCATGACCGTCTGTTTGAATATCTTGAAAATTACTCAGATGAGATATTGATTTGAAAGGAGCGATAGTGTGAAAGAAAGTAGAGGACAGCCATACATGGGCGCACTTTATTAAGCTGT
>CAMGCK010000136.1 GCA_946040795.1 uncultured Lachnospiraceae bacterium
ATTCCTCTACGTCTCGTGGGCTCGGAGATGTGTATAAGAGACAGGTTTCCAAACAGCGCGATGCCCTCTGCTGCCTTCTGAAACGTCACGGGCTCTGCCCCTCTTCCCAGCATAGAAGCCACAAAGGGGATCCTGGGAAGCAGAACCGCCGCCAGAAAATACAGCGTGTTCCACAGAAGATACGGAATCAACAGGGAATATACCCGGGACTGCCACTTGGATAACAGCTTTGAAAAATCAAAGGTTCTGTAAAACAGAAATCCGGAAACCAGAAAGAAAGCCGGTGCGCCCAGCTGGCCGATCACATCGGAACAGAAACTCTGAAGCCGGGGCATAAGAACCGTCAGCGCTTCCGGCCCCTCAGTGAACTTATCATAATTCACTGCGTGCACAAATACCACCAGGATCGTCAGTATGAATGAGAGAAGCGCTGTACGCGCGTATATTGTCTCTTCTCGCGTTCTGTCTGCGTTCATCCACCCTTCTCCTTTCACCTTCCTCCTATCATAACACATTGCCCGACATTTGAAAACCTCCGAAGTTTGTTCCGCTGTCTCTGATACAGCAAATATGCAGCGATTTTGTAAAAGAAAAAGCTCCCGAAAGAGCCTTTCGCCGCTTCCGGGAGTCTGTATTGCATTTTAGATCTTATCCCAAGGGACAAGTGTACCTTTCGGTGAATTAACGACCAAACTGGCAGTCGTTGTTACCGGAGGTGGTGATCCACTTTTCAAATACATAACGGTTGAACAGCGCTGTAATGGGGCCTACCAGCAGAAAGACAAAAATCGTTCCGACGCCGATGGTTCCGCCCGCCAGAAACGCGATGAGCGCTGCCGCGCCGTCGATCAGTACGCGCGACGCAAAGAACGGGATCGGCGTACGGTCACGCATGATGGGCGCCAGACAGTCATAGGGCGACGACCCGATGTCCGCCGACTGATACATCGACAGGGACAGGGCCACCAGCACGATGCCCAGAAGCAGGACCACGCCGCGTACCGGCATCCCCACAGGGGCTGTAATACCGACCAAGCGGAAGATCCACTCAAACATCTCCACAAAATAGCCCAAAAGGAACCAATTCGCCAGTGTACCGAATCCGATGTACTTTTTCCCAAGCAGGAACTCGATCACGAAAAAGGCCACATTTCCGAGCGCACAGAACGTGCCGTAGCTTAGGGGTGTATGGTTCGTGAGACCCAGCATCATCGCGGAAAACGGGTCGGTGCCCAGTGCTGCCAGACGCATGACCGCCACACCGCAGCCCATGATCACCTGTCCGAAGATCACCATAAAAAGTCGTTTGCCCATCTGCGGTTTGATCAGATTACGAATAATTTCTCTCATGTTTCCTCATAATATCAGTAACGGCATCGGATTCCTCCGATGCCGTCCGGAACCGGACAGTACCGGACTGCTTCCGGTACCGCACTCTTTTTATTGCTGATAATTTCTTACTACTTCTTACTTTTTAATATTGACGCCGTGTTTGACGATCTTAGGTCTGGGAATCTTCAGAACCTTCTCACCGAAGGGGAAGGACAGCATGTACAAAATCAGCGCACAAAGAAGCACATAAGAGCTTGCGCGGTAGAATACGCGGATGCCGATATACTCGATGACCACACCGCCGATGGCATTACCCAGGATACCCGCAAAGGATACCATGGAGCCGTTCAATGTCTGCGCCGTTGCCTTTAAGTTGGACGGTGCCAGCTGGTTGACGTAGTTGGAACCGGCTGCGATGTGCAGACCGCCGGCCAGACCCTGCAGCAGGCAGATGAACATGATGTGGATGAATGCCGTGGCAACACTGTAGGAGAATGCCTCAAACATGTACAGGAAGCCGGACGCGATCAGCAGGTAATACAGCGGGCACTTGTTGCGGATGCGGTCCATGAGGAGCAGCATCGGGATCTCAATGAAGGCCTTGGTGCCCTGTACGTAACCGATCATGGCAACATCGACACCGATCTCTTCCAGCAGGAATGCGAAAAACGAGTTCACACATGCCAGCGGGACCTGAATGATGATCGCGTAAATCAGATAAGTTACATAATAATAGTTCTTGAAGAGCTTGCCAAACTGCATCTCCTTCAGCGTCTGCTTTTTCTTGCCGGTCTCAAAGGTGCTTTCCTTTAAGGTGATGACCGAAATCAAAAGAAGCATCAATGCCAGGCTGTAGAAGGGGAAGGTCAGGCGCGTACCCAGGTTGCCGGACGGGGAATGCTCGTTGATCTTGGGAACCAGGTAGCCCAGTGCCAGGCCGACAATACCGAAGGTAATGGAACCTGTGCAGCGGATCGCGCCGAAATGCAGGCCGAATTTATTGCATCCGCGGACCATCCAGTTGTCAACGAGGGAACCCATCGGACGCATGAAGAAGGTGGCGATCGGAATTACAATGAATAAAAGGGATACGCCCGCAATCTTCCAGTCCATGACCGGAACCAGACCAAATGTCAGTACCGATGTAATGATCAGGACAATCAGAATCTTCTTGACGGAACGGATCTTATCCGACCATGCGCCCCAGAACGGGGTTGAAAACGCACCGACCAGGTTATTGATGGAATTCAGGATACCAACCTGGGCGGAATGCCATCCATTGGATACCAGGAAGGCAGATAAGTACATGGAAAAGCAGGTCGCAAACCAGTAGGATCCGTTTAACGCAGAAAAGCCGAAGGACATTCTGCCGCGGGTCTTTTTGTCATTAACATCCGCGCCGACCTCTGTCACTCCGACTTGTTCTGCAGGTTTTTCGTTCAGCGAAGCAGCCATTCTGATTCTCCTTATTCTGTCTCGTATTTTATGCGCTCACTTCACTATAGTACTATTTACGGAAATGTCAATTAATTCCGCCAAATTCCTCATCTGAACAATCGTATCTTCATATGCAACATAATCATCTGAAAAATAATTAGTTATTTCCTGATAATCATTTTTATAGAAATCCTCATCACAAAATTTCTTTATCAATGCCGGAATATTTACCTCAAACTCTGCTGAAGGACAATTTTTCATTCTCCTGCGATGTGCTCTTATTTCGTCAAACAGATTCGAAATGGCACTTTCCACATCAATCCGATCTGTCAATTTATAAATATCATATAAATGTCTGGAATAACGTTTTGATTTCCTTTGCAAATAATAATCACACAATGCAAATATCTTATCGATATAAGTCCGTTCAATCGACTGCAGTTTCATGTCAAAAACATCCAGCATAAACTTATCAGCCAAATCCGGGCGATCTCTTTTTATAAAATAATCACCGATATAACTGCTTATAGAAACCACTTCCGTGGGAAATGCATATGAGCCAAGTGCAGTTTCCAGTTTAACTGAAGACAGCAACCTGTCATCATTCATCCCCCATACAGACTCATAAGAGAAAAAGTAAGCATTATAATCTCTATCACTCTGAGTATCATCCCAGTTTGTAATCGGCATCCCAAGCTCTTCGCTGATGCCTTTTATCACTTGATTTTTCAGCTTCTTCCTACG
>CAMGCK010000137.1 GCA_946040795.1 uncultured Lachnospiraceae bacterium
TTGTCAGCAGCCCGTTTCACGGTCTGCGTGTAGTTCCTTGTAAACTGACCTAAAACATTTCTCAAATCAATGCGGAAAATCGAGGAAAGCATACGGCTGTCCGGACAGCGGAATCGGTTTTACATTGACAGAAACCGCCTGCGGCAAAATGATTGAAACGACAGAACACGGAGAGAACATCGTAGGAGAAAGGCGGAAGAACAGTGGCAAGAGTAGCGATCATCGGCGCGGGAAGTCTGGTATTTACCAAGCAGTTTTTAAATGACATGTTCGGCACACCCTGCATGGCGGGAAGTACTTATGTACTCATGGGGCCGTCCATGTGGAAACTTGAAAAAATGAAAGTCTATGCGGATCAGCTGATTGACAAGAACGGGATCGCGGCGGAAGTGGTCTGCACGTTGAAGGAGATCCGAGACATGGTGAATGAAATGTTCCTGGCGGATACGGTTCCGGTGCCGGTACCGGAGGATCCGGCGCTTGCCACTTATCATCGATTCAAGGTGCTGGGCGAATAATAACGGGAACGGCCCCGGCATTTAACGGAAAAGCAAAAAGGCGGTGTGAGAAAATCAGAAATGATTTTCTCACACCGCCTTTTTGTTCCTGCCTTGCTTTAATGACGAAACACCGAATTAACGGAAAAGCTTGTTCAGAATCTTCTTAAATATGGTCAGGGAGTTGTCAGTAACATCCTTTTCCCAGTATTCATATCTTTCAGCCTTCATCCATTCCGGAACTCTGCCTGCGTCATCAATTCTGTTATAATTCATGGTTAACATAATGTACCCTCCTGTTTGATCTGTTTATATGTTTTTTGTGAAGTTTGTCGTTAATTAACTTTGCGACTATATCCTATCACATAATGAAACAAATAAAATGGTATTTGGGTAGGAAATTGTTACTTTGATATTGTGCTGATGTCACAATTGTGATATAGTACTGAATCGGGAGGTGTTTTTTATGGGTTTTACGGTAGAAGACATGCTGGTAAGTGCCAAAGACAAGTATCGGATGCAGCTCATCGCGGGAATAAACGGATGGGCCAATTCCATCAGCTGGCTGCTTATGGTCGAAGATACGACCATTACCAAGAACTTTAAGGGTAAGGAACTGGTCGTAACGACCGGTGTCGGTTTTGACACGACGGAGAAATTGCTGGAGTTAGTGCATATTCTGGATCAGCATCACGCGGCGGGACTGATCGTCAACGTGGGTCCCTATATTGAGTCGGTGCCGGAGGAGGTCATCACGGCGGCAAATGCCTGTGATCTTCCCATCATGACGGTGCCCTGGGATGTCCTCATGTCGGACATGATCAAGGAGCTCACGGTCCGTATCTTTTTCCAGTCCTCGCTGGATGAACAGATCTCACTGGCGTTCATACGCGCCATTGAACATCCGCAGCCGGAAAAGGATTACCGCGATGAACTGTCGTCCAACTTCGATGTGGACGGTGAGTTCCAGGTCATCGCGTTTACGACCGGCTCGCTGGATGCCATGGATACCCGTGACCGCCGTCAGATCGGCTATCGTCTGCAGATCTATCTGGAGAATATTTCGCACAACGCGCATTTCTTTTATTATAACGGATGCTTCCTGCTGGTCATCAACGGCATGGATGCGGAAGCGCGCGAAGAAGTGGTTCAGGGATTTGCCAGCCGTGCAAAGCGCCGTATGCCGAATGAGACCATTTACATCGGGGAAGGTACGGCCGTAAAGGATATCTCCAATCTGCACCTGTCATATAAGCGCGCACTGTTTACAGTACGCTTTACCATGGGACGCGGGGAAATGCTGGGCAAGTTCGATGAACTCGGCCTGAACCGCCTGTTCTACATGGTATCGGATCCGCTGATTCTGACGGAAATGGGTGATGACGTTCTCCGCCCGCTTGTCGAATATGATCAGAAACACGACTCCGAGCTTCTTCAGACCCTTGAGAATTATCTGAAGCACAATGGCAGTGTCAGCAGCGTGGCTGAGGAAATGTTCATCCACAAGAACACGATCCTGTACCGCATGACCAAGATCCGCGAGCTGTTAAAAGCGGACCTGGACGATGGTGATGAGCGGATGTTCTATTACATGGCCATCCTGATCCGTCGGGGACAGCACATACTGGAAGATAAGAAGGCATAAAGGAAAATGAAAAGTTTAAAAGAGACATTTAAGGCAGACTCGAAGTACATGTGTTTTTTCCTGTCCATTCTGGTAATGGGCCTCGGCTACGGTCTGTACAAGGGAACCATTGACAACTACCTGGCGCAGATCGTTCAGATGACGGAATTTGACCGCGGACTGATGGAATTCTTCCGTGAACTCCCCGGACTTCTGCTGATTCTGATCCTGGCGGTTCTGTACATGTTCTCCGCGGAGACCATGCTGAAGATCGGTGCAGTGATCATGATCATCGGTATGGGCATGCTGGCACTCGTCAGTCCGGCCAAGGTGCTGGTCACGCTGGGTATCTGCATGTATTCACTCGGTGAACATATTCAGCTCGGTATGAAGAATACCATCGCGCTGACCTACGCGAAGCCGGGCAAGGGCGGATCGGCTCTCGGCATCATGGGCGCTTTGAATCAGGTGGGTACGCTTGTCGGATATCTGGTCATCATTTTTGCGTTCCTTTTCATCACGGAGAGTATTAAGAATTTCAAGATCATCTTTGCGGCAGCGGCAGTTCTGACTTTGATCGCAGCCTGCCTGACTTTCCTGGTACAGGGCAAGAGTGAACGTAAGAACGAAAACCGCCGTTTTTACTTCCGTAAGAAGTTTACCAAGTATTATATGCTGGAAGTGTTCTACGGTGCCCGTAAACAGGTGTTTTTCACCTTTGGCCCCTATGTGCTGATCCTGTTCTACGGCGCAAAGACTTCCACCATTTCCCTGCTGTTTGCCATCTGCGCGGTTCTGGGATTCTTCCTGTCGCCCGTGGTCGGCAAGATCATCGACCGCGTGGGCTATAAGATCGTCATGATCTCCGATACCCTCATTCTGGTCATCGTCTGCTTCTTTTACGGCTTTGCCCATCACATCTTCCCGAAGGATGTGGCGATGGTGGTCTGCTGCATCAACTATGTGCTGGACTCCATCATTTCCATGGCGTCCATGGCATCCAATGTATATGTGCAGGACATTTCCGACAGCGAGGAAGAGATGCGTGCCACGATTTCCACCGGTATTTCCGTCAACCATCTGATCACGATCCTGATTGCGCTGTTTGGTGGTCTGATCTGGCAGAAGCTCGGCATTGAAACGCTGTTCATCCTGTCTGCGGTGCTCGGCCTTTGCAACAGTGCATACGCGGCAACAATCAAGACCGGAAAGCAGCTGAGAGAAGCTTAAAGAACGGACGGATGCCCGCGGCTTTCATACAGAACAATAAGGGGCTGTCGCATTAGCAAATGATTTTTGCTGGGCGATGGCCCTTTTTCATGTTAAAAATCCGTCGGAATCGTTATGAT
>CAMGCK010000138.1 GCA_946040795.1 uncultured Lachnospiraceae bacterium
TCACCAGCAAAGAAAGGACTGTGAAAAACCGAAATGATTTTTCACAGCCCCTTTTATGAGTTTATTGATCGCAGTCTCTTACGCCATTAGCCCTTAACCGCTGAATCCATCTGGCCTTCAATAATGAATCGCTGCAGGATCAGGTACATTGCAATGATCGGCAGCAGACCCAGTGCACAGGTTGCGCAGGCATACGGAACATCCTTAACACCGTTAGAACCTGCAAATACCGCCTTGATAACAAGGATAACGGTATACTTTGCCTTGTTGTTCAGTAAGAACATCGGCATCAGGTAGTTGTTCCAGGAACCGACTGCAGTCATGATGACACGGGTAACTGTTACTGCCTTTAACTGCGGCAGAATGATCTGAAAGAAGGTACGTAAAACACCGGCACCATCGATGGAAGCTGCTTCATCCAGCGCTCTCGGGATGGAGATGACGAAGTTTACATACATGAACAGCGTACCCGGAATACCACCGGCTGCTGAAAGAACCGCAAGGCCCAGCAGACTGTTGGTCAGATGCAGCTTGGTCATAAGGCCGTAGGTACCAACGAGAAGTGCAATGCCGGGGATCATCATGATCAGCATGTTGACTGTACGGATGGAATCGGCGATCTTACCGCCTGCTCTTGCAATACCGTAAGCAGCAAGTGCGGAAACAACGATTTCAACAACAATGGTAACAAATGCAATGATAAAGGAGTTCAGGAAGCCCTTCCACAAAGCGGAGTTTCCAAAAGCTTTTACATAGTTTGCCCAGTTGAAGGTATCCGGAAGACTGAGTACGTCTCTCATGTTCTGAACCGTATGAATGGAAAGATTCAGAAGGACATAGATCGGAAGCAGGTAGAACAGAACCGCGAGGATCGCAACCGGGTAACACCAACCGGTCTTTCTCTTATTAACAACGCTTTCCATTAATATTCAACCTCCCTTCTTCTAAGCCATGCATTGATCGGCACGGTGATGATCAGGATGATAAAGAACATGATGATACCGACTGCAGATGCATAGCCGGCCTTCTCATCCTGGAAGTACAGCAGCTGAATATAGTAAGAAAGAGACAGGGAGCTTCTGCCCGGACCACCGCCGGTAAGAGATACGATGACATCGTACATCTTGAAACCACCGATGAGGTTGATGACAACTGCAGTGGTGATGGACGGAATCAGAAGCGGAATGGTCACGTGACGGAACACCTGCCAGTTGTTTGCACCGTCCAGCTTTGCAGCTTCACGGTACATGTCCGGAATACCCTGCAGACCCGCTAAGTAGATGATCATGCAAAGACCCATGTACTGCCATGAGTTACAGGCCATACATGCAAGGGTTGCACCAAGGCCGGTGCCGGTCCAGTAAACCGGAGCAATGCCGAACCAGCCAAGGATGGTATTGAATGCACCGCCCTCCAGCTGGAAGAAATAGTAAAGAATATGACCCATGATGAAACCGGAGATCATGATGGGCATGTAAAGAATGACACGAACAGCATTTCTGCCCTTGAACTTGACATTCAGGAACAGAGCGGATGCCAGACCCAGAATGTTCTGGAAGATGGTGGATCCAAAGCCGTAGATCATGGTATTTCCAAGAGTACTGAAGAATACGGGGTCCTTAAAGGCGCTGATATAGTTATTCACGCCGTTGAAAGTCATGTTCTGTGAATATCCGTTCCATTTGAAGAAAGAAACACGGATACCGTTGATCAGAGGAACTGCAATAAAGCAGAGCAGCAAAATAACTGCCGGTATTGTCAGCATCAGGTACTGGCGATGTTTACTTCTCATATCGCTCTCCTTACGTTTAAAACGACTGATTTTCGTTTTTTACAAAAAGTGGGGCAAAAGAAACTTTTGCCCCACAAATAGACATTTACAGTCTGATCCGATAACTATGTATCAACTATTACTTAGCCTGTGCAGCTGCGTAGCAGTCATTGTAGTTGTCGATGAGGTACTGTAACTGAGCTTCCTGGTTAGCTTCAGAGGTGTCACCGAAGACTTCCTTACAAGCGTTGCCGAAAATGCCCCACATACCAGACGGCATGTACTTTCTGTCCCAAAGGTTTTCATAAAGGATATCGCAATCAGCGCACTTTTCCTTCATTTCAGCGAATACCTTGGAACCGTAGCTGTCATCGATAGCCATAGCGGACTTGGTGCAGGTAACCTTACCGGTTGCAAGAGCCATAGTCTTAGCATTCTCAGCTTCAGCCATGAAGTTCAGGAATTCCTTAGCTGCATCAGCCTTCTTGGTGTCTTTCCAGATACCGAAGGTGTCGCCTTCACCGATACCGACGAATTCCTTACCATCATCAGTGGACTTGAAGGTCGGCATGAATGCGAAGTTAGCATCCGGATTCAGGGTAAGAGCAGAGATCAGGAAGCCCGGGTCATTACCAAGCATGAATGCAGCCTGGCCATTAGCGAACTTGTCGGTCATATCGTCGTTGGAACGGGTCAGAACGTCTTCAGCCCAGAAACCGTTGTCAACAGTCTTTACGATGTAGTCCATAAGAGTGGTCTTGTAAGAAGCCCAATCCCAGGTACCGTCAAGCATAGCTGCGGAATCATCTACGCCGCCGCCGTAAGATACAAAACCACCGGCGATGTTAGCGAAGATACCGGAACCTGCGTTGGAACCGATCGGGGTGTAACCAGCTGCCTTAATGGTCTCACAAGCTGCGTACAGATCATCCCAGGTGTGGATGGTGTACGGATCAACACCTGCTGCTGCGCAAACGTCAAGGTTTACAAGAGTAGCGTTGATCAGTTCAGAGATCATAAGAACGTAGATGCTGCCGTCATCATCAGCGATAACGCCGAGAGCGGATTCATCAAGGTCAGAATACCAGGGCTGATCATTCAGCTTCATCAGGTATTCCTTGTAACGAAGGATGGACCAGCCGTGAGTCTGGAAAACGTCCGGAAGCTCATTGGAAGCCATGCGGCTCTTCATGGTAGCTTCGTAATCATCACCGTACTCATCGATGGTAACTTCGATACCGGTCTTCTCAGTGAACTTAGCAACGAGGCCCTTGAAGACATCGAGCTGATCACCGGTGTAGGTAACAGCAACTTCAATGTTCTGCTTTTTCTTACCAGCATTACCGCAAGCGGTCATGGAAAGAACCATAGCAGCAACCAGAAGCAGTGCAACTACTTTGGATAACTTTTTCATTAGTTATTTCCTCCTTTTATTTTGCCATTGCTTGTGTACACAATGGTTCATTGTTTAATAATAATAGCCTCTTCTTTTATAAATGTCAACAAAAAACTTGTCTAATACCGTCATTTATTTGTCAAATTCACGGAACTACCAGTGTTTTTTGTCTTATTCTATTTTCAGACTTCTACCGTCAATTCCTTCCCGGGCTCTGCCGGTGTCCC
>CAMGCK010000139.1 GCA_946040795.1 uncultured Lachnospiraceae bacterium
GAGTATCGTCGGCAGCGTCAGATGTGTATAAGAGACAGGTACCAGAGCATGCGGCCCACAAAAAGGAATACCGGAACCCCTTCCGGAAGGTCATAACCTGCCACAGTCTCGCGGATCTTCTCTTCTGATACTCTTCCGCGGGGAATATCCACACCGTTTTCCATGACGATGTAATCGCCTTTATATCCCAGGGACCGCAGATTTTCACCTGCTCCTTCACTGACGACCCACACTTCATCACAGGCACTGATATTTTCCACCATGGCCTTGATCACGCTGTCCTGAATGAGTTTTCCCTTCAGCGCGCGCCGGATGTCGATGTCAAATTTGGTATGATACGTGAAGACGATCGGCACGTTCAGCACCTCGCGGAGTTCGCGTGCCAGTATCAGGGACACCGTGGGGCAATGTGCGTGCAGCACACGGACAGGATGCTCCTGAAGCTGCCGAAGGATCCTGGGGGTCATGGGCATGCCGGTGACATAGCCCATCATCTTCCGGGTATCCATGCTGGGATAACGGATGACCGGATAATCAAAGACCGAGTCGTCATAACCCGGCCATTCGGGCGTGACAACAACGGCCTCGCCTAGCCCGTTGTTGATAACACGCGCGTAATTCTTTACTGCATTCGCCACGCCATCGATGGCCGGCGGGAACGAATCATTTAATAGGCATATGCCGTTCTTTAATTCTTCTGACATTTTAAACTCTTTTGCCGGTAAATCATTTCTTTCCTACCAGCTGGAATGACTTGTCACTGTACTCCATGAATTCGATCTTGTTGCCGTCCGGATCGTGTGACCACATCTGCCAGGTATGCTCCAGGCCAAAGGACGGTTCGATGTCGATGGGTGCGCCGTTTGCGCGGATCTTCTCCGTAAATACATGAATGTCATCGACTTCAATGGCCAAATGCTGGAAATTCAGCCGGCCGTCCGTCAGACCGTGCTCCGTGGTGCCTTCCGGATGTAACAGCTCGATGAACTGATCATTGCCAAGGTCAATGTAGGTGATCCAGGTCTGATCCGCTGCAGCAAGCGCTTCCACACTCTTCTTGTATCCGGGATCCGTGGGAACACCGGTCTCCGCCTCCTGCTTATTTAAATGAGCCAGCCATTCCTTATAAGTTAAGGTAAACTTCACGGTACAGCCGAGGCATTTCGTATAGAAATTTACGGTCTCCGCGACATTCTTACATTTGAAAGCCGCGTGTGCAATGCATTTGATGTTTCCTGCGCTCATATCGTCCTCCTGTTTCGGGTATGTCCGGCTTTCCGATGTCTTTCATTCTGTTGAAACATCTTCTGTCGGATCGATGTTACGTATCATCATATCATAATCCCAGGCCGCATACAATCATTTTAGTTTCTTTTCAATATGTCGGCTTCTCAAAAAAATGTACAATACAATTATTAAACACAAGTATTTTGGGGTGATTAAATTTTTTCCCACAATTCTCTTTACTTTATCACTTTAATTCGCTAATATTATGGAATACTTACTAATGTAGGAGGTGTACATGAGTTACACAGAGGAGATTTATGAAAGAGTAGTTGCCAAGAACCCGAACGAACCGGAATTCCATCAGGCTGTTAAAGAGGTTCTGGACTCTTTAAAGGATGTCATTGACGCAAATGAAGAAAAATATCGTGCTGTAAGCCTTTTAGAGCGCATCGTAGAACCGGAAAGAATCATTTCCTTCAAGGTTCCGTGGGTTGACGACAATGGCAAGGTCCAGGTCAACAAGGGCTATCGTGTACAGTTCAACAGCGCTATCGGTCCGTACAAGGGCGGTCTCCGCTTCCATCCGTCTGTAAACCAGAGCATCCTGAAGTTCCTCGGCTTCGAGCAGATCTTCAAGAACTCTTTAACCGGTCTTCCGATCGGCGGCGGTAAGGGTGGTTCCGACTTTGACCCGAAGGGCAAGTCTGACCGCGAAGTCATGGCTTTCTGCCAGAGTTTCATGACTGAGCTTTGCAAGTACATCGGTGCTGATGAAGATGTTCCGGCCGGCGATATCGGTGTTGGCGGACGTGAAATCGGCTACCTGTACGGTCAGTACAAGAGAATCACCGGTCTGTACGAAGGCGTTCTTACCGGTAAGGGTCTTACCTGGGGCGGTTCTTTAGTTCGTACACAGGCTACCGGTTACGGTCTTGTTTACATCGTAAATGAAATGCTCGCAGCTGTTAATGATACCCTGGAAGGCAAGACTGCAGTTGTTACCGGTTCCGGCAACGTTGCCATCTACGCTGTAGAGAAGGCTAATCAGCTGGGCTGCAAGGTCGTTGCTATGTGCGACTCCAATGGCTACATCTACGATGAGAACGGTATCAACCTGGATGCTGTTAAGGAAATCAAGGAAGTTAAGCGCGGCCGTATCAAGGATTATGTAAACTATGTTCCGACCGCTGTTTACACGGAAGGCAAGGGCATCTGGAACATCAAGTGTGATCTGTTCCTTCCCTGCGCTACTCAGAACGAACTGGACCTCGATGGTGCAAAGGTTCTCGTAGCAAACGGCTGCAAGCTGGTTGCTGAAGGCGCTAACATGCCCACCACTCGCGAAGCTACCGAATACCTCAAGGAAAACGGTGTTCTGTTCATGCCCGGTAAGGCTGCAAACGCAGGCGGTGTTGCTACTTCCGCTCTTGAGATGTCTCAGAACTCTCAGCGCTTAAGCTGGACCTTCGAAGAAGTTGATGCTAAGCTTCTTCAGATCATGAAGGACATCTACGCTAAGACTGCTGATGCTGCAAAGCGTTACGGTCACGAAGGTGACTTCGTTGCAGGTGCTAACATCGCCGGCTTCGAAAAGGTTGCTGATGCCATGATGGCTCAGGGTATTGTATAATATCTTAGATATCGTAACAAAAAAACGGGGCTGTGAAAAATCATTTCGGTTTTTCACAGTCCTTTCTTTGCTGGTGAGAGG
>CAMGCK010000140.1 GCA_946040795.1 uncultured Lachnospiraceae bacterium
ATTCCTCTACGTCTCGTGGGCTCGGAGATGTGTATAAGAGACAGCCTGCCGCCGTCCCCAATGAATCTATGCAGACATCAAATACCTGCATGGAACGACCTTCAACAAAACGCTGATGAAATTCGTCTGAAATCGCATATAACAATCCAATGATTCCGGCATACCAAATACTCACACGAAATTTGGGAATCCACTGAAAAACAGCCGATGCCAGAAGTGCTCCAAGGATCGCATACTCCGTAAAATGCGCCGCTTTTCTTATTAGAAAACTCAATGATGTCATACTGAGAACATAATCATACGCCGGAAGCTCATTCCAACTGCGAAAGAAAATCCGCTGAACCACTCCGGTTATTCCGCCGCTCAAATCCTGAGAAATATCTGCATTCTGCGAAGACATACCGAAAATGAAGCCCATCCATAAGAGTGCACCAGCCGTAAGAATAACTCTGTTCCTTACTTTTTGAGTATTCACGCCTCAATCTCTCCGATCTCAATCAGAAAGCGATGCAGCGCATCCTTCCAGTCCGGGAGCGGCTCAAATCCGTTTTCTGTCAGTTTGGACTTATCCAGACGGGAATTGGACGGACGTGCTGCCTTGGAAAGGCCGTATTCCGCCGTCGTCACCGGATTCACCACCGTACTCATTCCGGCCTGACGATAAATTTCACAGGTAAAATCATACCAGGAAATATAGCCGCCTTCATTCGTTGCGTGGTAATAGCCGTATTTTTCGCTGACGATCATGTCGACCAGGAGACGTGCCAGATCATAGGTATAGGTCGGAGTGCCGATCTGATCATTGACGACCCGAACAGCATCATGCGTTTTGCCGACATTCAGCATGGTCTTGATAAAATTTTTACCGTTCAGTCCAAATACCCAGGCAATACGAACAATGAAATATTTGTCCAGAAGCTCTGAAACTGCCTGTTCCCCACGGAGCTTGGTCTCACCGTAATAGCAAAGCGGAGCGTAATCCTTGCAGTCCGGCTGCCAGGGTTCAGTGCCCTGTCCGTTGAACACATAGTCCGTGGAAATATACATCATCTTGGCACCGGTTTTCTTAGCAGCTTCTGCAATATTCTGTGTGCCGGTCACATTGATGGCATAAACTTTTTCGCGCTTGTCTTCATCCTCAGCTGCATCAACTGCTGTCCAGGCAGCGCAGTGAATAACTGCATCCGCGCCCGCTTCGGAGAGAACGCGGTCCACGGTCTCAGCATCCGTAATGTCCATCTGCACATACGGAGCCGTCGTAACATAAGAACCGTCCTGTATGCCGGAATAGACTTCGTGGATATCACTGCTGATGGCTTCAATTCCTCTTGTGTTCAGTTCATTTACAACATCGTGGCCCAGCTGGCCCGCAACACCCGTAACAAAAACTTTCATATACTCTCCTGTCATTCCATAAACAGGCAGCACTCCCACCCGGTCATGCTGCCTGTATTCATTGTTTTATCAATCGGATATCGTGTTTACATCTCCGTCAATTTGGAACCGTACATTTTCTCAAAATAGTTCTGATACTCACCGTTCAGGATGTTCATCCACCATTCCTTATTGTCCAGATACCACTGAATGGTCTGCGGGATACCGGTATCAAAGGTATAAACCGGCTTCCAGCCAAGCTCAGTCTCCATCTTTGTGGGATCGATGGCATATCTGCGGTCGTGACCTTTACGGTCTTCTACATGCTCGATCAGATCTTCGGACTTGCCAAGTGCATTCAGGATCGTCTTAACAACTTCCATGTTCGTGCGCTCGTTATGTCCACCGATGTTGTAAACTTCACCGACTCTGCCGTTTCTCACGATAAGGTCGATGGCCACGCAATGATCGTAGACATGCAGCCAGTCGCGAACATTTAAGCCTTCACCATAGACCGGAAGCTTCTTATCATCCAGCGCACGGCTGATCATAAGCGGAATGAGTTTCTCCGGGAACTGGTAAGGACCGTAGTTGTTGGAGCAGCGTGAAATGGTTACCGGAAGACCAAAGGTCCGATGGTATGCCATGACGAACAGATCCGCAGATGCCTTAGAAGAAGAATACGGGCTGGATGTATGGATCGGAGTATCCTCCGTGAAGAACAGATCCGGGCGATCCAGCGGCAGGTCACCATACACTTCATCCGTAGAAACCTGATGATAACGCTTGATACCGTACTTGTTGCAGGCATCCATCAGCGTAGTCGTGCCCAGAACGTTGGTCTGAACAAAGATTTCCGGATTCTTGATGCTGCGGTCTACATGAGATTCCGCCGCAAAGTTAATGACCACGTCAAAATGTTCTTTCTCAAACAGATCAAAGATGAATTCACGATCTGCGATGTCACCGCGGACAAAACGATAGTTCGGCTTGCCTTCAACCGGCTTCAGCGTTTCCAGATTACCGCAGTAGGTCAGAAGGTCAAGGTTGACGATATCATCCTCCGGATACTTGTTGACCATATAATGAACGAAGTTGCCGCCGATGAAGCCGGCGCCGCCCGTTACTAAAATCTTCATAATGAACTCCTTGATTTCAAATTGTAATATAATTCCGGCTGCTTTACTGATAAGCGGACCGCTCCGTGCTTCGCACTCTCGCGTTCC
>CAMGCK010000141.1 GCA_946040795.1 uncultured Lachnospiraceae bacterium
CCGGTCAAAACGTTATTGTGGAAATCGAACGCCGAGCAGTGGAAGGCTATGAACCGATGGCACTTGAGATCCGGTTTGGCAGCAGATAAAGAAAAGAGGAATTTATGGTTTATATTCAGGAGTTACGCGAGGGTGATCACATTTCACAGATCTATCTTTGCAAGCAGAAGGTTACAGGCACCACAAAAAGCGGAAAAAGTTACTATTCGCTGAAACTGCAGGATAAGACCGGTACGCTGGATGCCAAGGTCTGGGAACTGGGAAACAGCATCGGTCATTTTGAAGTCAATGATTATATCCTGACAGAAGGTGATGTCACGTTGTACAACAACGCGCTGCAGTTCAGCATTAAGCGCATTCGCCGCGCGGATCCGGGGGAATATGATGAGGCAGATTATCTGCCGGTCTCCACGTACGGCACAGAGGAAATGTACAAGGATCTGATGAATCTTGCGGCCAAGATCGAACAGCCCAATCTGAAAGCGCTTGTAGATTCCTTCTTCGTGGAAGACAAGGAATTCGTCAAGGCATTTAAGGCACATTCTGCAGCGAAATCCGTGCATCACAATTTCATCGGCGGTCTGCTGCAGCATACGCTTCGCGTCACGCAGCTCTGCTATTTCTTCTGCCTGCAGTATCCCTCCCTGAATAAGGATCTTTTACTGACGGCAGCCATGTTCCACGATGTGGGCAAGCTGAGGGAACTGTCCGATTTCCCGGAGAATGATTATACCGATGAGGGCCAGTTGATCGGTCACATTGTCATCGGTTATACGATGGTGAAGGAAAGGATCTCAAAGCTGGGCGGCTTCCCGAAGAAACTGGAGACCGAGCTCCTGCACTGCATTCTGGCACATCAGGGGCAGCTGGAGTACGGTTCACCTAAGAAGCCCTCTCTTATTGAAGCGATGGCTCTTTATTACGCGGACGATACTGACGCAAAACTGGAGATCATGGTCGAGGAATTCGACAAGACGACCTCTATGGATTTTCTGGGACTGAACCGGTTCCTGGGAACCAATATCAGAAAAACTTCCAAGGACAAATAAGATATAAGGAAAACTTCCAGGGAAAAACAGAGCAGGGCACAGGCTCCCTGCGGATGGGAGAATCATATGGAAAAAAACGAATTATATACCGTTGAGATCACAGATCTCACATCAGAAGGAGAAGGCGTTGGTAAAGTCGACGCCTTCCCTTTGTTTATTAAAGACACTTGCGTGGGCGATGTCGTGGAATGCAAGGTCATGAAACTGAAAAAGACGTACGGCTATGCCAGACTGATGCGGGTGGTGAAGCCGGCGCCGGAGCGCGTGGAAGCGCGTTGTCCGCGGGCCAAAAGCTGCGGTGGATGTCAGATCCAGGAAACATCCTATGCGGCGCAGCTGAAGTTCAAGACGGATAAAGTGAAGGAAAATTTAAGACGGATCGGAGGCTTTGCTGTCGATGAGAAGACAGATTCTGCGGATGATTCCACAGCAGTGGAGATGACGGAACATAATGAGCGGGAGAATTCTCAGGAAATGCGTGGAATCGTGGTCGAACCGTGTCTCGGCATGGACCATCCGTGGCGTTACCGTGATAAGGCGCAGGTCCCCTTTGGGTATGATAAGAACGGCAAGCTGGTGGCGGGCTTCTATGCGGGGCATACGCACGATATCATCGACATGGAGGATTGCGTGCTGACGCCGGAAACCATGGCAGAAGTGATCCGCGCGGTCAAGCAGTGGATGACAGACTGTAAGGTGCGCGCATACGATGAAACGAGCCGACGCGGACTGGTGCGGCATGCGCTGATCCGTAAGGGGTTTGTGACAGGGGAAGTCATGCTGTGTATGGTGATTGCGGGCGAGAAACTGCCGCACTTAGAGGAACTGCTTGCTCTTCTGAAGAAGATCGACGGCTTCAAAACGCTCAGCATCAATGTCAATAAAACTACCGGAAATACGATCCTGTCTCCGGATACCCGTGTGGTTTATGGTCCCGGATATATTGAAGACTTCATCGGCGATGTGCGGTTCCGCATTTCACCGAACAGTTTTTTTCAGGTAAATCCGGTGCAGACAAAAGTGCTGTATGGAAAGGCACTGGAGTTTGCCGGGCTGACCGGCAGCGAGAATGTGTGGGATCTGTATTGTGGTATTGGCACCATTTCGCTGTTCCTGGCGCAGAAAGCCAGAAAGGTGTACGGCGTGGAGATCGTGCCGCAGGCCATCGTGGATGCTAAGGCGAATGCGGTTCTGAATGGGTTTGATAATACGGAATTTTATGTCGGTAAGGCGGAGGAGGTGCTGCCGGAGTGGTTCGCGAAGCATCCGGAGGAGCGCATTGATGTGATTTCTGTGGATCCGCCGCGGAAAGGATGTGATCCGGCATGTCTTGAGACCATCGGCCGGATGGCGCCGAATAAAGTGGTCTATGTTTCCTGCGATTCGGCAACGCTGGCGCGGGATCTGAAGATCCTGACGCAGGAGTATGGGTATCGGGTGGAGAAGGTGCAGCCGGTGGATATGTTTCCGCAGACGGTGCATGTGGAGACAGTCGTGTTGATGTCAA
>CAMGCK010000142.1 GCA_946040795.1 uncultured Lachnospiraceae bacterium
GTACGTGAAACCACTACTTTTTCAAAAAAAAATAGCAGTTTTTAAATATATGTTGTATTGTTGAGATACCCCTATCACATCAATAAACTATATAAAAAACTGCTATGTTTAGTCTATCATGGATTTTTAATCTCAACAACTACATATCTGAAAATTTTTATCGTCCGCCTCCTTATTAATGATGGTCTCTCAATCATTCGATCATTTATTACAAAGGAGGTTCCATCATGGACGATTATTTAATAAAATTTCGGGAGATGATCTCCCTTCGTGGTCTTACTGACCATACTGTCAAATCTTACTCTACCTATATTCGTGTCTATTTACATTATCTTTCCGACATCCTGCACAAGATGCCGGAAGATGTTTCCTGGGATGAACTGCGCGGCTTTATCTGCTGGCTCCAAAAGGAAAAGAATCTCTCTGACCGTACCATTAACCATTGTATTTCCCAACTTCGTTTTTTTACTTTGTATGTCCTTCACAAGCCCTGGGATGATACCCAGCTCCCTATGCGTCGTTTTGATCTTTATCTCCCATACGTCCCTTCTCAGGAAGATACTTTCGCTTTTATTAACACCCTTCCTGACCTGAAACAAAAAGCCATGGTCGCTCTCATGTATTCTTCCGGCTTACGCATAGGCGAACTCTGCCATCTCCGGTATGAAGATATTGACCGTAAAAAAATGCGGGTGCATATCACACACAGCAAAAACCGTTTTGACCGGTACGCACAGCTTTCTTCCTATGCCCTGGACATCCTTACGGATTACTGGTTCCAGTATGGCAGGCCAAAAGGCTGGCTTTTTCCAAAACAGTTTGATCCGGAAAGACCCATCGATACCTTTTTCCTTTCCCGTCACATCCATGAACATGAAGACCGACTTGGATGGCCCAGACGCATTACCTGCCACTCCTTCCGTCATGCCCTGGGAACACACCTTTATGAAAACGGCGCGGATCTTCTGACCATAAAAGCTTACCTTGGACACAAGTCTCTGACTTCTACCACGATCTATGTCCATCTGGCTTCTACTACTCTTTCCAAAGTGAAAAATCCTTTGGATCAGATGGGAGGGATTGTTCGTGAGTAAACTCATGATCCAGAAAATCTGGCTGGCTTCCTATGATGACTATTGTTCTTCCAAATATTTTCAATCTGACGTCCAGAAAAAAGCGTCCCATGCTATCCTTCACTGTAAAACCGGCGCTTTCGGCCGCAATGTTTCAGAATGTCCTGACTGTGGGCACATAGAATTCCACAATAACTCCTGCCGCAACCGGAATTGCCCGAACTGTCAGGCCGTACAAAAAGAGATCTGGGTGGACAGACGCAGGGCAGAAGTGATCGACTCCCCTTACTTTCATGTGGTATTCACGCTTCCCCATGAGCTGAATCCCCTCATCTACTGTAACCAGAAGCTTCTTTATGGATTCTTCCACAGATGCTGTGCCGAAACCATTTTAGAACTCGCCGCTGACAAAAAACATCTCGGGGCAACACCCGGCATCATCCAGGTACTCCATACATGGGACCAGGAAATCAACTACCATGTGCATGTGCACTGCATCGTTTCCGGCGCCGGGCTTACTTCCGACCATAAGATCCTCAAAGGAAAGAAAAACTTCTTTATCCGGGTGGAAGTCCTCCGGGATAAGTTCAAGGGTAAATTTCTTGCGGGGCTGCAGTCATTCTTCAAAAACAGACGGCTGGATTTTTCAGCCTCATGTGAAAAACTGCGCAATTCTTATGAATGGTCTGAATTCCGGGATTCTCTTTATAAAAAGGACTGGTGTCCTTACATCAAAGAAACTTTCAATGGTTTTGGCAACGCCATTGAATATCTGGGCAGGTATACCCATAAGGTCGCCATATCGAACAGCCGCATCCTGTCCGTAGATGAACAGCAGGTGGCTTTTTCTGCCAGAAGCAGAACTCCTGGCGGACCACGCAGGACGGTCACCCTGACAAATGTGGAATTCATCCGGCGCTACCTGATGCATGTGCTGCCATCCGGTTTCCAGAAGATCAGGTACTATGGTTTCCTGAATAACCGATACAAAACAAAAAACCTGAAACTGATATTTACGATCCAGGGACGTCAGCGTTTCAAAGCAAGATATACAAATCTGTCTATGGCCGAACTTCTGAAAGCAGTTTGGAACCTAAACATCAATATCTGCCCGGAATGCGGATGCTGCAATATGCAGCACATCGGAAGGACATTTGAACCTTCCTGATAAAGCGCCTTTTCCACTGAATACCGTTTTTCAAAGGCCTCCGCAAGAAGGCCTGCGAAGTATGCCCTTTTTTCGGATATGTTTATACAATCAGCCAAAAATTGTTTTACGCATGCTCAATTTTCAATCAGGGTCTCAGCATTTTCACTAAAAGGGAATGATACTATCCCCATAGATTTCTTGGCAAAACGTCCGCGAATTGGTACAATTCTGAAGAATCACATTCAGAGCAGTTCATGTTTGATTAAGAACTGCTCTTTTTGTCTGCTCTGAATCTGATAC
>CAMGCK010000143.1 GCA_946040795.1 uncultured Lachnospiraceae bacterium
TTTTATGATCAGTAAGATTTCTGAAAATGTGTACTACATTGGTGTGGATGATCACGACATTGACCTGTTTGAGAGTCAGTATACGGTGCCGAATGGCATTTCCTACAATTCGTATGTGATCATGGATGAAAAGATTGCGGTCATGGATACCGCCGATGGCCGCGTATCCGCACAGTGGATGGACAATCTGACGGAGGCATTGGCCGGAAAGACGCCGGACTATCTGATCGTCCATCATATGGAACCGGATCATTCCGCTAATATTCAGGCACTTGCGGAACGTTACCCGTCCATGCAGATCGTCGGTAATGTAAAGACATTTTCCCTTATGAAGCAGTTCTTTGGCGAGGATTTCAGCGACCGTCGGCTTGTGGTCAAGGAGAACGATACCCTGGACCTTGGCAGCCATACACTGACCTTTGTCATGGCTCCCATGATCCATTGGCCGGAAGTGATGGTGAGTTATGAAGCATCGGAAAAGATTCTGTTTTCTGCCGATGCCTTTGGAAAATTCGGCGCCCTGGATACGGAAGAGGACTGGGCTTGTGAAGCGCGGCGGTATTATTTCAATATCGTCGGCAAATACGGAGCGCAGGTGCAGGGGCTTTTGAAAAAGGCGGCTGAACTGGATATCCGGACCATTTGCCCGCTCCACGGACCGGTGCTGACGGAGAACCTGGGATATTACATCGGTCTGTACGATACCTGGAGCAGCTATGCACCGGAGGACCGGGGCATTCTGGTTGCGTGCGCGTCCATTCACGGCCACACCAGACAGGCGGCGTTGGAACTGGTTGAAATGCTGCGCGCCAAGGGTGAAAAGGTGGCTTTCAGCGATTTGACGCGCGATGATATGGCGGAAGCAGTGGAAGACGCGTTCCGTTATGATCGGATGGTCGTTGCATGCTGCACCTACGATGGTGGTCTTTTCCCGGCCGGAGAAAGCTTCCTGGAGCACTTGCAGGCCAAATTCTATCAGAACCGCACGGTGGGATTGATGGAGAACGGAAGCTGGGGGCCGCTTGCTGCAAAGAAGATGCGCGCGATGCTGGAAACCATGAAAAATGTTACGATCCTGGAACCGGTCGTTACCCTGAGAAGCGCGCTGAATGAAACATCACGGGCACAGATGGAAGAACTTGCAAATGCCCTGACAAAGAAAGAGTAAGCATTTGACGTACACCCTGATGCAGAAAGAGCGAGCATTTGCAGATACTTTGCGGCAGAAAGAGCGAGCATTCGCAGATACTTTGCGGCAGAAAGAGTGAGCATTTGCAGATACTTTGCGGCAGAAAGAGCGAGCATTTGCAGATACTTTGCGGCAGAAAGAGTGAGCATTCGATGAGTGCTTTGATACGAAAAAATGTTATTGACGGAAGAAAACGGAACCGTGAACGGTATGACGATCAACGAATTTGTTCAACAATATCATATTCCGCTGAATGAGCAGCAGTTGAGTGCAGTTCAGGAGACGGAGGGGCCGGTCATGATTCTGGCCGTCCCCGGTTCCGGTAAGACCACGGTCATGGTGACGCGGATCGGGTACATGGTGATGGGACTGGGCATCGACCCGGACAGCATCCTGGCGCTCACGTACACCGTGGCCGGCGCGGGGGACCTTGCACGCCGGTATGAAAGCATTTTTGGCGCGGAAGAGGCGGCTCGTATACGATTCAGTACCATCAACGCGTTTGCCATGAGAGTGATCTCGTTTTACGGAAGGAGCATCGGCCGGACCATGTACCGGGTGGCCGATGAGAAACAGACGACGGCGATCCTTTCTGCGGTGTATCGCCGGGTGGAGCAGGGTTTTCCGACGGAGAGCGATACCTCGGCCATTCGTCAGGAGATTGCTTACATTAAAAACATGTGCCTGGATGACGATGAGATCCGCGACCTTGAAAAGGAGTCTGACTATCACATCGGCGAGCTTTACCGCGGATATCAGGCGGCGCTGAAGGCGGAGCGGGCGATGGATTTTGATGACCAGCTGACCGCTGCGTACCAGATCCTGAGGACCAAACCGGAGGTCCTGCGGTATTTTCGGGAACGCTGCCGTTATGTGTGCGTGGATGAGGCACAGGATTCGTCCAAAATTCAGGTGATGTTGTTTGAAATTCTGACATCGGCCGATGGAAATCTCTGCGAAGTGGGCGATGAGGATCAGAGTATTTACGGCTTCCGCGCCGCGTATCCGGAGGCCCTGCTCAGTTTTGAGGCTCGTCACCCCGGCGCAAAAACGCTGCTCATGGAGGAGAATTTCCGTTCTACGCCGGAAATTGTGAAGGCGGCTGATCGTTTTATCGCCAAAAATCGTGATCGGCATCCCAAAACCATGCATACGGCCAGGGCACATGGAAAGGCCGTTCGACGAATCGAACTGGAACGGCGAAGCGCGCAGTATACTTATATTTTGAAAGTGGCACAGGGCCTGATGCAGGAACCCGGGGAAGCAGTACAGGGCCTGATGCAGGAACCCGGGGAAGCATTACAGGCCCGATTACAGGAA